>JBDTJC010000136.1:0-10798 GCA_039936055.1 Polyangiaceae bacterium | reverse complement strand
TCTTCCCCACTCGCGGTCTCGATGAAACCGAATCCCTTGTCAGTCAACTTCTTGATTTTGCCTTCAGCCATTCAATTCACCATACGACGCAGCGTCTAATTCACCGAAACGGAGATCGTCCCGAGAGGACGTTTCATATACTACGGAATGGCCGCGAACCTAGCCCAATCGCGAAATGAGTCGCTCCGTGAGCGTATTTTGGTCTCCTCCGTGAAGACCCGAGGCATTTTTGTCGCAGAATTGCGCTTCTAATGGCAACCAGAAAAGGCTGCCTCACTTCTTGGCGGGCTTGCGGGGGCGCTTCGGGGAGCTCCCATACTGCGCCAGCGCGCCTTCGAGCTCCTCGCGCACGCGCTCCGCGAGCTCTTCCGGCTCGACGACCTTAGCGCGCGCACCCCATTCCAGTACCCAGGACACGACCTGATTCAGGTTGCCGACGGTCATCGTGAGGCGCACGCCGTTGCCCGCGATGCTCGCCAACTTTTGCGACGAGTGCACCTTGCGCATGCGCACGTACTCCGCCGCCTTGGCGTCGAAGTCGATCACTACCTTGTGCGGCTTGGCATCCTTCCAGATCCCGAATTCACCTTGAAAATACTGGTCGATCTGAAAATCCGCCGGTAACTCGAAGCGCTCCGTGGTGGCGCACTCGGTGTCGCGCATGCGATCCAAGAGGAACGTGCGGATCTCGGATTTGCCGACATGAAAGGCGACGCAGTAGATCGAATCCCGATGCATGACGAGCGCGTACGGGTGAATCGTGAACCGCTCTTCTTCGGTCTTTTGCGCGCTTTTGTAGGACAAACGCAGGGGCCGCAAGTCAGACACTGCCTGAAATAGGTCATCCAACTCTTCCGTCTTTTCCCCGTAGTTCTTGGGCGCATGCGGCAAGTACAGGAAGCGGTCTTCGAGACGGGCGTCGGCTAGACCGGCGTTCGGCCCACGACCGGGGCGCTGTGCGAAGGCGAGCAGCTTGCCGACGGCGAGATCAATCTCTTCGAACAATGCGGAGCCACGCATGGGCTCGAACAAGCGACGTGCAGCGAGCAGGGCATACGCCTGCGTGCGGCGCAGCTCGACTTTGCGCGGCATTTCCCCGGAACGCACCTTCCAAAGCAGCGGGCCGCCGCCACGCGCGGGCACGCTCTCCAAATCGTACTCGCGCTCGATCTCCTTCAGGTAGCGGCGCATGGAGCGCACGGTGACGGACAGCGCGTCCGCCAAGTCGTACAGCGAGATGCCACGCGGGTGTTTTTCGAGGATCTCGCGCAAGCGGTCGAGCCGCCGATGTTGCGTGAACTTTCCCTTGGGCCTGCCGCGCGCGCGTTCCACTTGGTCTGTAAAGTAGTACGCTCGTGTTGACGATGAAAGGCTCAATCAATCCGGTAGAGATGATCCGCCGCAAGCGCGACGGGGAAACCCACCCGGCCGCCGAGATTCAGGATTTCATCGCGCGGTTCATGACTGGCACCGTCACGGACTATCAGATGAGCGCCTGGCTGATGGCCGCGTTCCTGCGCGGGCTGGATGAGCGCGAAACCGTCGCGTTGACGGAAGCCATGTTGCATTCGGGCAAGACGCTGCGCTTGCCTTCCGTAAAGGCCGTCAAAGTCGACAAGCACTCCACCGGCGGCGTGGGGGACAAGATCAGCATTTGCTTGGCGCCTTTGGTCGCCGCCTGCGGCGTTGCCGTGCCGATGATTTCCGGACGCGGGCTCGGGCACACCGGAGGCACGCTCGATAAGCTCGAAGCCATCCCCGGCTACCGCGTCCAACTCGACCCGAAGAAGTTCGAGCGCATCGTGCGCGAGGTGGGGGTGTCGATGATCGGGCAAAGCGCGGAACTCGCGCCGGCCGACCGCCGCATTTATGCGTTGCGCGACGTTACCGCGACAGTGGAGAGCATCCCGCTGATTGTGGCTAGCATCCTGTCCAAGAAGCTCGCGGAAGGCATCGACGGCTTGGTGTTGGACGTCAAGGTCGGCCCCGGCGCGTTCATGAAGGACGAGCAGTCCGCCCGAGCTCTCGCACACGCGCTGGTTCGCGTCGGAAGCGGGGCGGGTAAGCGCGTGGTCGCACTGCTCACGGACATGTCCAGACCTATCGGCCGCACCATCGGCAATGGCCTGGAGACGAGGGAAGCCATCGAAGTGCTCCGTAACGCCGGCCCCGCGGACACCCGCGAGCTCACGCTGACGCTCGGCGCAGAGATGCTCCTCGTCGGCAAGGCCGAGCGCACGCTCCCCGCGGCTCGCGCGCGCCTCGAACGTGCGCTCGCTGACGGCTCCGCGCTGGAGCGCTTCCTGCGCATGGTCAAAGCGCACGGCGGCGACACGCACGCAGTCGAACATCCCGCGCGTTTGGCGAACGCCAAAGCCAAGGTGGAGGTATTGGCGCCGCGCAGCGGCTACATCACAGCGTGCGATCCGTACGCGCTCGGAATGTCGGCAATTGCACTCGGCGCTGGGCGCACCCGCGCGGACCAAGCGGTGGACGCTCACGCGGGTATCGAGCTCTTCGCGCAACACGGCGAGCGGGTGACGCGCGGTCAGCCGCTCGCGCTCCTTCACGCGCGCACGAAGAGCTTGGCGCAAAGCGAAGCAGCGCACGTCAGCAACGCATTCCAGCTTGCAACGAAGGAACCCAAGCGCGTGCCTCTAGTGCTCGAGCGCGTCGCGCGTTGAGGACGAGCGAACGCTTCGATTCTATGCGCGAATGGACGCGCAACGATCTCGCTCCGCTGCTGAACAGGAGTTAAACGGTCGCCACTGAACTTTTCAGTATCCGAACTCGTCACCCTGCGCGCCGGGGTCGCTCGGCTGGCTCGGCGAGCCCGCGAGGGGAGGAACTTGTTCGCGTCCATCCTCGCGTCGCCTATCGCCATCACGGGTCAACCCGGCGATCGAGTGGGTGAAGAGACCGCGCGAGCCTGAACCGACGGCGGGTGCCAGCGGAACTACTGCTTACTCGCCGGTCACCGTCACGGTTTGCGCCCCGCCACGAAGAGGCAGGGCCCTGCCGCCAGCCCCGTCATCCCGTGAAACCACGCATAGCTCTGGTGTTTGATGCGAGCTGTCAGACCCGCTTCGGCTGAGTAGTCGTCCAGTCCCTCTTCGATCAACGCTAGGCCTTGGCGAATGAGAAGGGACTTGAGCGTGTCGAGTGTGAAATGAGTGAGGTGAACCTCTTCGGTCGGCCGCGCGAGTTCGAGGCGCGGAACGCGAATCCCACTGGCTACCGCAGCACCGCCAGCTGCTCGAAAGCCTGTCTTTCGTTTGGCGCGTGTCAACCGCAGGTTCTCGTCCGTGTTGGGTACGGCTACGCACACAACTCCACCTGCTTTCAGCAGCTCATAACAGCGCGTGATTAGCGTCATCGGCTCAGCCACGTGTTCGAGCACGTGCCAGAGCGTCACGACGTCGTAGGCGCCCAGCGGCAGATTGATGGCGCACACATCACCCAGCTGGATATCGAGCCCGTGCCGTTCGTGCGCCAAGCGCGCGCCTTCAGAGGATACCTCGGTGCCATCTACCTCATAGAAAGTACGAGCTGTTGCGCCAAAATCGCCTTGGCCTGCGCCAACGTCTAGCAAGCGACCATTCGGGACAAGCTGTCTTATGCGCTCGACGCGTCGGCGCCACATCGCGTTGCGCCCGGTATCGGCGTCCCAGTGATCGTAGTGACCTTGTGCCGAATAAAACGTGGATATAGCTTCCGCCGTCGGTCGCGGGGAAACGTATAGCACCCCGCACTCGGAGCACTCGACGATGTCGCCAGGCGGGTAAAACGGTGCGCGCTTGGGGTGCCCACACGCGCCGCAGCGCGGCGCGGCCTCTCGTTCAACCGAGGCAACACGCAAAGCAGCTTCTTCGGTCGCAGCATCCATGTTCGGACAATACGATTAAGTCGTGGCCGGCGCACCAAGCACGTTCTCAAAACCGCCGCGCGTGTTCCTCGTTGCCAGCGCGCACGCGCCTGACGCCGCTGGACGGCGCGCCCCTCAACCCTTCGAGCGTCGCGTGTTCGCCGTTCGACTCGTCCGGGGGCAGCGCCGTCGCGGTTGCAGCGGGACAGCCGAGCGACCCCTCGGCCGGCACAACGACAAGTTCGCACATTGAAAACTTCATTGTTGATCCGTTACGGGCACGAACTAGGGGAATGTGCTCAGGCCGTCCGACTTCGTTCTTGCGACCAAACCCGGGTCTTGGTTCCGGTCTCCCGCGGGACTAAGCTGTCAGGCACTTGAGCCCCGTATCTAGTCTTTCTACAAGCGGCGTTCTGCTCGACCTCACGCCGCTCGAGACCGTCTCTTCGCTGCGGGGAATCGGTCGTTACGTGCGCGGGCTGGCATCAGGACTCGCCCAGCTGACGAAGGAGGCCGTTTTCCCCGTGGAAGGCGTGGCCGCGAGTGCAGATCTGCGGCGCTTGATGCTAGTGGAGGATCCCTTCGCGTATTGCAAGAGACCGGCCACTTTGCCCGTCTCACGGTCACCCGGGCGGCGGCGGCGCCTGATTCAACGCAAGATGGCGGCGCTAGCCAGCCAACGGCCGGGGCTGTTGCATCTGGCCGATCCGAACGGTGTTCCGCCACCTGGCTCGGTGCCCTTCACGCTGACGTGTCACGACCTGATCCCCCTCGTGCTGCATAATCAGTACCTGACGCCCATCCCGTTTTGGCACAGGATCTACAGGGCCACACAGCAGAAGCGCTATCAGAGCGCGCGACGCATATTAGCAGTGTCTCACGCGACCAAGCGCGACTTGTGCGGGGTCCTGGGCATCGACGCCGCGCGCATCGACGTCGTCTGGCACGGTGTTGATCACGAGCTCTTCAATCAGCAGGCCGCGCCGAACGAGCGAACGTTGCTGGACGAAATCGTCGGCGGCTCGGAGCCCTACGTGCTGTACCTCGGCGCGGGGGATGCACGCAAAGACCTCGGGACTTTAATGGCGGCCTTCGTTTCCGCGGGCCTGGCAAAGGAGGCTCGCCTGGTACTCGCCGGCAATCTGGGCAAGCACCGAACGAAGCAGCTGCAAGCGCAAGCCCGCAAGTTGCGAGTCGAAAGCGCAATTCAGTTTGCCGGTTATGTGCCGGAAGCATTCGTGCCGGCTCTGTACCGGCAGGCCATGGTTCACACCTTCTTGTCGAGCTATGAGGGTTTCGGCTTGCCAGTCATCGAGGCACTGGCCTGCGGAGTGCCGACAATCACGAGCACGGGCTCGTCACTGGACGAGGTTGCGGGTGACGGGGCGCTCAGCATTCCGTTTGGTGAACAAGAGGCGCTCAGCGCGGCCTTGAAGATCTCATTCTTCGACAGTGCGCGGCGCGCCGAGCTCAAAGAGCGGGGTCTGGCACGGGCCAGTACGTTCACTTGGCGTAAGTGCGCCGAACAAACGATTGCCTTTTGGCAGCGCGCCAGCCAGTCCGATCCATGACAGCTGCCTCGGAAAGGCTCGCGTCACGCTCGGGCTGCTCGCAGTCCTGATGATCCGCCTCATGCTCCTGTTAGCCATCGGCGCCTGGCGTTGGCAACCATCCGGCTCTATTGCGTCGCGAGCCAAGGACTGCAGAAAAGCGCCTTGATTTGACGCCACTCAGCTTTAGAAATTCGGATTGCGAGCCCGAGCGGTCGGGTTAGGATGCCGAACAAACTGGACACCATGAACGACTCTCCGGTCCAGCCGAGCGCAAGAAGACGCATCGTTCGCAACGCGGCCAGCATCCTTCTGGGCGACGCGGCGGGTGAGGTGTTAGTGGGGTACGCCATCGTGCTGGCGGCGGCCTCGCTTGGTCCGGCCGGGTTTGGTCGCCTCTCAGAGGGTCAGGCCTTCATGGAGCCGTTCGACTCACTCGCAGCGCTGGGGCTAGGTAACGTTGCGATCACGATGGCCGCCGGTCGTGGTGATTGTGATGCGACGCTCCGCGGCACGGTTTGGGGCATCCGTACGGTGTCAGCGACCATCGCGGCCTTCATTGGGTTCGGCTTTGCGTTTGCCACTGGGCGAGGCAACCTGTTGCCACTCTTGATCGTGTTGGCGGTAGGGATGCTCGTCTCACCGGTGTCCGTCGTTTCGCTGCTGCCGTTCCAATTCAATCAGACGATCCATCGACGCATTGCCGTGCCCTTCGTCGTCGGTCTAGTTCGGCTCGGCAGCGCGTATCTGGCCTTCTGGTTCTTACGGCGTCCCGTCGGGTTTCAGCTCTCCGCCCTTGCGGCCGGGATCGCGGCGGCCGCCATCAACTGGGCGTGGGCACGCCGTGTTTACAGGGGTCGGCTGCGTTTCGATCGCCAACTCGCAGTGCAAATGCTCCGCTTGGGGTGGCCAGCTGCCGTCTTGGAGTTTTTCGTGGCGCTGTATACACGCGCCGCCTATTTCTTCCTGCACGGCGCAGGCGCCGCCGTGCAAGGTCAATACGCAGCCGCAGATCGCTTGATCAAGCCGGTAATGGCCGTCGCAGGCGCCGTGTTCCTCAGCTCCCTGCCGACAGTTGCCGGCATGGTCGCGGCTCGTCAACATCGCGCGCTCCAAGCGTCGTACCGACGCTCGGTACTTCAGGTCACGTTCGGCTTCTTGCCGTTCGCCGCGCTCGCGTGGGTCGCTGCGAATTGGCTGTTGCACCGTTTTGCGCCGGCATACACGGGCGCAATCTGGCCGTTCCGAGCCTTAGTCGTGGGCGCTTTCTTCATGTTTTTGAACATGTTGTCGACGACCTACATCATCTCCCTCGGTCAGTTCCGGACGATGATGATCGTCTCAGTCTTCAACCTGGCCGTGTATCTGATCTTAGCTGCGGTGTTCATCCCGCGCTACGGCGCGGTCGGGGCCGCCATCGCAACAGCGGCGATGGAAGCCGTCAACACGATCGTGCAACTCAGCATCGTGCATCGCTTGTTGGCCCGGGCAGTAGCGGCGCTCGCCGAGAGCCCGCCGCCGCTAGCTGAGCGGTAAAGCCGCCAGGCGCTCGGCCGCCGCGCGGCGCAGCGCTCGATGCATGATCAGCGACAATTAGATCTGCAGATCGTATTGCCTCACGAGTGACCTCGCCTTAAATGTTGGCGCGCTGACGCTGTTTCACGGCGTTCACAAGGTCGCGTTCGAGGGCCCTTCTCGGCGCAAAGTCAAGGGGACTGCCGGGTTGCCGCGTGACGGCGCGGATCAGCGATGTGCGAGAACGCCTGCTCCGCTACTGCGCGCGCCCGCCGCTCAGCCTCGAGCGCCTGCAGCTCTAGCCCAACGGCCTCGTCGCGTACGCCCTGCGCAGGCGGTGGGGAAAGCAGACCCATCGCGTCCTCACCCCGCTCGACTTCCTCGCTCGCCTTGCCGCGCTCGTCCCGCCCCAAGACGCCCGCTTATCGTCTTCCACGGGGTGTTTGCGCCACACTCGGCGTGGCGCAAATGGATTGTGCCGAGCGCCCCGCGAGAGAACGCGAGCTCAGAACCCGCGCTGTGCGGAGTGGCTCAATCCTCCCACGAGTCCGCCTCTCCGCATGGGCAACGTGATGCTGATCAACACGTGCGGAGCGCGAGCAGCCTCCCGATAGCTGCGCTCGTCGAGCCTCCAGCTGCCGCTCCGGCGCCTGAAAGCGCCGCAAGTATCGGGAAACGCCGCCACTCGGTGGACTGCCCAGTTTCGGCGACTGAGCCGTCGCGCATCGATTGGGCCCAGGTACTTGAGGCAACGATCTGTCATCTGCCACGGGGATAGGCGAGGCGTACGGCACCCGCGCTTTCGTCGATCGAGAATGAGGGCTGCGCGCTTTGATTGCGCGGTTGCGCAAATTGCCGTCGCAGTTCAGTCATGTAGCACTGAGCGGCCCATCGCGTGCGATGGGCCACTTGGTCATCCCGTTCGGCCGTCGTTCTTAGGTGGGCCGCTCGCACTTCGAAAGGGCTTGAAACGCGGCTAGAATCCCTGCACCGACATGGCCCAGACGTCGGTCTCGTTGCCCTCAGCGTGGATGTGATCTTTGGAGTAGGCCGTTGCGCCGCGCCCGGCCGCGTTGGAGGGAATGAGATCAGTCAACAAGCGCCCATTACCGTTCCACTGCGCCCGTCCACCCACTCCAAGGGGTGCCCAGCCCCCCGTGGTGTTGGCGGCGGCAACACCATAACCAGTCGGCACGAAGCCCGAACCGATCTGAGCGCTGGTGAGCAGACAGTGGGGCACCACGTTGTTCAAGCAAACCGGCACCGAAATGACAAAGGCAGTCACAGTGGCGATATCGGACACTTCATGGTCCTTCGAACTAGCGGTCCAAGAGAGGAGATCGCTCGAAGGGAATGAGCCGGTGAGCAATTGCCCCGCCCCCGAGGCGTTGGAAGCGGCGCCTCCTGAGAGCACGACGTTGAAATTTGGAGCGTTTACCTGAACGCTGGGCGCATGACCGGCGGAGCTCGTGGCGCTGGTGATCGTGACCAAACTGCTCAGCGCTGTCGAGGTCATGTTCTGCAGCGCCATGCCCACGGCATAAGCGCGAAGACGATGTGCGTAGGCCACCACGTGGTCTTTGGATGCCGCAAACCAAGTGGTATTGTTGGCCGGGAAGCTTTTCGTCAATAGTCCTCCACCGGATGCTGAGTTTTCGACCTCGGCGCCGCCGCCGACCAGCACGAAGCCTGGATTCACCGTGCATGCCGTCACGTTGTGCTCGGCTGCAGCAGTCCAATCGCACGTCTTGACCTGGATGTGCACTAAACCGGTCGAATCGTAGTAGTCGACCGAGGTGAGGGCCGCCGACTGGCTTTCCACCGTCTCGTCGGATACAGCGTTGCCGGCGCAGCCGGCGACGCTAAGTAGTGCTGATAGCAAGAACACAAACCCGATATTGGACGGTAATACGCGCATGACTTCATTTCTCCTGATTGCCGAACGGAGCCCAGACTCCGTCCCGCAAGACCTAGCAGGCTCGACTTGCGCCGCCATCTAGGGAGATCCCTAAGCGTTGCAAAATGTTGGAGTTTCAAAATCGGTACGGGTCGACCTCGACAGGATGAATGGTTGCGATGGTGACGATAGTTTTGCGGAAGTGACCTGACGGTTCCCGCCGTCTACTCGCGCGTCGCGCGCCGATGAAGTCATCCGACTTTCGGCTACCTGCGCCGACGAATTTCATGTAGTAACCGCGCTGGGGTCCCGACGGGGGGACAGTGTACGTCAGGAGTTGTAGATGGCGATAAGCGAAGCGGCTATCACGACGGTGCTTTCGGCGAAGTTGACCCACAAAGAAGCTGAAGTGGTCAGCAAGATCGTGGAGAGAAAAGCCAACAAAGAAATCGCACAGGACCTGCAGTGCTCGACCAAGACCATCGAACTCCACATCTCCAATCTGTTCCGTAAGCTCGGCGTAAAGTCGCGACTCGAACTCGCCTGCAAAGTTCTGGCTCTCCTGCACGTTTAGTGGGTGCATGAAACGCCTTGCCCATCAGGTCGATGCCGTCGTCGAGTTCGGGTAGCGTCTACGGGGCGCGACGTCGATTCCCGAGAAACACAGATGAATGAGAGCGATCACACTGGAGGGGTCGGCGAATCCATGTGACCTGCGGGTGATGGTTCGGATCTTTCCATTGTTGCCTTCGATGGGACCGTTGGAAAGTCGCGTGGCGACGTAGCCGAGAATGCCCTCTATGTGTTTGGAGATGGTCCGTGCGACCTTCGCAAAAGGTTCCAGTCGCGAGCGCGCTGCCCAATCAATCCACTCGCCAAGCTTTCGACGCGCGACGTTGACCTGGCGGCCATCGAGGATAGCCGCCAGCGTCTCCTTGAGCAGGTACGCTCGGTAGAGCGATTGATTGCGCTTCTGGACGCGCGCCACTTTCTCGGTCTCGAGCGTCGTCAGGTTCCAGGGGTTCTTCTGCAAGGCAAAGCGGGTCTGCTTCAGCTCGTTGGCCTCGGGGGTTCCTTTCAACGCGCGCACCTCGGCGCGGCGGACTTGGTCCAGAGCGTCGTGGGCGAGGCGCTGTACGTGAAAGCGATCGAACACGAGTCGTGCTTGTGGCGCCATCGACTCCACGGCGCTGATGTACGCGGCCGACATGTCGATCGTCACCACCTCGAGCTTTGCCGCGCGCTGCGCGCCCAGCGCCTCGAAGAAGCTCTTCAGCGTGGCGGCGTTCTTGCCGGGCGCAGCCCACACGATATTGCCCGTGAGGTGATCAGTCACGACGGTGATGTACTGATGATGCTTGCGCACACTCAGCTCGTCGATGCCGACGTGAGCCAGGCCGTCCAGCTCGTTCTTGGGACCAAGGCGGGCCACGACGCGCTGAATGACGTTGCCAACCGAACGCCAAGCAATGCCCATTGTTCTCGAAACGGTCGTCTTGTCCGTGCGCTGCGCGAAGTACGCCACCAGCTCATCGAACATGCGCGTAAACGACGACATCGGTTCCGCCCACGGAACCAATTCGGTCGTCACGCCGCAACTTGCGCAGTCGACTCGACGTATGCCGTAGCGGAGCACCACGTGAAGTCCGATGACATCGATATGCAGCCATCGCCGTGCCCGCTGGTCGTAGCCATTGGAACACCGTGCTCCGCAGCGCCCGCAGCACGGCGTCCGAGTCGTCGGTTCGACGTCGACCAGAAGCTCAGTGGCCGTAAACTCGAAGCTGACAACGCGAGTTTGCCTCAAACCGAGTAGCTGAAGGAGTGTGCCTGACCGCGGCTCGTGAGCACGCGCACGTAGATCGCGGGACGTCAGCTCGTTCCTGATCAGGTTCGTTGAGGGTCGAGCAAAAAAGCCCCCTCAGAAAACTTGCGAAAAGTCTTCAAAGGGGGCCCTTCCAGAGTTGCGAA
>JBDTJC010000135.1:0-4332 GCA_039936055.1 Polyangiaceae bacterium | reverse complement strand
GATGAATACAACAAGGAGCTGGGTATGCGCCGAGCTACCACGACCCGTGATTATCTTGCGAGCAAGGGTGTAGCGGATGCGAACATCACGGTGAAGTCCCGAGGGAAGGAAGATGCAACTGGTTCTGCCGGCCCTGCCTGGCAGTTGGATCGTCGCGTGGAAATCGACGAACGCAGCGCCGACGCGCGTTGAGCGCGGTGCGCCCGACGCGCGGCGCGCGTCAGCTGACGTGCAGCGGGAGCGCGATGCCGCGTGGCTCCGCCAGCATGTTCCTTCCGTCAGCGGAGCTGAACTCTACCGCTCTTTGCCGCGTCCCTGCAGCAGAGCCATCCGTGTGGCGGTCGAACTCACGCAGGCCCCCCGAGCACGATACTCACTAGCAAAAGCCGAGAAAATGCAGTCACCGGCGTGTTCCTTTCAGCGGCCTCGACCAGCAGTGCGATGCGCCGACCTCACCTGCGACGCTTGCGGCAGCACGATGCAAAAGGCGGCGCCGGGAGCGGCATCCTCGACCCAGATTTGACCGCCGTGCGCTTCGACCGCGAGCTTGCAAAAAGCAAGCCCCAGGCCGTGTCCACTGCGCCTCGGCGGGTCGAGTTGGGTGAAGGCTTCGAACACCCGGTCGCGCATTTCCGCGGGGACACCGCGGCCTTCGTCCTGAACCCGAATCTGAAACCCAACCGAGGAGACCGTGGTCGACACCAAAACCCGGGTGTGGGGAGGCGCGTGAGCAATCGCGTTCTCAACCAGGTTGCCTAGCACTCGCCGTAAGAGGCACGAGTCCGCGTCGAGATTCAAAGCGAGTAGAACGGTTTCGAGGATGACCTGACGGCTGCGCGCGTGTAACTCAAGCTCCGCGAACACGCTGTCGCAGATCGAGCGCACGTCGACTGGCGCGCGCTTTACTGCAAATTTTCCAGCATCATGCGAGCCGATGTCCAGCAAATCCGCAGTCATGCCCGCTAGCTGGCGAGCATGCATCTGGATCTTCGTCACTGATTCACGATCAGCAGCTGAGATAGCTTGGTCGGCCAGGAGGAGCGCCGCTCTGAGCGAGATAGCAGAGACCGGATTTCGCAAATCATGGACGAGCAGCGTCACTTCGCGTTGCCGTAGCAAACGTTGGCGCTCGAATTCATGGCATTGCTGCTTCAGCTCGCTGATTCGCCGCCGAAGGCGCAGATCCCCTCTGAACGAAGCCCTACCCCATTCCCGAGGTCGCACGCCCGCGGTGCGCGCGATAATTCGCGCGCTCTTATTGGAGATTCCGGCAACTGACGACGATCGAGTCATTGAACGCCTCGCGCATTGCCCCACCACGCACGCTTGACGGCGCAACCGTACACGACACGAAGCCAGTGGTCGACGAGATTCCCATTGAACGTGGAATTGCGAAGGGCCGAGTTTAGAATACGGGGTCGGCGACGCTTTTCGCTACGCGCACGTGGCCGATTGTTCCGATACCAGGTACGGAAGTGGCTCAGCTTTTGCCAGCGCGCGACGGCAACACGACATGAAGGCTGTTCGTCTCGTGCAAGCCCAGTGGCGCAGCTGGCTTGCCTCCACGAAAAACGCGCTTCACATGCGGAAAGCGCGCGCAGCGAGCGCTCAATGCCTCCGACCGCAGCGCCAATTGGGGCCGTGCTGAACTCGGCGCGAAAATGCGCGTCCGTCACGACGAGTACCTCTCTTGCCCCTGCCTGCCGGGTAAGCAGCGTAACGACTGATTCGACGGCCGGCGGAAGCCTCGACCATGGCTACCGGCTTCAGTCAGTGACCTCGGGATCGCTCAACGAGCTTCGCGACCGACTGCTTCAATTTGACGCACGCGCCGTGCATGGCTTCATCAATCGTCGACCCGCTTTCGCTCACCGCGATTGGCTGGTGTCCTGCGAGGCGCGCTTCGATCAGACAGCGTTTTTCCTGCTGTCCCACCCCTGAACCATTTTCATCGCTGAGGTGCACCTCCACGTCCGTCACATGCTCAACAAAGTGGCTCAACGCCTGCCTGATTGCGGCTTCGATTTGAAGTACGTGTTCTTCGTTCGGCCGAATATGTTCATCGTGATTAATCTGAATTTTCATGAAGTCTCCGGTTTCGTAAGTGTGCGGTGACGTTTTGACCCAGGCTAGAATCAGTCGCTCCGTTGTGGGGGCACGCTGCGCGCAGCGTGAGCCGGGAAAGCCCTAACTATGCCTGCGTCAAATCGATCGGCGGCCTGGCGTGGCAGGATGCCCGTGGTGTCATCGCGTCGCTGCGCGAACGCCCCACACGACCAACCCGATCACGGCGACGACAGCGATCACGCCGACCCACACGCCCGCCTTGAAAATCCCGCCGATGACGGCGCAACCGTTCAAAGAGAGGCTGAGCCCGCCCAACGCGCTCAGCGCGAGTACGTTCGGTCGATTCGACATCCGCGCGCTCCTTTGCATGATGGATGCATCCTGCATGGCGCATGCCAGAGTTCCCAACAGAGCGCTCCCGACCCTGCGCTTCGATCGCGGAACCTTCGGGCGCGTAAGCGAACGGCGCTCCGTCCAATCGAGACAGTGTGTCTCGGTGTAGTCATTTAAGGGCGGTCAGCTAGCCACTCGCATGCAGGATTTTGCGGCGAATGCTCGCTTGATTCAACGGCACGGCTGATGCGTAGCGAGCAGCGGAGGTTCCAGATGATCTATTATCCCTTTTGGGGAATGAGCGCAGTTTGGTGGGTGTTTTGGCTGGTGGCGTTGGTCATGTTGTTCGGCGTCGCCGTCCCGATCCCGCGCGGCAGGTGGCGCGAATACAAGCAGGCCTCGCCGCTCGCGCTTCTGCAACGCCGCTACGCGCTGGGCGAGATCACGACCGAACAATACGAGGAGCGCAAAGCAATTCTCGAGCGCGATAGGACCGATGGTTTCACGCGGCGCCCCAACCCGATGAGCACGACGCCCCGCGGTGTCTGAGGGTGCACATCGCATTGACCTGAGCGCGCTCAGCCCCTGCACGCGTCCAAGGCAGGCGTGCAGCCGTGGTGCGCCTCTTGCAGGCACAGCGGGGGTCGTCAAACCTTCCTTCCCGCTCTCGAGGTGAGAAATGAATCAAGCCGACGGCTCGAATCCGCAAAAGATGCAACGAACCTGCGCGCTGTGGTGCAGCTTCGCGCAGGGCATCGCGCGCGCGCCGCGCAGCCGCAAATGCAACTCCGCCCCGGCCAACATCGCCAGGGGCGGTGCCACGAGGTACACCCACCACGCTGTCCAGACATTGGCTACCAGTGCGGAGGCCGCGGTGCGCGACGGATTCATGCTGAAGCCCGAAAGCGGCGCCGCGAAGTAGACATCAAGCGCTATCAGAACGGCGCTCGCTGCTCCGACGAAGCGTGCCAATCTTTGGATGCTCCCCACGGCGAGCACGACGCTCATCATCACGAAGGAGATCACCGCTTCGGTGATTAACGCTCCGTGCACGCCGGCCCACCCCGGGACTGTTACCGCAAACCTCACCAGGGGGTCCGCAAGCGCGCGCGGAAACAACGCCCACGCAAGCAACACGCCAAGCAAACCGCCCGCCAGCTGCGCGAGCACGTAGAACGTCGCATCCCACGGCTTGATCTTGCCCAATCGCAAGAACGACAACGTGACGGCAGGGTTGATGTGCGCGCCGGAGCGCTGGCCGCTCGGAGAATAGATGATTCCGGCCGCGGTCAAGCCCATGGCGACCCCGAACAGAGCGCGACGCACGTCCGCGTTCGGGAGCAGCTGATGCGCGCGTGAGTGAGGGTATTCCAAGACCACACTCATTAGACACGCTGAAAGCATGAAGATGCCTAGACCCAGCGCCTCGCACAGGTATTCGGGCCAATGAAGCCCGAGTGCTGCGCGTGCGGCCTCGAATTGTCTCGCGCCGTAACCCGGCGCTTCGTTTCGCGCCCGCTCCTTCAGTGAAGCCTCTCTAGCAGGTGGTCCCCGACGCGCAGGGCGTTGGCGATGATCGTCAAGGATGGGTTCACGGCGCCGCTCGAGGCGAAGAACGAGCCGTCGACCACGTACAAATTGTCGACGTCATGCGCGCGACAATTTACGTCCAGGACCGACTGCTTCGGATCAGTACCGAAGCGACACGTGCCATTTTGATGACCGACCCCTTCCAGCGGGATTCGCTTCTTGAAATACGCATGCAAACGAAACCAATGATCGGCGTGGCCCGCCTCTTTCAGAACGGCCACCCAGCGATCGCGCAAGCGATTGAACGACTCGAGGTTGTTCGGCGTGTACTCCAACCGGATCTTGCCATTCACCAGCCGCACGCGATTGTTTGGGTCCGGTAGGTCTTCCGTCGTGAGCCAC
>JBDTJC010000134.1:0-8624 GCA_039936055.1 Polyangiaceae bacterium | reverse complement strand
TCTTCGCGAGCCCGGTCGAGAAGGACTCGCGCTCGACCATGAACGTCGTGTTCACGCTCAAGTCGGAAGAGCTGGAGACGGAGTTCTTGGCCGAGGCCAAGAAGCTGAAGATGGAAGGCCTCAAGGGTCATCGCTCGGTCGGCGGCATGCGCGCGTCGATCTACAACGCGGTGCCGCGTGAAGGCGTCGCCGCGTTGGCCGACCTGATCAAGAAGTTCAAGGCCTGATCCTGACAGCGTGAGGGGCTCTGCCCCTCACAAGCCGTCACGAGTGATGAGCGGCTCGCAGCGCGTGTCTCGGTTTTGCCGGGAGCGCGCTGCACGTCTTTTGTGGGTCTTTCGTCATCGGCGGGGCGTTGCAATCCGGCTTTGACGGCGTACTGGGGCAGGGACTACGCTTACGGCTCCGTTTTCACCCCCACCCACGGATGTCTTTGCCCCGATTCCGACTCCGCTTCCTGCTCCAAGAGATCGATCTGCCCCAGGGCGACACCGTCGTTGGTCGCAGCGCCACGTGCCAGGTGACGATCGAAGACCCGCTCGTTTCACGTGAGCATGCCCGCATCCGCATCAGCGGGGAACGCGCCACGATCGAGGACTTGGGTTCGCGGAACGGCGTGCAAGTTGGCGGCGCGTCGTTGAAGGGCGTGCACGTGCTGTGTGACGGTGAGCGCGTGCGCATCGGGACGCAGGAAATGGTGTTCCTGTCTGCGGCGCCCGCCATCGCAGCGAGCGGCGGCACGCGCACGACTGGCTTCATGTGCCATTGCTCCGAGTGCGGGCACCCGTACCCGCTGGAGCTGCTCGAATGCCCCGCGTGCGGTTCGAGCGACCGCACGGAGGAAGACACGCTGGCAGGCGCCCCCAGCACGCAGCGTGACTGGGGCCTGGATTTAGTGGTCGAGCAACTACGCCGCGCCGAATCCCTGGGCCGCACGGACGACATCGAGAGAATGTTGTCGCACGCGCGGATGGGCATCGAGCAGCGCATTGGTAATAACCTGCCGCTTGAGCGGCACACGTTGGACGCGGTGGCGGGTGCAGCGGCCACGCTGGCCGCGACGCGCGGTGATGCCGCGTGGGGCAAGTGGTTGTTGTCGGTCTATGCGTCGCTCGGCAGCGTGCCTCCGCGCGCGGTCGGGCAGAATTTGATCTTGCTGCCTGCTTCGGCGCGCAAATCCCTGGCGCCTGCGGCGCGTCGCGTAGTCGAGAGCGTGAGTGCGCGTGGCGGTCCACGCACGGAAGATCGCGAGAGCTTTGCTGGGCTTGAGGCACTCGGTGCGTCGGAGCCCGTCGGTGCATGAAGCACTCGCTGCGCTACAACGAGCACGACATCGACTTGCCTGACGGTGAGTTCGCGATCGGTCGTGCCGCGACATGTCAGTTGTCGCTCGATGATCCGTTGGTTTCGCGTAACCACGCGACGCTGAACGTGAGCGCTGATTCGGTGGTCATAGTGGACTTGGGCAGCCGCAACGGCGTGCGTGTGAATGGGGATCGCGTCGAGAGCAAGCGCACGCTGGCACACGGCGATCAGATCTCGATCGGTAGCCAGGACATGGTGGTGATATCGCGCCGCGAGTTCGCGGCCGATACCTTGATCCAAGCGCCCACGCAGCGTGTCGCAACGTTCGGCCTGCTCGGCATCTTGGCGGACAAAGCGCTCGCCATGGGCAAGGGCGAGGAAGCGGAGAAGCTCCTGTTCGAGCAACTCGATCAGCTCCTCGTGGATGCGCAGCGCGGTGTGAACGTGCTCACCGAAACCATGGAGCGCGCCAGCGACTACGCGCTGAAGCTCGGCAGCGCGACCAGCAACGGACGCTGGGTCGACTACATTTTCAAGCTGCACACCGCTCTCGGCCGGCCCTGTCCGGCGCCTGTGGTGGACGAGCTGTACACGGTCCTGCGTAAGGTAAAGGCCGTGAACCTCGCGGTACTACGCGGCTATTTGGAGTCTTTGCACGACCTTTCTGGAAGCTTCGGGCCGGCCGACCGCTTTCTGCTCAGTCGCATCGAAGGGCTTGAGCGACTAGCGGCTGCAAAATAGCTGCCCTGCCGGCGCTCGACGGGCTGCGGGCCGGAGGCTATGTTTAGTCGGATTGGATTCCGATCAGGGCTCTCGCCAAGCGTCACCGCGCGCGGATCACGGACCAGAAACGCAGCGCGGCCCGCAGCGCTTCTGGCTCGAGTTCCAGGGGCGAACGTTCGAGCTTCGGCCGGGCGAGGTGCTGATCGGTCGCAGCTCCAACTGCCACTTAGTGTTGGATGACGGTCTGGTGTCTCGGCGTCACGCACAGATTGTCGTGCGCGAGGACCGCGCGGTCGTCGAAGACTTTGGCAGTGCGAACGGCGTATTCGTCAATGGACGGCGCGTTCAAGGCAACGAGCCGCTCAAGTCCGGGGATGAACTCGCGATCGGCAAGCAAACGTTCGTGCTGCGCTGCGTTTCTCGCGCGCCCGCGATGAAGCCGTCGGAACGCTTCACGGCCGAAACTCTGCATGGTTTGAGCGTCACTGCGGAGATGCTCGCTGCCGCTCCGCCCGCTTCGCAAGACGAGGCGAGGGTCGATAGCAAGTCAGCGCTGCGATTGCCGGGCGCAGAAGCGGAGCCCACGCATCGTGAAGATGCGCTGGAGTTGCTCGGTGGCGTGGTGGACAAAGTACTCGCAATGGGCCGAGGGGAGGAAGCCGAGCGCGTGCTGTCGACCGCGTTGAACAACGTGTTGGCCGCAGTGAAACGTGGGCGTGAGCCCGCGCCGCGCGTGGTCGCTCGCGCCGCGACCTACGCCGGCAAGCTTGCCGAGGCGACGGCACACGGCAAATGGCTGGACTACACGATCGAGCTGTACGCCGCGCTCCGGCGCCCGTTGCCGATTGAATTCGTGGATCAGATGTATGCGGCGCTGCGTCGTGTAGACGCCGTGAACCTGCCCGCGCTCAGGGCCTATCTTTCCGTCCTGCACGCCCAGGCGGCGGCTTACGGTCCGACTGAGCGCTTTGCGATTCAACGTCTCGAGGGCTTCGAGCGCTTGGCCGCACTGAAGTAGCCGGCGGCCGGAGCGAAGCCGGGCGCTTCGCCGGCGTCGAGTTGTCATCCCGGGCCAGCCAGAGCGCCGCTGCTTCGGCAATCGCGTCTCGCAGCTCGGTATCCGCAATGCCGCCGAGTTGTTGGTTCAATGCTGCCGGCAGGACTGCCTTGCGCACCGTGGGCTTCGGTGCGGCCGCGTCGCGTGCGCGCGCTTGGATCTCGCGCACCGCGAAACGCACCGTGTCTACCCCGAAGCCCGCCGCCTTGATGTGCGCCACTATCTCGTTCACGAGCAGCGAAAGCTCCTGGGCCCAGCTCGCCGAGGCCGCATACACCGTGAGCTCACGACCGCGCTTCGGTCCTGGTTCCGTGCGCGCCGCGATGCGCTCGCCAACGATACGCCGCCACTGCTCGCGATCGATGGCCGTACCCGCGTGACGCGCAGCGGCATCACGCGAAGTCGCTAGAAGACTTCCCAGTGATGCCGGCTTAGTGCGCGATGAACTCACGAGGAGAGCTTACCGGAGAGCATCCCGACCTGCATCGACGCCCGGCGATTTCGGGTTTTGGCTTCGTTTTGGGGATCTTTTTCTAAGAACGAGACGAGAAACTCAGAGTCCCGGAGCGTTCAGATCGGCGTCTTTGCCCGGGAACCAGCGGCTCGCGATGCGAACGGCGTTGGTCGCTGCGCCCAGACGGAGATTGTCGGCCGCCATCGTCAGGCAGAAGCTCTTGCCGCTGGGGTCGCGCGCGTCGCGGCGCAGGCGGCCGACTAGTGCGCGGTCGCGCTCGTGGACGCAGGAAAGAGCGCTCAGGCCGTCGCCGGAAGAGCCGGGGAAGAACCGTACGAACGGGCTGAACTTACTGTCACCGAGGGTGGCCTCGATGGCGGTGAGCTCGGGAGCTTCGTTGAGCGTGATCCACGCGTTGAGGTAGTGACCGACCGCCACGGCCACGCGGCAGCATTGTGCCGAGACCGCGAAATCCGGGTAGTCCAGAATCTTGCGGCTCTCTTGCACGAGCTTGCGCTCCTCCGCGGAGAAGCCGCTCTCGTCCGTTTTGCCGTTATGCGGCACCGTGTTGCCCGCGTAATGCGTGACGTTGAACGTGCTGCCCAGGCGGTTTGCCTCGGCGTAGCCCGCTTTGGACTCGGCCAAGAACTCATCCAGCGCCCCGATGCCCGCGCCGCTGACGGCTTGGTAGGTGCTCACGGTTGCCGATGCCAAACCGAAGCGGCGCTTCAGCGGACCGGTCGCCAGTGCAAACGGGATCGTGGTGCAGTTCGGGTTCGCAACGAGGCGCACGGTCTCGGTCACTTCACGGCAATTCACGCCGCCGACGACGAGCGGAACTTTGGGGTCGAGCCGGTACGTGTTGCTCTTGTCGACGACGCGGTAACCGAGCTCGAGCAAGCGCGGCACGTAGCGCTGGCTGTGGTCATCATCCAAAGCGACGAGCGCGAGGTCGCCGCGCGAGGCCTCGGCGCTCTCGAGCTGCGAAGCGGCGCGCACCTTGTGTGAGTGGCCGCCGTGCTCGAGCGTTTGGTCGCGGCTTGCGAACAGATGAAGCTCCGCGCTCGGCCAGGCGCGTTGCACGAGATCCAAGCTTTCGCGGCCAACTAGGCCGGTTGCACCAAGAATGCAGATTCGCATGGCGCGGCTCATATCATGTAACGCCCGGCTACGCCGCTCGATCCGAATGGCGTGTCGGCGTGGCCTTTTTTTCTGCCGAATTCGCGCTCCAAAACGGCGCTAGCGCGCGAGTGCGCATCCGGCTGAGTACGACCAAAGCGGGCGTGGGTGTCGCGAGACCTCATGAGTGGCTTCCGCGCGGCCGTTCCTCTTACGTTGATGCCGCTCCCGGTTTCGCGTCGTGCAAGCTCCGCGGCGGTAACGGCGTGAAAGGAGCGCGCGAGCAATGCGACGACGGTGTCGACAACGGCGTCTACGGTACTTGTAAGTCGGACTGCCGCCTCGCACCGTACTGCGGCGACGGCATCAAGAACGGCAATGATACTTGCGACGAGGGCGCCAAGAACGTCGCGCTCGCCAGCGCGTAATGTAAGACCGTGTGTACCAGTGCGTGCACCAAGGCGCCCTACTGCGGTGATGGTCACGTGCCGTCCGCCTTCGAGGATTGCGACGGTTCGTTGAACTGCAGCACAAACTGCTCGTCTTCCGTGCTGCACTGATTCGAGTAGGCGGGCGCGCTCTGGCGCTTGCGACGCTCGCTAGCGCCTAAGCGACGCGTGAGGGCGGCTTCATCCCCGCCTGTATGCCGGACTCGAACTTGGTCGCGCCTAGGCGGACGCGAATGCTCTCGGAGTACTCGAATAGCAGCGCTACGGCGCCCGTGGTGTCGCGATCCTTCAGCGGCGCGAGCTCCGCCATGTACGGCGCGAGCTCACGGAACATTTCCGTCGCGATGTCCTTGCCATGCGGGAGCTCAAGCAATCGATCGATGGAACCGAGGTCTTCAACGCAGCGCTGAAATGGGTCCATCGCTACAGATAATCACGCGCGTCGCTCGGACTCAAGGTGGCAATTGGCAACTCGCTGCGCTCACGCTGCGTGTCGAAATTGCTCCGTTCGTGCTCTCAAATTGCGACACGCATTTGTCTAACTTCGGCGCGGGTTCGCTCCTGTCGTTCGCTCCTGTCGTTCGCTCCTGTCGTTCGCTCCTGTCGTTCGCTCCTGTCGTTCGCTCCTGTCGTTCGCTCCTGTCGTTCGCTCCTGTCGTTCGCTCCTGTCGTTCGCTCCTGTCGTGTCGAGTTCCGCCAGGTGCAGTGCGTCAGATCACTGCGGTTGGATCGTCGTCAAGATTGAAATGGTTTGGATGTGGGCAAATTTTACCCGTCGGATTACTCTTGGCGCAGTGATCCGGATCGTTCGGTTCCTCTGGATCCACCGAGATTATCGGAGCAGCGTGTCCTTCCAGGTCGAGGTCGGGTGGTCCGCAGATCTTCTGCGCGAGGAGCACCACGCCGCCTCCGAGCGTCAAGCGCACACCCGGTAACGCTTCCCGGTCGGTAGGGTTGCCGCCGTCGTGTGTAGGCGCCCGTGCGCCTGTGTGCGGGCACCGAGGTTCGGTCGCCACTCCTGTGTGCAAGTGCAGGCGGTCGGTCGCACCGAAACGAGCGGACTCGGGTTTTTGCCGGCGCGGCACGCGGACGCGGAACACCGCTTGCGGCACCGTGCCTGCAGACGCGATTCGCCGTTCAGGACCTCGTAAAGATCAACGCGCAGTGGCTGCTGACGAATGGTGCACGGTTCGCGCAGCTGGCTGACGGTCGTTCGGCAGGTCATCGGCTGAGCTCGTCTGGGAGCTGCCACCGGTGACGGGTTGAAGCGTGCAGAGTCGCTCTTGAATGGCTTCGGCCCGACGATACTCCGCCCGCAACAAATCTGGAGTGCACCACCGCAGACAGGGGCGGTGCAGGGCGGGAGCGAGTTGCCGACTATTTGCCGCTGTCAGCGCCGGCGTCCGGGATCTTCGTGTCCGCAGCCTTTTCGATCGCCGACTTCGGCACACTGGGCGACGAGCCCGCGCTCGTTTGCCCGCCGCATGCGGTGAACAGTAGGGCTCCGATTGCGATAGTAAGAAGTGACCTCATCCCTGCCTCATTGCACAAACGGCTAATCGCACCAATTGAAACGGGTTTCCGCTGACTTGCAGCTCCCGAGCCGTACGTGCGGCTCGATCAGCCGAGCGCGCTGGCTCACCGCCAGTCGCCTCCGTTCGAGAAAGCGTTCGAGATCGACAAGCTCGCCGACCGCTGCGGGGTCGCCGTTGGACGGCCCGCGTCCGCCGGCACGAGCTGCACAACAAGGGCGAGAACCGCGGACGGCTCCGCGCGCACGACCTACGCGGCTCGTTCGTCACACTGGCCGTTGGCCGCGGGCCGTTCGGAGACATGGCTACAGGACCGAATCGGACCCACGACGAGCGCGATGCGGAACCGGTACCGGCGCGCAGCGCGCTCCGCAGGCGAGCTCGGCACCTTGGGTTCGCTGAGGCCTCTGGCGGAGGCGCAGCCGGAGCTTGCGGGGGCGCTGATGGCCCACGCATCGCCCTCGGACCCCGGTTAGAGGGTCCGATGGACAAATAGGCTCGTCGAAGGATCGAGCGTGATTTCTGCGGGTGCCGAAGGTCGGACTTGAACCGACACGATATTTCTACCAACGGATTTTGAGTCCGCCGCGTCTGCCAATTCCGCCACTTCGGCCTGTCGTGAGGTTTCCTGTAGTTAACTCGGTTCCCCGTGTCCAGCGTTTCTGTGTCCGAGGCGTCCACGAGGCAATCACGGGGCGGTGCCAGCTCCGGGGCCGCCGAGGAGCGAGGAAGCCCGCGAGCGAGTTCATTGCGCTGGTCGCGTGGCCCGTCCGGTCCGCGATCCAGGATTCGTTTGCCGCAACGCCGTTCGCGTTCGCGGCCCCGCAGCCCAGGAATTCGAGCCGATGCGGCGCTTGCCCCGCACGTCACCTGGGGTTTCGTGCGGCCTTGGCGCTTTTGACAACGCTCGAGGCGACTGCCCGACAAACGCAAAACGCGCGCCGCACCCAAAGGGCGGCGCGCGTTTCTCTTCTGGTGCGCTTCCAGTGAGCTTGCTGGTTCGCGCTGCACGAGCAACGGGAACCCAGCAAATTCAGAGAACGATCACTTGTTGACGATGAAGTTCTTCTCGCCGCGCTCGAAGAAGCCGACGATTTGGCGGGCGGCGGCGAGGCCGGCATTGACGTTGGCTTCTTCGGTCTGGGCACCGGACTTGACCAAGTTGACCAGGTAGCGCGCGCCGAACTTCTCCGTGAGGGTTGTGCCGGTGGCTTCGCTCGGGGCGATGTCCGTCACGTAGTGGAAGTCCTTGCGGGCTTCGAAGACTTCGAGCAGCTCGGCCTCGTTGATGACTTCCTTGCGGGCGGTGTTCACGAGCGTGGCGCCGGCCGGCATCAGGCTGAGCAGCTTCTTGCCGATGGAACCCTTGGTCTCGGCGGTGGCCGGGATGTGCAAGGAAACGTACTGGCTCTTGGTGTACAGGTCTTCGAGCGACGCTGCCGGCACGGCGCCGCCCGCCTTGATCTGGTCCGCAGTGAGGAACGGGTCGAACGCGTACACGGTCATGCCGAAGCCCTTGGCAATCGTCGCGACGGCGCGGCCCACAGCACCGAAGGCGTGCAGACCGAGGGTCTTGCCCTTGAGCTCGCTGCCGACCTTGCCGTTGAATTTGTTGCGCGCGGTGTACACGAGCATGCCAAACACGAGCTCGGCGACCGCGTTCGCGTTCTGACCGGGGGTGTTCATGACGGCGACGCCCTTGGTCTTGGCCGTCGCGGTGTCGATGGTGTCGTAGCCGGCGCCGGCGCGGACGACCAACTTGAGCTGTTTGGCGGCTTCGAGCACTTCAGCGTCGATCACGTCGCTACGCACGATGGCGGCGTCCGCGCTGGCGATCGCGTCGAGCAACGGGCCTTTGCCCTTGTACGACTCGAGGACGTTGGCGGTGTAACCCGCTTGCTTGATGATGGCGACGACTTCGTCGCGGGCAGCAGCGGAGAACGGCTTTTCGCAGGCGAGCAGGACAGTCTTGGACACTTTGGACC
>JBDTJC010000133.1:0-16950 GCA_039936055.1 Polyangiaceae bacterium | reverse complement strand
TGATCGTGATCGACGACGAAGCCGCGATCCGCGAGGGCATGCACGCGCTGCTCACGCAGTGGGGCTGCACCTCACTGGAAGCGCCCTCCGCCGCGCAAGCGCTGGAACTGCTCACTGCCCAGAACGCGGCGCCGGATTTGGTGCTCGCGGACTACCGCCTGGCGCAAGGCAGCAACGGCGCGGACGCAGTGCAGCTGCTCCGCGAGCGCTTCGGCACAGCGCTGCCCGCACTGTTGATCACCGGGGATACGGGCCCGGAACGCCTGCGCGAAGCCAAAAAAACAGGGCTCCACGTGCTGCACAAGCCGGTGCGCCCCGCGCAGCTCCGGGCCCTATGCAACTACCTGCTGACGCGACGCTGAACTGCGCTCTCAAGCTCGGCCTTGGTTCTGCTGGGCACTTTTGTGGTGCGCCGCCGCGCGCAGCGCCCAGCGAGTCCCAAACGCTCCGTGACTGCTGCATGCGCCAGCCTTGATTGGTGAAGGGGGCCGGGATGGGGAGCGGGAGCGGGTTCGGAGCGACACAAGTTCGCACGAGTAGGTGCAATGGGGGTTTAGGGGGGTCACCAGGAAAAGGACGCGCGGGCCGAGCGGGTCGCTAGTACGATGTTCTGCGTTCCAAGGCGTGCGTTGGCGTCCAGTGAAGACGGGCTATCGTTCATTGCGGGGCCGGTTCGGGACTTGCAGCAGGTGTTCAAGCGTTGGAGGGTGCGTGTCGAAATTCAACTTCGGGGTGCTGGTTCTGGGGTCGTGTCTATTGGCGGGCGCGCGGCCGGCTGCCGCACAATCAGTGATGCTTCCGGCCACAGGCGTTGTCTGGTCAGGGCCCGACGACCGCCAGAACCTGTTCAGCACGCAAATCAACGCTGCGGATTGCTTGGGAGATGCGGGGATCTCGTTCTCCCTCACGGTCACGCAACCCACGCCTATCTACAACCTGCAGGTTTGGGCTGGCACCAACTGTGACGTGCTGCAGAATCGCACCGACGCCAGCCTCTCGAACTGCTGGCTGCTGGCCGCGCCGCCCGTTGATACTATGTTCCCGCCACCGGTGCACGTTCGAGTGCGGGACCTTCTTTACGGCCGCACCCTGGCGTCTTCGCCCAACGCGGGCCCCGACGTGCCGCTGGCAGAAGCGTGCGAGCTGCAACAACCGTCATCGTCAGCGCAAAGCATTTCGCTGTACTTCATGCTGGTGGACGCGTCCGAATCCATCCAAGGCACGTTCGCCACCTGGACGGCATCGTACAAGCTCACGCCCCCCAACCCACCGCTCATCATTGGCGCGCAGAGTGGGTCCGACGAAATCCACGTCGATTTCAGCGTTGATCAGAATGACACAACGATCAGCGGCTTTCAGTTCTACTGCGAGCCAGGTGCGGGCGCGGCTGCGTCAGGTTCGGACGTAGCCATCTGTAGCGCGCCAAACGCGGTGCTGCCCGGCGCCAGCGCCAATAGCGTCCAAAACTTCAGCTGCGGTAGTGCCGCCCGCGATGCGAGCACGGGCAACGCCACTGGTCTCGCCAATGGCGTGTCGTACAACGTCGCGGCGACCGCAACGGATAGCTACAACAACGTGAGCCCGCTCTCCAACGTGGTGTGCCAAGTGCCGCTCGCCTCCGCCGTAAGCACGGACGACACCGCAAGCACGGACGACCCGAGAACGTCGCGCGCGTGCAGCGAGGGCGGTCGGCCTGCTGCCCGCGGGTCGCGCTCCGCATGGGCGTGGGTGTGCGCGCTCGGCTGTGGGACGTGCCTGCTGCGGCGGCGGCGCGCTCGGGGTCGTGGCCGGTCGGGCCGCCGAAGGCTGCGGCGCGCTGAGCCGCGGCGCGTGACCATCAAAAACTCTCCCAGTTGACAGGGCACGCTCGCGTGTTAACACTGTTCACATGACAACGCGCTTGAGCCCCGCAAAGCCTGCCAAGACGCGGCCGCGTGGGCGGCCGTTCCTGCGCGGGGTGGACGACACGCGCGCGGAGTTAGTCGCGGCGGCGCGGGACGTGTTCTTGGAGGACGGGCCGACGCGGTTTTCACTGCGTGAAGTAGCGCGGCGCGTGGGCGTGTCGGCGGCGGCGGTGTATCGCCACTTCGACAACAAGGAAGCGTTGCAGTTCGGGGCTTGCACTCAGGGCTTTCAGGTATTCTCGAGTTACCTGGTGCGCGCGTTGTCAGCCCGCACGCCGCTCGAACGCCTGCTCAGCACGACTGAGCAGTACCGGCTATTCGCACTGGAAAACCCGCTCGACTATCGCTTCATCTTCATGACCGTGACCGAGAAGGTGCGGGGCCCCACGGCCGAGTCGTACCCGCAAGACACCACGTTTCAGTTCCTGGTCGACCGCGTGCGTGAGTGCACGGAAGCGGGCGTGCTCGCGCCCAGCGATGCGACGACCACGGCGGTGCTGATCTGGGCGTACGTGCACGGGCTGGTGTCGCTGCGCTTGTCCGAACACCTGTGCGCAGTGGGCGATGACGCAGCTTTTGCAGACTTGTATCGCGCTTCCGTGGAGCGGCTTTTGCGTGGTCTCTGCTGAATATTTTTTGTCCACCAAGTGAACAGTGTTCACCTGACAATCCTGAAAGAGGCTCGAAAGATGGCAACGCACAACGTACGCATGACGAACGCAGCGGAGGGTGAGGTAGTCGTGTTTTTGATCGGCATGCGGGTGAACCGGTGGTGGAAGCCGTGGCAATGGCTGCGCACCGCCATGGCCATGCCGCGCATACTGCGCGAACTGGGCGGGCACCCGGAGCTCGGCATGCTCAGCACCGAGGCATGGTTCGGGCGCACGACAATCCTGCTGAGTTACTGGAAGACCATGGATCACTTGCTGGCGTACGCGAAGCTGCGCAACGCCGAGCACTTGCCCGCGTGGCGCGCGTTCAACAAGCACATCGGGGTGAATGGTGACGTCGGGATCTGGCACGAGGCGTATCGCGTGCCGGCCGGCAACTTCGAGACCGTGTACCTGAACATGCCGGCGTTCGGTTTGGGCAAAGCGAGCGGCGTGCGCGAAGCGCGCGGCGCGCATGTGTCCGCCGCGGGGCGCCTCGGGCTGGCTGACGCCGCCCCGGCCGACGTTAGCGTTACCATCTGACTGGGGAATATCCTTGAAACTCATGGGTTTACAGGATGCGGCCAGGAGCGGGCCGGCCCTTGTCAGGAGCGCTCGGACGACACAAGTTGAACGGGTAGCCCTGGCCACTTTTGCTCCGCGCCCCAGCAGCGGTATTGGTCACGGCGTCGAACATCCCGGAAGGCAATTCATGAACCCCTACAATCAGTACCCCACGCAGCAGGGCACCTATCAGGTCGCCACGGACAGCAACGCCTTTCTCCGCAAGGTGTATGCATTCATGGCAGCCGGTCTGCTCGCGACTGCGGCCACTTCGACGGTCGTTGTCTCGAGCGAAACGCTGATGCACGCGATCCTCGGCAACCCGATCGTGTTCTACGGGCTGATCATCGGCGAGCTCGGCATGGTGCTGGCTTTTTCGGCGCTGGCAAAGCGTCTGAGCGCGACCGCCGCCGCGGCGCTCTTCTTTGGCTACGCGGTGCTGAACGGCGTCACGTTGTCGGTCATCTTCCTGGCGTACACCGCGTCGTCCATCGGCAGCACCTTCTTCGTCACCGCGGGTACATTCGGCGCGATCAGCGCCTACGGCTACGCGACGAAGCGTGATCTCTCCGGCCTAGGCAGCTTCGCGATGATGGGCTTGATCGGCCTCGTGATCGCCTCCGTCGTGAATCTATTCCTGCACAGCACGATGATTTACTGGCTGACCACGTTCGTCGGCGTGATCGTGTTCACTGGCCTCACCGCGTACGACACACAGAAGCTCAAGCGCTTCGCGGGCGAAGTAAGCCCGGCAGATCAGAGCAAAGTCGCGCTCCAGGGCGCGCTGATGCTGTACTTGGACTTCATCAACTTGTTCTTGATGCTGCTGCGCTTGCTCGGCAATCGTCGTCGCTGAGCGCGCCGGCTCGGTGTCGACCGTCAGAACGCGACGGTCGCACCGAAGCCGAGCCCAGCGCGCGGCAACGGAATCAAGCCGAGCCGCGCGGACGCCGGCTGCAACGGGCCGAGCTCACTTCGCTGGAAGCGCGCACGGTTGGCCACGTACAGGACCCAACCCGCGGTCGTCATGCCGACACCGGCCAAGAAGGTAGCTGCGCCGTAGTAAGAGCGCACGCGCAATACGCAAGCCCTCTTCCTAGCCAACTACTGATTACCGTAGCGCACAGGCGCCCCGGCATTGACTAGCGCCACGAAGCGTTGAAACACAGTCAGGTTGGGCATCGAGCGCGCAAGAATGCGTTGCCAAGGCTTCTTCTGATCGCGAGGTTGAATCAACACGACGCCGCGCTCCACGTTCGCAGAAGCCACAGCGTTGAGCGGCAGCACGGTCTTTCCGCCCAATAGCCCGGTGTAAGTGAGGTTCCAGGAAGGGTCGAGCACGAGTCGTTTGCCGAACGGGATCAGCTGCCCGCGGCTGATCTCGTTCTGGGCCTTCGCGAACAGGCGCTCGGTGAGGTACGGCAACAGCGAGCCGAGCACGTCATCATAACCTTTGAGGTAGCCGGGCGCCATTGCTCGCACGCGCGGAAGGCACGAGCAAGCGCGGCGTGCGGCAAGATCGCGTACAGTGCGACGCACACATGCGCCGTGTTCAAGCTCGCAAGGTGTTGTCCGCGCTTCGCCACGGCAGCTCTTGGCCCGTGCATCGTGGATGCTGACGAGCAGCGGGTGTTCACCCAGCTGCGCGCGACGGCTCACGGCACCGCGCCGTTGGCAGCAGAGGTTGTCGTGGGAGAGCTCGCGGACGCGCTCGGCATCCCCACGCCCGCGCGCTGCTTGGTCGAGTTCCAAGCGAATCTCGAGAGTGACAAGGTTTCTTCACCCTTCTCGGCGCCGGATTGATCTACGCCTAGCTCGACAAAGCTTGACCCGGGTCCCTTAGACATGTCCAACCCCACTCACCGCCCATTCGACGCCCTGCGCCTACCCGGCTTTGGCGCATTCCTGATCACGTTCCTGCTCACGATGATGGCCGACAACGTCGAGCATGTGATCAGCTACTGGGTCGCGTTCCAGAAGTTTCACTCGCAGGCGCTCGGCGGGTTCGCCGTGGTATCGCACTGGGTGCCGTACCTAGTGTTTTCGGTGCCCGTCGGCGCACTCAATGATCGCTTCGATTCGCGACGCTTGATTCAAATAGGCGCCGCGCTGTTCATGTGCGTGTCGCTCGGCTGGGGATACTTCTTCCTGACCGGCACGCTGCAGATTTGGCAGGCCATGCTGCTGCTCGTCCTGCACGGCTGCGCGGGCGTGTTCTGGCTAACCTCGAGCCAAGTGCTGCTGTATGATGTGGTCGGCGTCGAGGGGATTGCCAGCGCCGTGCGCTTGAACGCAAGCGCGCGCTACCTGGGCATGCTTGCCGGCCCTGGCGTGGGCAGCTTGATCTTGCGCACGCTTGGGCCGCAGCACGGCATGTTCTTGAATGCGTGCTTCTATTTGCCGCTGATCCTGTGGCTGATTGCTGCGCCGTATGGGCGAAAATTCCGCGCCGGCGAAGGCGCCAAGCGCGCCGTGCGCGGCCTCGCG
Organism: Polyangiaceae bacterium; assembly: GCA_039936055.1. GTDB lineage: Bacteria > Myxococcota_A > Polyangia > Polyangiales > Polyangiaceae > PMG-095. The sequence goes on along the minus strand of JBDTJC010000133.1, from coordinate 11,345 downwards.
GACATCCTGGAAACGGTCCGCGACGTGCGCGGCATCCCGGTGCTGGCCGCAATGATCATCCTCGCGGGTGGCGCTTCGTTCTTCATCGGCAACAGCTATCAGGCACAAATGCCGACGTTCGCGACGGACCTCGGGCACGCCGATCCGGGCGCGGCGTACACGGCGCTACTCGGGGCGGACGCGGCAGGCGCGCTCACCGGCGGGCTATTGCTCGAAACCGGACGCGGCTTCTTTCGAATCGAGACAGGCTCGGCGCTGAAGCTTGCAACGCTTTGGGCATTCGCGCTGGGCGGGTTCGCGCTGATGCGTTCCTATCCGCTCGCGCTGGGCTGCCTATTCATGGCCGGGTTCTTCGAGCTTTCGTTCAGCAGCATGACGCAGACCATCGTGCAGCTGCACGCGCCGTCATCAATTCGTGGGCGCGTGCTCGGTCTGTTCAACATGTCATCAGGCGGCCTGCGCGCATTCAGCGGCATCACCGTCGGGCTGCTGGGCAGCGTGATCACCGTCCACTTCTCGCTGGCGCTAGCGGCGGTCGCGTTCATGGCGATCACCATCACGCTCTTGCTCCGCATGCCCGCCCCCGCTCCGCCCTCCAGCGCCTAGTGCTTGACGTGCCCGTGCCCGACCTCCCTCTCGTCTTTCTCGGCTTTTGTGGGTCGCCTCGCGGCAGCTCGCGTGCGCCAGTGCGGGGCGCTGTTGGGCCGCGGTGTCCATTTTTCGGGCACGGGCACGGGCACGGGCACGGGCACGGGGCAGGCCCTGAGTCCCGTCCTAGCGCTTGAGGTATTGATCCAAAAATCCGACCACATGTTGCTCGTACTCGGCGGGGCCCGCCTCTTCGTAACCGCCGTGCCCCACGTTCGGTAGCTTCCAGATTTGTTTGGGGGGTGAGCTCAGCTCGAACATGCGATCCATGATCGCTGGCGGGGTGTCTAGATCCTGGCGCCCAGACACGAACAGCACCGGGCGCGGCGCAATGCGCTTCATGTCGTCTTCAGGGCGAATGGCGTCGATGTCCGTGCCGGCGAGGCGGAAGCCGAGCAGCGCGGCGAGAGCGGCCAAGGGCCCGCGTTTACTGGTTTTGTAGCGGATTTCGTCGCGCAGGTTGGTCCAGGTGGCGTACAGCACGACCGCCGAAATAGTCGCGTCATTGGCAGCCGCACGAGTCACCGCGCTCGCGCCAACGGAGAACCCGAGCAGGGCAATGCGTGTCACGTCTGACCGCGCGCGCGCAAAGCGCACGCCCTCGGCGATGTCCAACGCCTCGCGCGCGCCCCAAGTCACGACGTCACCGCCGCTGTCCCCACTGGCTCGCGCGTCCCAGGAAAAGATGCCGTAGCCCGCGCGCGCCAAGATTTCTGCTTCAGGCAGCAGCGACGCGCGATTGCCGCCCAACCCCGTCACCAGGATCACCAGCGCACCCGACTTCGGTGGCACGAACCAACCACGGAGCGGCACGCCACCTTCGCCTTTGAACTCCACCTCTTCGAGGGTGGGCATGGCGAGCTTGGCTTGGCTGCGCTCTTCAGTCGTTACCAGCAGGCGCGGAGGATGACATTGTCGCCAGCCGAACGAAGCGTAGTGAAATGTGAACAGCCCAGCGCCGCCCACGAGCAACGCGGCGAACGTGACAATCCGGACACGAGTCGGCTTGAACAAAGCGCCGGCACGCTGTCATGCCAATAAATCGCCGTCAAGAAAGGCAAACCGCGTTCAGGCGGCGCACACGTAGTCCCGCATTTCGACGAATCCGAGCGCCGACAACGCGTTCCGAATTTCGCCGCGCGGCGTCGCGCCCGCCACGGAAACGATCAAAGGCAACCGCGGCAAGCCGGGAAGCGCATTCGGCGAAACAACGCGCACACCGCGAATCCATTGCCCGACGCGCCGCGGATGCAGCTCGAGGATTGCCGCCGGGTGCTTGCCGCGCTGCGCGAGCGCCTCGGCAAGCGCCTTGCCCGTGTCACCGTAGCCCCAAAGCAGGTAGCGCTCGCCCTGCGCTAGGAAGGCGCGCGCCAAGAACTCCGCCTTACATTGCACAAAGGTGGCAAGCGCATATTGCGGAGCGGTGCGAGACAAACGCCCCTCGCCGTCACGCCAATGGAGCAACCGCTCGGGCACCACTCCGATGCGCTGCCCGGCTTCGAATAAGCGCAAGATCAAATCATAATCTTCAGGCCAACCCGGATCGCGGTAGCCGAACTCGCCCAGGATCTCGCGCCGAATCACTAACGTGGGGTGCGCGACGGGACATTCCACAAAGCGCTCCCGCGAGACAGCTTCGGTTGTGCGTATGCCGCACAACCAGCGCTCATAGGCCAGGCGGCCCTCGCGTAGCGGCGCGCGTGGAAACAGCCGCACGTGCGAGCCCACCGCGCACAGCTCGGGCGCCTCGACAAGCGCCCGGCGCTGAAGCTCAAGGCGCCGACGCGACATCAAGTCGTCCGCATCCATGCGCGCGACAAGCGGCGCGCGACAGGCCGAAAGCCCCGCCTGCAGCGCGCTCACGATGCCGCCATGCGGCCGCGCCAGCACCTGAAACCGCGCGTCCGCCTGCGCCGCCGCGCGGGCAATCGCGAGCGTGTCGTCCATCGAGCCATCGTCGACGATGATGCATTCCCAGTTCGGCTCGCTCTGGCGCTGTACGCTGCGCAGCGCAGCGCCGAGCGTGTGCGCGGCGTTGAACGCGGGCAGCAAGACGGAGAGCTCGGGAGTCACGGCGTGTTCTCGCCGGTACCATCGAATTCGCGCAGTCATGAGCAAAATGGGCAAGAAGAGCAACGGCGACCGCCGCACCAGCGGCGACCAACGCGCCAGCGGCGGTCGGTAATTCCCCTGGGAATTGCCGAGGCAGGGCACTAGCGTCTCGGCCTGATGGGCAAATTAATCCAAGGCCAATGGCAAGACGAACAGCACGTCGCGAACGACAAGGGCGCGTTCGTACGCGCCGAAACCAAGTTCCGAAACACCGTCACTGCCGATGGTTCCAGCGGCTTTGCTCCTGAAGCGGGGCGCTACCACCTGTACGTGAGCCTAGCCTGCCCGTGGGCGCACCGCGCACTGATCGGGCGCCAGCTGAAGGGCCTGGAGGCGGCCATCAGCGTCAGCATCGTGCACCCGCACATGGCGGAGTTCGGCTGGGAATTCGCTACTTTTCCGGGTTCATCGTCGGATCCGATCCACAACGCTCGCTACTTGCACGAGGTGTACACGCACGCGGATCGCAACTACACGGGGCGCGTCACGGTGCCCGTGCTCTGGGATCGCAAGCAGTCGACCATCGTGTGCAATGAGTCACGGCTGATCTTGCGCATGTTCGACCATGAGTTTGGCGCGCTGGGCGACGCCCGCGTGGACCTCTGCCCAAGCAGCCAACAACTCGCAATCGACCGAGAAATCGACGCGCTGTACGGGCCAGTCAACAACGGCGTGTACCGGGCCGGCTTCGCCACCAAGCAGAGCACCTACGAAGACGCGGCGCGTGAACTGTTCACGGCTCTAGATGCGTACGAGGCACGGCTCACGACACAGCGCTTCTTACTCGGTGCCACGCTCACGGAGGCAGACCTCTGCTTCTTCACGACGCTGCTTCGTTTTGATCCGGTGTATCACTATCACTTCAAATGCAATCTGCGGCGCCTCGAGGACTACCCGGCGCTATCGGGCTACCTGCGCGACATCTATCAAACGCCGGGCGTCGCTCAGACCTGCAACCTCGAGCACATCAAGCATCACTATTTCACTAGTCATCCGAGCGTGAACCCAAACCGGATCATTCCACTCGGCCCACAGCTGGATCTGTTGCGAAAGCACGGTCGTGAAGCGCTCGGTGCCAGCTGAGCACACCGAGCCGGGACGCGCGCTCAGCTGGCTTGCTGGAGACCCAGCAACGAGCTACTTCGGGCCTTCGAATTACCCCTCAGCGCGCAAGGCTTGTTCGAGCGTGCTCACCATCTCATCGATTTCAGACGTCGATACGCGCAGCGAGGGCATCAAACGCAGCAGGTTCGGGCGCGGCGCGTTCAGCAACAAGCCCCGCGAAAAGCAGGCCTGAACCAGCCGCTCGGCGCGAGCGTCCGGGAACACCAGCGCGAGCAACAAGCCGCGCCCGCGGACAGTGAGCGCGTATTCCTTACACAATTCGGACAAGCGCTCTCGCAGGTACTCGGCAGACGCTCGCACGCGAGCGAGGAACGCCGGCTCGGAGACCACGGTGAACACACTCTGCGCGACCGCGACCATCAGTGGGTTCCCGTTGTACGTGCCGCCCTGATCACCCGGAGCGAAGCAATTGGCGCGCGTGTTGGCAAGAACTGCCGACACCGGCACACCTCCGCCGAGCCCCTTTCCAAGCGTCAGAATGTCCGGTTTCACCGCTTCATGTTCAGAAGCGAACAACGCGCCCGTGCGCCCGATCCCCGTCTGTACTTCATCGCAAATCAATAGGAGGTCGTGGCGATCGCACAACTCACGCAGTTCACGCAGGTATCCGTCGGGCGGCACCACGACGCCGGCTTCGCCCTGAATCGGCTCGACCATTATGGCGACGGTCTCGGCACTCACGCGCGCTCGGGCGGCGGCCGCGTCACCGAAGGGAACTTTGACGAAGCCCGGCATTTTTGGAGGAAACAGCTCGTCCCACCCGGGTTTTCCGCTCGCCGCCATCAAGGCCAGCGTGCGCCCGTGAAAGCTGCCTTCGGTGGTGATGATTTGGTACGCGCCTCGCCGCTCCCGGTTGCCCCACTTGCGAGCTAGCTTGAGCGCTGCTTCGTTCGCCTCGGCGCCGCTGTTCGCAAAGTGCACGCTGGCCATGCCGGCGCGACCCGCCAGCGTTCGGGCAAACTGCAGCTGCGGCAGGTTATGGAAGGCGGGGCTGGCGGTGAGCAGCGTCTCCGACTGCTCGCGCAGCGCTCCCGTCACCTCTAGGGGGCAGTGCCCGAGCGAGTTGACCGCCCAGCCTTGGACGAAGTCCAGGTAGCGAGTGCCAAGGTGGTCCCACAAGTAAGAGCCGTTGCCGCGCACCATGATGCGCGCAGGACGGGCCGCCACCTTCATCAGCCGAGCGTCGGCCGCGAGCAGGCCTTCGAGCTCGCTAGAGTCGAGATTCCGGTTAAATTTTAGGGATTTTGATGATGTCACGGCGGGCTGTCCTTTCGGGGCAGCCCGCCAATGAGCGCGACGTAACCACCCCAGTAACGGGCGGTTACGCGAATTGCCGAGTCGAGAAGCGCTACGGCATTTCACGCCCGCCGCAAATAGCGGCGCGGCGAGCGAAACGACGGAATGCGCGAAGCGACATAGCAGGCCAATTATGCAGAGCGCGGGGCAGCCGTCAAGCGAGCACCGCTGACATCCCACTCTTGATCCATAGAAGGGGCAGCGCGCGAGCGCGGCCCCGGAAGGGGGTTCGGTCCGGGGAGCGGGAGCGGGAGCGGAAGGGGGTTCACCCCTTCGGGTGTCACGAAGCGCGTCGGGCAAGGCGGGGCCGCGCTCGCGCGCTGCCTGGGATCGGTCTCGGACAGAATCCGGTATTTGGGTTTGAGTGCGGGCGTCGGTCCTTTGGTTTTCGCTTTGCCGCTCAGCGAGATCGGGCGGAGTGAACTGGTTTGAGCGGCTGTTCGCTCGTGCTGATGAGAGCGAAGAAGACGTCGGAGATGAGCGCTTTCCACGGGACGGCTCGCCGCTCATCGGAGCGCTGCGTGACACTGCGCAATAGCCTGTGATGAGTGAGTGTAGTGGCCGAAGGACGGGTCTGAGTCATGCCCCTCGAGAGCAGATGGCCCGGGGCCGCGTGCGGGCACCGAGACACGAGCCTGATCTCAGTGGCGTGGTCGCTACCCGCGAGCCCGTGGCGAATCAGCACAGTGACGACAATGCGCGGGGCGCGACGCCATCAAACATTCATAGACACTCGGCACTTCATCGACATTCACGCACGAGTGCCACACGTGGTCAGTGTGCAGACAAAACGCCGCACCGCCCAAATCACGCGCCCAGCCGAAATTTCGCGAGCTGCACCTGACTCGAGATCGTATCTTCGCAAGGCTCGCGCACCCATGCGCGTGCGCTCGACCGTTCAACGAACGTTGTTCAGTTGATGAGGGCTGCTTGTAATTTACTTCGGAGGTTTGCGTGACAAAGTTTTCCTTGGTCTCTCTTGTATTGCTTGTGGGTGCTGGCGCACTCGCTGTCGGTTGCGGCAGTGATGACGACACGGCTCCCACTGCCACGGCGGGCGCGGGCGGTAAGTCCAACGCGGGCGCGGGCGGCAAGTCCAACGCGGGCGCTTCCGGAAAAGGCGGCGCGGGCGCGAGCGACGCCGGAGCGAGCGGCGCACAGAACGTCGAAGCTGGTGCGGGCGGCGAAGGCGGCGCGGTCAACATGACAAATCTGTACGACCGCCTAGGTGGTCATGACGGCATCGCGGCAGCGGTGGCCGCCATCGTCACCGAGGAGTTGAAGGACCCGGTCATCGTGACCTACTTCTCGCAACAAGCGCGCTCGTCTCACAAGCCGACCGGGACGGACATCGGCGAGTGCTTGACGAACTTGCTTGGGAAAGCTGCAGGCGGTCAGGAAGCTTATCCGTTCACCACTCCATCTGGCTTCACCTGCCGCAACATGTCGGCCGCGCACGCAACGCTCGGCATCGGCGCGGGCACGTTCGACAAGTTCGTCCTGATCGCTACCGGCGTGCTGACGGACGCGCACCTGGAAGACGCTGACGTGGCGGCGGTCGCCAGCGTGCTGAACGGCACGAAGACGAGCATCGTGGACCCCAACGTACCGAGCGGTCTCGCCCCGTGCAAGTCGCCGGCTAGTTGCTCGGTGCCCGTCACGGGTGATGCCGGCGCTGGCGGCGCTACGCAGTAGTCCGTCGTTCCGTCGATAAAGGAGAACCAGCATGACGCGCGCGCGATGGATTCGTGTTTCGATCTACGTTGCTTCGAGCTTGGCCGCGTTGACCGCGGTCATCGGCCTACTGCACACGCCGCTCGGGCGGCCGCTACTCGCCCGCATGGGCGTGGGCTGTCCGGTACAGGCGTCGCCTGAAGACGCAGAGCGAGCACGCCTCGAAAGCGCGCGCGCCACGCAGGGAACGGAGGCCAGCCCGTCGCGACCAGCGCTGGGCTTCGTCCTCGACCAAATGACGCTCGCGGACGCGCAGGCGTGGGCCGACCGCGAGCACGTCTCATGTGACGCGCAACGCAGCGATAGCCTGCTGCGCTGCACTGACGTACCAGAGGGCGCGCTGTCGGGGCGTACCGGCGGCCCAGTGAACGAGCTGGATCTGGCATTTTCACCTAGGACCAAGCGGCTCGTAAACATCGCAACGACTCAGTATGATTTGAGCAGTACGGCCGCCGCTGCGCAGATGAGCGCCGTCGTGGCCGGCCTGGAAGAAAAGCTCGGAAAGCCGACGCGCGAAGCGGGGCGGCGCTCGAGTGCGTATCTGGCCGCCGCACCCATGCGCACGGCCTTGGTGCGCTACCGCTTCACGAACTACCAAGCGGACGTCATTGCCACGAATTTCCCGGGCCACGGCATGGTGCTGCGCGAGCACTACATGTCGGCGAGCGACTGACGCCGAGCTAACGCCAAAAACCAGCCGCGAGATCGATGATGACGTGGCTGACAATGCTCGGCAGCAAACTGCGACGAAGTTGCGCCAGCACGCCGAATACCAAACCGTAGCCTGCAATGCGCAGCGCCGAGCCCCCACCCTGCTCGGCGTGGGCGATGCCGAAGAGGACGGCCTGCAGCGCCACGCCCCAGCGCACCGAGCCCGTGAACGCAGCGAGTTGCGTCTGCAAGTAGCCTCGATACACGACCTCCTCACAAACCCCGACGCATACCGCGACCAACACCCAAGCGAGGCGCTCCGCCTCCGTGCGCGGCAGCAGCGCCGAGACCGCGGCGTTGCGCCCCGATCCGAGGTACTGCACGGTGACCGCTTCGAGCCCTTGGATCAGCACACACGCGAGCAGCGCCAGCGCTAGATCCAGCGCGGCGCGCCTGGCGCTGCCCCAACGCTGGCCGAGCAAACTCGGCAGCGCGTTGCGCCCCCGAAACAGCCGGCACGTGTACAGCACGAGCCCGCCATTGACCGCCAACAGCGGCAAATATTGGTTCGCAATTAGACTATTTTTGGCAGCGGACGGAGCCAGAGTCGGCGCCGCATAGTGCTGCAGCAGCGTGCCACACAGCGCTACCGAAAGCAGGAGCAGCACGAGCAATGCCGTGTGCCAGCGCGGCGCAATCAGCACTTCGGGTTCGTTGCTCACCGCTTGGCAGGCTCCTTGCTTAGTTGCTTAGTCCTGAGTCGAAGCAGCGAGCCTCGCACGCTTCGTCAAGCGCAGCTGATCGGGCGCTGAACCAGGACTCCCCACTTGCGCGTCGAGGGGAACCGTTAAGCGAGAATCCGCTTCAGGCGGGCTACGGCCTTTACGAATTCCTCCTGCTCGGGTGGTTTGCTCGAGAAGCGCACGCTGCGGCCACTCACGGTGACGGTCGCGACGCCGCGCGACTCAATCATTTGACCCTGGTTCGATTCGAACCATGCCTTGGCCTCTTCGTACGTCATTTTCTCGAGCGTAGCACGACCGTCACGGGAGCGTGCTGAACACCTCGAACTCGTACAGCGAAGGGCCGTAGGCCGTTTGGGCGAGCGTTTTGCTCTTCATGCGGATGTAACGTGAAGCAACCAGCGGCGTGGTCAACGTGATCATCTGGAAATACGGGTTGTTTCCAGCGTTCGACACGCTGCTTTGGGTCGAGACCGTGGTCCACGGCCAGGCATCGACCGTCGCGCCCGAGCAAGAGGCGATACACGTCTGAATGAAGAACGCGCTCGAGTAGGCGCTTTCCCAAGCCAACTCGACGTTCGTGATCTTGGCAACGTTCGCAGTACCGAGGTCGACGTAGATCCACTCCGTAGCAACGTTGTTCGCTTGCCAACGAGAACCGATATTGTTGTCGATCGCGTTGGAGGCATTCAGGCCGTTGCTGACTGTTGATGCGACGGCGGTCTTACCGATAGCGAGGTTCGGACCCAAGTTTGTGCCGGTCGTGCTTGCACTGCCGCCAACCTGACTGTTGTAACCTTGGCCATTATAGCCAAGCGCCGCAGCGCGAACCCAGTAGTAGTAGAGGATGCCGGGGTTCAAGTTGGTAACAGTCGCGGTAGTGGTCCCCGAGCCGTAGGAGCCGAACTGCGTCGCCGTGCTGAACGCTGCGCTCGTGCTGACATACACGTAGTAGTTCACAGCGCCGGACGCGAGCGCCCAAGTCAGCTTGATATTCAGATCAGTCAGCGTAGGAGTAATGGCTCCCAGCGCAGCCGGGGGCGACAGACTGCGCACCGAGGAAAATAGCGAACCGCCGGGTGTGCGCCATTCTGTCTGATAAAACTGCGTCGCGGTTTCGCCGATGCCGGTCCACTGAATGCTCGGATCCATGGCGTTTGCGGTAGCCGTAGCGAGCCCAACCTGCGTCGCGGCGTGGTAGCCGTAAACACCGGTGGCCGCGTTGTTGTCGCCCGCCAGACCAAACGTGTCGCCTGCGCTCTGGTGCACGGTCTGGTTCGTTTCATCCCAGTATAGGTCACCCCAAGGTATGTCGTACACGGGGCCATTCGCGGTCGCCTTGGTGGCGGCGCTCTTACCAATGGCGTTCACGGTCTCGATCCAGACACGGTACGTCTGGGTACACTGCAGCTGAGTGAGTTGGTAGGAGGTCGTGCCGGCAGGCACGGTCGCCTGCGGCGTAGTCGGTTGGGTGTCGTTAGTCGACCAATACACGTTGTAGCTGGTCGTGCTGGCTGAGTCGTCGGCCCAGGTCACCGTCTCGTACCAGACGTGTGACGTCGCATCGACCGCCATGCCGGTCGGCGCGTTCGGCTTCACGCCAACAAAGCCTGTAGCCGCTACCGTCGCCGCACTTCCCGCGGCGTTGTACGCCGCAACCCAGAAGTAATACGTGGTGTACGGCGCCATTTCGCCGTCTGGCACTGTGAACGTAGTCGAGTTCGCCGGCAGCTCCTTTGTGGCCGTGGTTGGCAGGGTGTTCGTGGTCGAGTAATAAACGTGATAGCCGGTCTCGCCGGTGGCCGTGTCCGCCCAATTCAGCACGGCAGTCGTGGCGCCGCTCGTAACGGTGAAGCCGGTCGCCTGCGAGGGCACTGACACGGGCGTCGCAACACCCGTGATCGCAGTGCTCACGCCGGCGGAGTTGTACGACTCGACCCAGAAGTTATAGGGCGTTTGCGAGACCAACCCGTCCGCAATCGCTGACGTGCTGTCCACTGGCTGCTGCAGGCTGGGGGTGGCGGGTTTGTCCGTAGTCGTCGACCAATAGATATTGAAGCCTGTCTCATCCGTGGAGTTGTCGTTCCACAGCAATTGAATCGAGGTGGCGCTCGCGACCTGCGGCGTCAGTTCAGACGGCGCATTGGGAACGGTCGCAGGTGCTCCCCCACTAGCGCCAGTACCCGCCGTGCTGCCGCCTTGCGCCATGCCCCCGGTGCCGCCTTGCGCGGAGGTGTCGCCAGCGCTGCCAGCGTCCCCAGGATCGATGTCGGGTGCGCCGCTGCTGCCCGCGTCACCCGCGGGGTTGCTGCCCGCGTCACCGCCCGCTGGCGTTCCGCTGGAACCCGCGCTCGAGCCGCGGCCGCCTTTGCCCGCGCTCTGCCCGCTACCCGCAGTGCCATCGGTACCGCCCGACGTATCAGAAACTGCGCCGTCCGAAGGCGCGGAACACCCAAAGAGCAGGGCAGAGCAGAGCACCAAAGAAACCGTTGCTGCAGCGAACCAACGCATATCAGTACCTTCCCAGAAGCAAACCGCGCGTTAACCCCGAATGAGCGGCTGCCGGCAATGTCGGGTACGGCCGCTCCTCCCAAGATGTCACGACCCGGCAGCTCCATTCAAGAGGCCTCTCGGTCAGCCGCAGGTGCACTGATGAAGGTTCATGTCGGTCGCCGTGCGCTGGCGTGCGCGGCCTTCCGCAGAGAAGCTCGGCGTAACGCGTCTGCGCGCGGCGTTCAGAGACCGAAAAAACTCAGAGGCGACGGCGGTCCGAGCGCGTGAGGACCAGGCTGGCATCCGCGCTGACCGGCTGGCTCACTCGATACACGCCGCTCGAGCGGTGCGAAACCGCGACGGCCGCGTAGCGCGTGGGCGTAACACCGACGATACGTTTGAAATGGCGAATGAAATGGGTGCAGATCCCAGATTGCATCAAGCAGCCTGTCGTAGCTGCTGAGGTTTTGCGTCGTGAGTCCTGGCGGGGATCGGTTGCGCGGCGAGCGTGATGGGGTGGGCGGCGAGGTGGAGATAGAAATC
>JBDTJC010000132.1:0-10220 GCA_039936055.1 Polyangiaceae bacterium | reverse complement strand
GACATCCCCACGTAATCGAGATCCTCGACCTCGGGGAAGTCGACCGCATCTTGTACCTGGTGATGGAGTGGGTGGACGGCGAGCCGCTCAACATCATCATGAAGTACGCCGCCACGCGCGGCGGCATCCCGCTGGCGATTGCCGTCAGCATTACCGCTCAAGCGTGCCGCGGGCTCCACGCCGCCCACGAGTTGCGGGACGAAAACGGCACCCTGGTGGGCCTCGTGCATCGTGACGTCTCTCCGCAAAACGTGCTGCTGACGTACGAGGGCGTGGTCAAGGTGGTGGATTTCGGCGTCGCCAAAGCCACGAGCTCCGCATCCAACGAAACCGAAGCCGGTCAGCTCAAGGGCAAGATCGCCTACATGTCTCCGGAGCAGTTGCGCGGCGAGCGCATCGACCGGCGCACGGACGTCTTTGCCGTGGGTATCCTGCTGTACATGATGACCACTGGCACCCACCCGTTTCGCGGGGATGATCAGGGGGAGACCATCAAGCGCATCAGTGATGGCGAACCCGTGACGGCGCCCAGCGCCATCGTGCCCGGCTATCCCGCGGGGCTAGAAGCCGTCGTGATGCAAGCCTTGGCTAAGGACGCTGCCAAGCGCTACCCGACCGCGAACGACATGCTGATCGGACTCACGCGTGCGTTGCCGCCGTCGATGCGTCCGAGCACGGACGAAGAGGTCGCAGAGTTTCTGCGCGCGCTCCTGCCGGACCGCTTGGAGAAGCGAAAAATCGCCATCAAAGGCGCCCTGGAAGCGGCGGATCGCCGAGAGGCGGGCAAATGCACCCCGCCCATCGAGGAATCGGATGCACCTCCGGATGAAGCGCCCACCGTGCTGGAAGGCCTCGTTGCTAATCGTGAAGTGACGCCCAGCGCCGAAGATCGGCTGTCTTTGCCAGGCGCTACTTCGCGTGAGGCGGCGCCCATCACTCGTGACAGTCGCGGCGCTCCGCGTCGGAGCCCCTTGCGCACGGTTCTCTCGATCGCGGCTGGCTCTGTCCTGGTCGGTGCTGTCGTCGCGCTGCTCCTCAGCCGTCGCGCTGCTCCCACCGTGACTGCCTCCGCTGCGCCCACGACCTCGGTTATCGTCACGCGGGAGGCCACGCCGCCGACGCCGGATGGGCCGGCGGTCAATCCGGTGGAGTCGTTGCCACCGGCACCCGCCGAGTCAATTGCGCCGGCGAACTCAGCGGCACCGGCGGCTGTGCGTCGCCGGTCGCGCAACCCGCCGCCGGTACCCTCAGCCAAGACTCCTCACACCGGCACGCCGCCGTTCGTCTCGCCGATTCGAGATCCGGGCTTCTAGCGCCCTGTCTCAGCAATTCGCAGGAATTGCGTGAACTCAGAAGCGCCCGAACAGACTCGCGCCGCCAATGTTCGCACCGGCGGCTCCGAGCGCGAGTGCAACGCTTTCGTGTTCCGTCGAGTGACTACCGACGATCACCAGCGCGGCTCCGAGGCCCAGCCCCACGGCGCCAGCGACGAGCGTGACGTCGCCGACGATCGTGTAGAGCTTGCCGCGGTCCACGGTGTCTTTGCTGCTCGGCGGGCACGCATCGCGAGTTGCGCCGCACTGCTTATCGAGATCGCTGATCGTGTTCTGGCGCAGGTAAAACATCGCGCCTGACGTGATCAAGCTGGCGATGCCGACGCCGCCCACGATGAAGCCCGCGCGGCGCACGCTGTGCGAGGCGTGCGCAGTCTCTACTGGGGGGCGCGGTGGGATTGCCGTGGGTACCGGTTCGAGTTTGACTTGGATGGTCGCGGTTTGCTGCTCCGCCACTCGGAACGTTTGCTTGAACGGCTGGAAACCGAGGGCTTTCGCTTCCACCGTGTGCGGGCCAGGGTCCACCGGTAGCGGGTGGTTCAATACCGAATCGCCCAACGACACGCCGTCGAGTGCGATGGTCGCGGAATCCGCGCCTTGCCCGCGCTGGACGACGACCCGCGGCACGCGCGCCTTGAGCGACTCCAAGCGCGAGTCGACCTCTTGCCGAACTTGGTCGGCCTTTTCGGCCTGAGCGTCCGAAGCGGCGAGCTCGTAGTCGCCGAGCGCGGCGACTACCAGACCCAGCCGCTCTTCGCACAGCGCGATGTTGAAGCGCACCTGCGGCGTGGGTTTCACTGCGGCGACTTCTTTGAGCATCGCGAGTGCGCCCGCCCAATCACCCGCGGTCTGGAGCGAAAGCGCTTGACTGAATTGGTCGCGCGCACGTTTGATCGCGTCGTTGTCCGCCGCGGGCCGTTGAGCTCGCGCAGCTTGCGGCGCGGAGCACAACGCACTGACAGCACACAGCACTAAACTCGAACGGACCAGCCAGCGCTTCAACGACACGCGGTGAGTGTACCGCCGCGCCACGTGGCATACAATGAAGCCCAAATTTCGCGAGAGAGAGCCGATGTAGGTCAATCCGTCGTGCGCACCGTCAACACCGGGCACGGCGCGGAGCGCACGACCTTTTCGGCCACGCTGCCGAGTACTGCATGGGCAATGCCCGTGCGTCCGTGCGTGCCCAGCACGAGCAAGTCGTAGCCGCCCTGTGTGGCGTGTTCGACGATCGTCGTTGCCGGATCGCCGCGCTCGCAGCAACTCGTGTTCACCTCGATGCCAGCGTTCTTCGCCTGCTCCTCGAAGCGCGAGAGCAGTTCGCGCGCGCTGCTCTCCATCCAAGCCATGAGCGGCTGCTCGTTGATGCCCATGCCGGTGATGAGCGATTCCGGTGCGACGAGCGCCGGCATCGTCCACACGTAGAGCAAGTCGATACTGGCCGAGAATTGGCGCGCGAATTCATGCGCTTCATCGAGCGCGCGAGTCGAACAAACTGAAAGATCCGTGGGCACGAGGATCTTGTGGAGAGCGAGCATGACGGTACTCCTAGGTGACGTGCGTCCGTTATAGTTCACGTGCCGTGCCAAGCGCGACTGCTCGGAATTGCTGCGGTTCGCGGACGGTCCGTGACCAGAACGCCCCAGATCGTGGCTCAACGATGGCCAACCTCATACAAGGATCTCTCCCGGTCAGCCGATCCAAGCCCCAAGCCGGCCCCTTCACTAATAATCAAGGCGGCGGCGATACGGCCGCAGACAGCGGCGACAAGGGCGGCCAATACCGTCCGAGCCGCGCGCAGGCGTCGGGCCATTGCCATGACAGGCAGACCGACGCGGCCGCTCGAAACCGCCGGAGCGAGCGCCGTTCGCGGCGGTTTCGGCCTTTTGTGGCTGCAATCAGCCAGGGCCGTCGGAACGCCCCAATAAGGCTTAGAAAGCGCTTCCGTTAAGCGGCGACTTCCGGCAGGATTTTTCTCGTATGGCCAAACGCCCGCACGTCCTCGGAGTGGTTCTCGCTGGTGGTGAAGGGAAGCGGCTTTCGCCGCTGACTCGTGATCGGGCAAAGCCCGCCGTGCCGTTCGGCGCGAACTACCGCATCATCGATTTTGCGTTGAGTAACTTGGTCAACGGGCGCTACCTGCGGATCGCCGTGCTCACGCAGTACAAGAGCCATAGCCTGGACAGACACATCGCCCAGACGTGGCGCATGTCCCCGCTATTCAACAACTTCGTGATGACCGTGCCAGCGCAAATGCGCCTGGGCCCGCGTTGGTTCGAGGGCTCTGCCGACGCGATCTTCCAGAACCTAAATCTGATTCGGGACGAAAACCCGGACTACATCTGTGTGTTCGGAGCGGACCACATCTACCGCATGGATCCAGAACAGATCATCGACGCGCACATGCAGTCTGGCGCGAGCGTGACCGTCGCCGCCATTCGCGTGCCCAAAGACGAGGCCTCGCGCTTCGGAGTGATTGTTCCCGGCGCCAACAACAAGATCTCGAGCTTCGTCGAAAAGCCGCAGAATGCAGTGGGGTTACCGGATGACCCGAACAAGGTGTTCGCGTCGATGGGCAACTACGTGTTCAACACCAAAGCGTTGATCGAAGCCGTGCGCGCGGACGCTGAAAACAAAGACAGCGCGCACGACATGGGCGGTAACATCATCACGGAGATGGTCAACGCTGGCGAGGCCGCCGTATATGACTTCCATTCCAACAAGGTGCCTGGTGCCACCGAGCGCGACGCCGGCTACTGGCGCGACGTGGGTACGTTGGACGCCTACTACGAAGCGCAGATGGACCTCATCAGCGTGCACCCAATCTTCAACTTGTACAATCACGAGTGGCCGATTCACTCCCACTCCGGCTCGCTGCCTCCGGCGAAGTTCGTGTTCGACGAGGATCAGCGGCGCGGCATGGCGGTGGACTCGATGGTCGCCTCTGGCGTGATCGTTTCCGGTGCCTCGGTGCGCCGGTCCATCCTGTCACCCGGCGTTTCGATTCATTCGCGTGCGACGGTCGAGGACTCCGTCTTGATGCACGGCGTCGACGTCGGTCGTGGCGCCGTCATCCGCCGTGCGATCCTGGACAAAAACGTGCAGGTGCCGCCCGGCGCGCGCATCGGCGTGGACGCCGAGGAAGATCGCGCGCGCGGCTTCACCTTCAGCGACAACGGCATCGTGGTGGTCGGCAAAGACGATCTGATCCGCGCCATTTGAGCTTCAGCTGGAAGAACACATGAAAATCGCGCTCTTGAGCCGCGAGTATCCGCCCGAGGTCTACGGCGGGGCTGGCGTGCACGTGGAATATTTGGCGCGTGAGCTCGCGCCGCTCGTCGAGCTTGCAGTGCATTGCTTCGGAGCCGAGCGCTCACTCCCGAACGTTGCCGGGACGTACAAGCCCTGGGCGCTGCTCGACGGTGAGGCCCCAGAGCTGGCGGCTCTGCGTACGCTGTCCGTTGACTTGTTGATGGCCAAGGCGGTGCACGGCACGGAGCTCGTGCACACCCACACGTGGTACGCGAACTTCGCGGGGCACCTGGCGAAGCTGATGTATGGCGTGCCGCACGTGATGACCTCACACAGCCTCGAGCCGCTGCGGCCGTGGAAGGCCGAGCAGCTCGGCGGTGGCTATGCGCTCTCGAGCTTCTGCGAGAAAACGTCAATCGAGGCGGCGGACGCGGTGATTGCAGTATCTGCGGGCATGCGCAAAGACATCCTGAACGCGTATCCGAGCGTGGATCCAGCGCGCGTGCACTTGATTTACAACGGTATCGATCCCGCACAATTTCAGCGTGATCCAGCAACCAATGTGCTTGAGCGCGAGGGCATCGACCCGAATAAGCCGTATGTGGTGTTCGTGGGGCGCGTGACGCGCCAAAAGGGCATCGTGCACTTGCTGGAGGCTGCGCGTTACTTCGCGCCCGAGGTGGAGCTCGTGCTGTGTGCAGGTGACGCGGACACCAAAGAGATGGGCGCTGAAGTCCGCGCACTCGTTAGCGAGCTTGAGCGCGCGCGCGGGCCCGTGCGCTGGATTGAGAGGATGTTGCCGCGTCCGGAGTTGATTCAGGTGCTCAGTCACGCGCGCGTGTTCGCGTGCCCGTCGATCTACGAGCCCTTCGGCATTGTGAATTTGGAAGCCATGGCGTGTGGTGCGCCCGTGGTGGCGTCCGCAGTGGGCGGCATTCCGGAGGTCGTGGTCGAGGGCAAGACCGGCTTCTTGGTCCACTTCGAGCCGGACGGCACGCCCATGGGCGCGCCGAAGGACCGTGACGCGTTCGCGCGAGCCTTCGCCGCGCGCGTGAACGAACTCGTTGCCAAGCCGGAGTTGGCGGCTGCGTTCGGCAAAGCTGGCCGCGCGCGCGTCGAAAGCACGTTCAGTTGGTCGTCGATCGCGAAGCAAACGGCGGATTTGTACCGCAGCCTGCGCAAGCCCGCTTAGCAAACGCGGCACGGCGCGGTTCGGCCCGAACGCCTCAACGTGCCAAATTGCCCCTGCAAAAAGCCCGCGAAAGGACGCGAATATGGCCTGATCAGGGGTGCTCTGGGCGCTTTCGAGTCGGCCCGGACCGTGCATTGCCGGGGGGGTGTCTGCCTTCGGTTCCGCCTTCGAGCGACTGTTCAAACGCGCGCCGCGCCGGCCGAGCGCTCCCAGGAGCCGCTGGCTAGTCGCGTTGCGCGTGGTGCTGTTAGCGCTGGCGGGCGTCGAATTCGTGTATTTGGTGGGCGCAAACCTGTTTCTGAATTTGAACGGTCTCGCGCTGGCATTCGCCAGTACCAATCAAGTGAAGGCGTCGATTCGTGCCGGCTGGACCGTAATCCCCGGACGAGTGCATGTGCGCAATGCGCGCGTCACCTTCCAGGATCACAACGTGCAGTTCTCGATCGACATGCAGCGCGGGTTCGTCGTGCTGCAGTTGCGTGAGCTTTTGCAGCGTTCGTTTCACGTCTTGCAGTTGCGCGGTGAAGGCGTTGCTTTTCGGATGCGCAATCGCATCGACCCGTGGGACAAGAACGAGGCTTGGGTCGGCACGCTTGCTCCCATCCCGGAGTTCGCGTCGCCTGCGGTGCTCGAGGCGTACGTTCCTGAACCGCCGATCCCGGATGCGCAATATAACCTGTGGAAGGTGCACTTCGACGATGTGGATGTGGGAGTCTCGGAGGCGTGGGCGCAGCAGTTTCGATACGCGGGGTCTGCGCGCGCGCGCGGCAAATTCCAGCTGAAGCCGGGCCGTGAGCTGTGGGTCGGGCCGGCGACGCTCGCCCTGGGTCCGGGCCTCTTGTCCGCCGGTACCTATCGCATTGCACGCGGGATTCACGGGCAAATCGCGTGCACGGTGCACCCGTTCGACGTGCGTCCGGTGCATGGGCTCGAGCCGCTACGCTACATTTCTGCGCACATTCGGCTTGATTCACCGACGCTCGACCCCCAAGTGTACGCGTTGTTCGGCAACGACTCGGAGGCGCAAGTCTCGTCCGCCAGCGGTTCGCTGCACCTGGACGCAGAAACGCAGCGCGGCGTACTGACCCCGCAAAGCGTGCTGGACATCGTGCAGCACGGGCTACAGTTGCGGACGGCGCAGGGTGATCTCGACAGCGAGAGCATCGAACTCCACGCAAGCAGCCCGCTCCAGGGCAGCCAGGCGACCTTGACCATCGAGCACGGCACCGTGAAAGAGCCGATCGCCCCCGGTTACCCGCCGCGCATCGAAACTGCCCGCATCACGGTGAGTAGCGAAAATCGCGATACATCGAGGGACTTCCACCTCAAGGAGGCGACTCTGAATGAAGCGCGCTTACACCTGCGCGACGCTCGTTGGTTGAACCGCTGGCTGCAGACTAAGGATTTTGCCATCTCCGCTGGTGGTGCCGCCGTGCTCGCACGCGGTCGTTACGCGGCGGGCGAGCTGAACGGCGACGCGCTCCTCGAAACGAACGGCATCGAAGCTCGATGGAGCGAGAAACACCTGCGCTACGCGGGCACGGTCGCGCTGCACTTGATGCAGGTGGACCCAGAGAAGGGCACAGGCACCGCCATTGCGGACGTCACAGGCCGTTCATTGCGTGCCGAGTTGGGTAAGGGTGAATTCAACTTGGCCGGTCTGCAGGTGCACGTGCTGGCGCGGCGGGGTGCCGCGGGCGATAAGCTGAGCGGTGAGGCACACCTATTATCCCTGTCGAGCACGGGCAGGGATGTGGACGTGAAAGCGCCCGAGCTCACGTTGCAGGCGGACTCCGAGCAAACTGCGGATGACACCCAGCTCACGCACTTCATCGCACAGATCCCGGCGTTGAGTGCGGAGGGACATGGCGCGCGGTTAACGAGTGCCGTAACGGCCCGTGGCTCGCTCGCCCAACCAAAAAATAAGCCCGAGCAACGGCTAGAAGTGAGCGCCACCCTGCTGCACCCCGTGGCCACGCTGAGCGGGTCGCTCGCGAGGAAAGCCGCATCGCCGCGCGTGGACGTGAAAGCCAAGCTCAGCCAAGACGCCGGTGGCGCAGTGAGCGGTACGCTCTCCTTGCTGCGTGCCGCCTGGCATGTGGACTCGGGGAATATGCGTTTTTCTGGGCAATCCGCCGTAAAAATGGAGCTGGCTGGGCTGGACTTGGAGCGGCACACCGGGGCGGTCGCCGCGCGGCTGACGTCCACCGGCGTGACCGTGGGTGACACCACGCAAAACGCAGCGTGCCCCTGGTCTCGTGTGCAAGCAGTGCAGGTGGATGCGCAGGCGCACTTGCTCGCTGACAAGGACACCGCCATTTCGGTCAATGGTGAGTTTGGTCAAACGGAGATGAGCTGGGGTGATTTTACGACGCGCGCGGACATCGGCGTGAACGCGAACTTTGACCAGGGCTTGCTGGAGCGTGACGGCGGAGGCAAAGTCAACGTGAGCTTCCGCAATGCTAGTTTGCAGAGCGGCGGGACTGCGGCGCAGGGCTGGGCTGCGCGCGTGCCAACGCTCGACATCGAGGCGCAGCTCGCGCAGCGCTCCGGTAAGCTTTCTGGTACGGCCAAGGTGAACATCGAAGGCGCGCGTGGGCGCATCGGTGAAACCAAAGTGAACACGGACATGAGCGCGCAGTTCGTGGTGGATGACCTCGACCTGACGGCGCGCACCGCGCACGCGTCCGGCGCGGTGCACGTGCGGAACGCGGCGCTGCCCAAAGTGGCTGACCCGGTCTCGAATTGGTGGGCGGACGTGAACCTGGACTCAGTGTACGGACACGCCGGCGAGAATTTGGAATTGGGCGGCAGTTTCAGGGCAAATTTGCGGGATGCCACGCCGGGCTTGGCCGTGCTGAGTGAGCAGGGCTCGCTGCCGAAGTGGGTGGCGAGCGCGTTCCCGCTGCGTGACTTGTCCGTGACCGGCTCGCTGGCGCGACGCTGTCGGCTCACGGACATTCACCTGGTGAACCTCAGCGGCGGCCCGGCCGTCGCGCGCGGGCGTCTGCAGAGCGTCCCGGACGGATTTCAAGGTGCGCTGCTGGTGCGCGTCGCAGGGTTCGGAGCGGTGTCCGCGGGGCTGGACTTCGACGCGAAGCACACCCACTTCGGCATGTTCGACGGCGACACCTGGCTCGAACGCTGGAGCCAAAGCTTCGACCGCCAATCCGACGCCGCCGTGAAACTCGCGTGTCCGCCCGTTCAGAATCAATGCACGGACCAACCGACGGGAGAGACGGCGAGTGCAGAGGAGTGACCGCCGGCGCGCTCGCGCTGTAACGACACGCGGCGCGCCGCGAGCGCGCAATGCTCGGGCGCGTGCCCCCCGCGCACCTTTCACTGATAACCGATGCGCTCGTTGCCCAAGGTCGAGAAAACGCGCGAAATCTGGCGTCGGGGACGAGCCGAGTTGGCGGTAGGCAGAAGGCCATGCCATTCGCGCCGAACGTTCACTTCATCGTTTTGCTGAACGGCGCGTCATTCGCGCTCCAGGTTCTCCACCCCTTGATCGGGGCCACCCGCACACACCTTCCGTCTAGCTCCGCCGCCCCGTGCGCAACACCCTAAAGCGGAGGCGCACAGAAATACTTCGGCGGTGGAAGCACGGCTCGCCCGCGTCAAGTGTCCGGGGGGCTCTGGAAAAGCACCGCGTAACCGCTCGATTCATCAGCGCCGCCTGTGAGCCCGGGGTACCCGCTATTGTACGACAATTTCGGGAAATTTCGACGGCTTCACCCGGAACTTGCCGGGGAATGCCGGAAAAAAGTGGGCCCTGGCGCCCCGGTGATGGCAGATAGTGGGGATGTGCGGAATCGTTGGCTACGTTGGTCCGGATCGGGCAGCTCCTATCTTGCTCGAGGGCCTGCGCAAGCTCGAATATCGCGGTTATGACTCGGCGGGCCTGGCCATTCACGATGGCCGCGGGCTCGAACTGATTCGCGCTGTCGGCAAGCTCGACAACCTCGCGCGCGCCATCGAAGGCAAGAAGCTCGACGGCACGATGGGCATCGGCCACACGCGTTGGGCGACGCACGGTCGCCCGAGCGAGCCGAACGCGCACCCGCACTTGGCGGGTGACGTCGCGGTCGTGCACAACGGCATCATCGAAAATCACTTGGAGCTGAAGCGCGAGCTCGAACTCGAAGGCGTGCGCTTCCAAAGCGATACCGATACCGAGATCGTCGCACACCTGATCAATCGTGCCGTGGCCACAGGTCTGACGCTATTCGAGGCCGTGCGCAGCGCGCTCGGTCGTACGCGCGGTGCGTACGCGCTGGCCGTCGCTTCGTCGAAAGAGCCGGACCGCATCGTGGTCGCCAAAAATGCCTCGCCGCTCGTGATCGGCTTGGCTGACGGCGCCACGCTGTGCGGTAGCGACATCCCTGCGTTGCTCGGGCACACGCGGCGCATGCTGTTCATGGAAGACAATGAGATGGCGG
>JBDTJC010000131.1:0-11541 GCA_039936055.1 Polyangiaceae bacterium | reverse complement strand
CATTGGCTTCAGGTTCAAGTCCTGAATGACCCACAACGAAACCGCTTCGACGACGCTTGGTCGCGAAGCCGATAGCCGCTGACGCAGCCACCACAGACCCTCCGCGCCGTGGTGGCCGCGCATCCGCTGGCTTGTCGTGGCGGTTTCTCGTGGTGGCCGCGGGCGGCTTACCTTCCAACGGAGTGGCGCGATCCATTCGCAGAGCCTGTGGAAGCGTTCAGACGCAATCGCGCGAGCGGGCTCGCGGATGCTTTCGCCTTCAACCGCTCGATACGCCGAACAAGCATTTCATATCGAGCGGGGTCGGCGTCGGACAGCTAGCTCAGCCATCCTTGGATACATTCGAGACTGGAGTCGTCGGCTCCGACATGCGCTCGATGAAGCACGGCGCGCGGTTCGCGAAGGCGTTTACGTCCGAGCCCGACACTATTCACAGCCAGGACAAGCCCCGTAGGCTTCAGGATAGCCCGCGTGCCTACGTGTTGCTCTGCGAGACACCGAAGTTTGCCGCCTCGCTCAAATCCGAAGCAGCTTGGCGTTGTATGCAATCGAGCAGATCTGTTCCGTAGAAATGGGTTCTTAGAAACTCCCCGCCGTGCAGCCATCCGGCGCGACTTGACGCTCACAGGAACAACCATCAAGCTTTGGGCGTGACATGAAAGCCATCGGCGTCCTCCTTGTGGCGGCGCTCGCGCTCTCGTGCGGGGGCAAGGCCTCAGATTCGGCGGAACCCATCGCCGCCAAAGAACCGTTGGTTACGTACGTTGTGGGGCACTGTGCGGGCTCGATAAGTCCATGCCCCCCGAGTTCATTCACCGCGGAGATGAGGGCGAATGCCTACACGTTCACCGCTTACGACGACTGTACCGTCGTAAACTCCATCAGCATGGGCTCAAAGATGCCTCCTTTCACGCAGAGCTGGAAACTCACCGCGAGCGGCTGCGCTTGGCTGAAGGGTGCTATTACCCCGGAGCTGCTTGCCGCCATGGACGATCCGGCGCGCTGCACGGCTTCCCCGCTCGGAGGGATGGCGGTCACAATTCGAGATGCCCACGGGAACGATCATCACAAGGAACTCGTGTGTCCCTGCCCCGATCCGACACTCGCCTGGTTTCGAACGTCCTTCGGTATCAATTGCGTTTACTCCCACCAATGAAGCGTGAGACCGGCCTTTGAGCCCCAAGCCCTCAGGCGCCTCAACCGCGTGAAGCGAAGAGGAGCCGCTGGCATCTTTTCATCCTGATGTCACTCGGCACAGGCGCTCTCGATGTTGCGACCGAGTCGTGGGCGGCAGGTTTCGTTCCTCAGCACGTGAGCGCCCTCGGTAACCACCCTCGCGACGCTTGGTCGCGAAGCCGATAGCCGCTGACGCGGCCACCCTGAGGCCTCCGCGCCGTGGTGGCCGCGTGTCCGGTGGCTTGTCGTGGCGGTTTCTCGTGGTGGCCGCGAGGGCTCTCCCGCGAGCGCCGCACTCGACGGAGATGGCCCGACGACCTCACCCGTGCGAGCTGAAGGGTCAGTGACTATGCGCGGGCCGGAGCGGGGTGAGTGAAATGTATAAGGCCAGCATTCACCGGAAAGCACGGCTCATCGCAGGTTTCGACGACCCGGCCTGCGTCCCGATCAGATGAAGTTGCCGGCTAGCGCCCAGAAGGGCCCGTCGACCACGTCGCAGGAGAACGAGTGCCCTTGGTCGCCCACCCAATGGAAGTGCGCTTGCTGCAGGCGGCCGACGAACGCGCGGGAAGCTACGTCGACCTGCGAGAAGATGGCGGTCCCCTCGAGCGATCCGCTGAAGTGCTCGCCGGGGTAGGCGGCGAGACTGCCATAGCCCCCCAGTGGCGGTGCCGGGACGTTGTTGAACGGAATCTGGAGCGGCATGTTTAGCTGCTTGGCCAATGCGCCCAGCGGAACGATAAAGCTGATCGGCGGGAGCCGCGTCGCGTTGTCCTGGGCGCCCGACAGCTCGCATTCGGTGACGTCGAGGCCACCACCGCCGATCGCGCACGGGAGGCTCAACGAGACCGACCCTGCCGCCGCAGGACAAGTCATGGCGAGCTCGACGGGCTGTGCGCTAGTGTCGATCGAACCCGCGCCTGCCGCCGCGCCGGGCGCTGCATCCTGAGGCTCGGTGCTAGTCGCGCCGCTAGTGCCCGGCAGTGCCGCGACGCCGCCGCAGCCTCCCAGTCCCGCGAGCGCAAGCAGTGCAACGCCCGGACCCCTGTTCTTCATGAGCTTAGGTTACCCCGTCGGCTACGCCCCTGCAAAGGACCTGCGTATCGAGGGATGGGCGTCGCCCGCTCTTCTTGGCGGGCGGAGCTCTCCTGGGTTCCCGGGTATCCGCCTCGAGATGACCGCGCGTCGCGACCATCCATACTTGAGGCACTCGGCCTGGTTGCGCTTTTCTTCGCGCTGGTCGCCGTCGCCCCCGGCGCGCTGCTCACGTTCGCGATCGAGCACCTCTTCCGCGTTCAGCTCGACGTGGGCCGGCGCTGGACGAGGGCGATCGCGTCGAGGGCGGTCGCGGCATGCGTTATGTCGTTGCGATCGCGACGCGGGTCCGACGGGCTCGGCAGGAACATGGTGCTCGCGGTGGTCGTGCCCGCTGTCGTGCTCGTCGCGCGGTTCGCGCTCCACGCACGGTGGGCCAGCGAACTGCTGCGCGAGTACGTGCCGTTACCTGGTTAGGTGCCAGATACGGCGTTTAGCCAGCTAGGGCGGTACGGCACCGCACAGGTTGCCGCATACCCAACGTTTCCCGCTCATATCGAAGTCGCAATACATGTCGGGGCCACAATCGCTGTCGTTCAAGCATTGGTCGTTCGGCGTGTGGCAGGCGTAGAACGTGCCGCACCATTCGTGGGACTGACTCGGCGAGCAATAACCGTTGGCGCCGCAATCTGCGTCCACGCGGCAATTGCTGGGTGTCGTGCAGTAATTCGCATCCGCGCCGCCTGATGGCACGCGGCATTGGCGAACCGCCCAGCCCGCTGTCGGTAGTGGTGATTGTGAACTCGAGGCGGACGCCACTCGCCGGACGGCGGTGAGGGTAAACGAGAGACCGTCACGCCGTGCATCGTGCCATCCCAAACGGGTGCAGATCCCAGATTGCATCAAGCAGCCTGTCGTAGCTGCTGAGGTTTTGCGTCGTGAGTCCTGGCGGGGATCGGTTGCGCGGCGAGCGTGATGGGGTGGGCGGCGAGGTGGAGATAGAAATCATTCCACTGCTCGTTGAGCAGGATGCAGCGTAGATGCAGCACCATTTCAGCCCGATCGCGGCCCCAGCGCATGCCGGGTCCATCGAGGCGAATGCCCACGAGGTTCCTGACGGCCCCCTCGACTGCACCAGTTCCAATGTCGAGGTCTTCGCGGCGCAGCTCGGCGTAGCGCATGCGGTGCTTGTGCTCGGCCAAGTACATCATGATGTCGAGCAAGCGCTTGCGGCGGCCCTTGTTGCCTGGTCCCGTTTTGGGGATAGTCGGGTAGGCTTGGCTGAGCGCAGCGATCATGGCGGCGACCTCACCGCGGCGCAGGCGTCGCTGCTGTTGTGCAACCCAGGCAGCCAGGTCTGGGCTGCCCTCGCGGTGCAGGCAACCTCCGGCCTCCCAAAGCTTTTCAGCGACGTGGTACCAGTCGATGCACGGCACTGCCTCTGGGAAATGAAGCTGCTGGAGCCGCCAGATGTGGTCGGAGCCGTCGGCGAGGAAGAGGCAGCGCTTTCGCCCATAGCCGCGCAACACGGCGTGTTGGTGCAGCCAGTCAAACAGAGCTGCGTGGCTCTCGAAGGTCGCGATGAGCCGCTTGTTGAGTGGTCCCTCCATGCCGTCTGGGGTCTTGCGCAACGTGTACAGCACGCCAACGAAGGCAACCTTCGCGTTCTTGCTCTTGTCGCCCTTCTTGCGCCGCCGACGCGGATGGGCACGGCGGCGCACTCGACGGCCGTGCCGCTTGGTGCCTCGCTGCCTTTGCCGCGGCTGCCGACGTCGCTCCGCCTCCGTAGCAGAGATCATCGGTGCGCCCCTGCCGTCGACCTGGATGATGAGTACCTCCCCGTCGTCGTCCGGCACCGCCGCAGCGTCGAGAAAGCTGCGCGCCTCGGCCCCCACGGTGTCGACCATGCGCAGCGTGGCCCGCGAGCTAGGTGCCCATTCGTGAAACTCGGCAAACAATCGGCGCGCCGTGCCGAAAGCCAACATCGAGCACAGTTGCACCACAGCCGTGACCGTCCCCAGGCTGAAGCCCGAGCACAGACCAAGCTCTCGATCTACGGGTAGATCCGCACGGCTGCGACCGCTCAGCGAGCGCCCCAACGCCCGCGAAAACTGCACCTTGCCGAATCGAGTTCCGACCTCCGTGCTGCGCCGCGTCGCGGTGTCCAGTGCATAGCGCGCGCCGTCGTACTCGTACGTCGTCGGGCGCGACCGTGCCGCGGCCCGCGCCAGGAACAGCGTCATCAGCGCGCGCCCCAACGCGAGCAGGGCCGTCCACAGCTCCGCTTCCGCGGCTGCCAGCGTGATCTCCCCGCTCTCTGCGATCGCCGTCGCCCTCGTCATCGCGCGCTGGACTTCACTCTTCGCTCGCTCGATACTGCTCGTCACGGGGCTCTTTCCGCTTGGTGTTCATGTTTGGTAACCGGATATCTGCCGGAACTGAGCCCCTACTTTCAACCCACGCGCGCTAACCGATCGATTTCGCTTTGTTTTTTCTCGGCAGATCGGGAACTGCACCCGAATGAAATGGCTCTGGTCCACGAAGCCGCAATGGGCCGCTACGTCCGCTGGAGCAGCGCCGTCGCGCAGCATGCCCTTCGCCCGCTGCACGCGCACGCACAGCTGGTAGGCGTGCGGCGGCAGCCCGTAGCGGCGCTTGAACGCGCGCAGCGCCTGAAAGCGACTGAGCCCGGCCCGCTGCGCCAGAGTTTGCAGATCGATATCGAAGCCCTCTTCGAGCAAGCACTCACGCATACGCGCGGTGCCGCGCAGCGCCGGGCCCTCGTGCAGCGGGTCCGTACGCGAATCAGTCAACAACTCGCGAATCAACAAATCCGATAGCGCTGCGGCCGCTGACTGCACTTGCAGGCTGGAAGCCTCAGGCTCGAACGAAGCGAAGAACCCGTGAAATGCTTTCGTCAGCTGGCCCGAAATGCGCTCGGTGACGACGCGCCAGTGCGGGCTCACCGCGTTCGGCTGGTACTCTGACAGCCACTCGGTGAGGGTCTCCGGCTTGACAATCAAGACGTGGAAGGACCCGACGGTCCCGGCGTTCGGCGTCGCCGCGAACGCCTCACCGTGATGATTACAGAAGGCAACGCCCGGTTCGACGGCGTGTGAACGGCCACGGTAATAGACCTGGCCGCGCCAGGTCTTGATGAACGTGACGGCGAAGCCATCACTCACTTCCCGCCATGCACGCGGGGAATGGTCGGCATCCAAGACCTCTACGCCCGGTAGAGCGGCTGATCGGCGATAGCCGATGCGTTCTCGCGCGTGGGGGCCGTCAGTCATCGAGTGTCCAGCTGAGGCTGACACGGGCGCCGAAACGAGGCAACGATCGCCTCACACCAATGAATTTTGATCCGGGCAGCCGTTCCAAGCTCACGCGCCGCGACCTGCCTCGCTTCGAGAACAGCACGTTGTTTGATCGCGTGGCACGCCGCGTGTGCGAGGCCGAATGCCTGCCGCGCAAGGAGCTGTTCGAGGCCTGGGAGGTGGCGCGCCGCACGCGACGTAGGTTTCGTGGGGGCCGCGTCCTGGATTTGGCCTGCGGGCATGCGCTGCTCGCTCAGCTGCTGCTCCTGCTCGACGATTCCTCGGAGTGCGCGCTGGCCGTGGACACGCGCCTTCCGGACAGCGCGGGTCAACTGCGTGAAACCTTGCTCCAAGAGTGGCCCCGGTTGACCGGACGTGTCGAGCTCGTGGCCGGTGCAATCAGTGCCATCCAAGCGCACGCGGGGGATTTGTTGGTTTCGTGTCATGCCTGCGGTGGCCTCACCGATAACGTGCTGGACAAAGCGATCGCAGCGCGCGCGCGGGTGGTGGTGTTGCCGTGTTGCCAGGACAAGGTCGCTCAGGACCAAGGTGGACTCGGCGGCTGGCTCGACGCAGCGCTCGCGATTGACGTCACGCGCGCGGCGCGCCTGCGCGAACACGGGTACACCGTGCACACGCAGACCATCGATCCCGCGATTACACCAAAAAATCGCCTACTTTTAGCGGATCCCGGGCAGTAGCTGGTTCTGTTCGTGGCGCTCATTCGCCCTCACTCACCACGACGCGCCGCCTGGAGAACGGCGACCAAGCCAGCTGCAGCAGGACGTTAGCCGCGATCACCAAGCCGCCGCCGACCAAGAGGCGCAGCGTGAGCTGTTCATTTTCATACTGGACGCCCGCCCAAGTCGCAAAACTCATCGGCAGAAACAGAGCAAGCAGACTCGCGAACAACGGCTCCGCGCCGTAGATGATGCCAGCCTCGCTGGCGCTCACCGCCGGCTGATAGCGATTCATCAGACTGAAGGCGATGACTGTGCAGGGCACGCTGAGCACGAACACCATGCACAGTGAGAACGGCGTACCGAACAACAGCCCCACCTCGGACCAGCGGCGCATCGTCCCGAGCGCCAGCGGCGCCGACAACGTTGCAACGCAGGCGAACATGACCACAGTAACGACGCGCGCCCGGTTGCCGCGAAACCGCTGGGCATCCAAGGACAGGATTTGCACCGCGAACGCGCAAGCCGCGAGCAGCGTTTCCGTCTCGCCGCGCCCGAGCCGCAAGTGCACCCAATCAAAGCCCGAGAGCACGAACAGCCCACTCGTGCTGGCCAAGATGCACAGCACGGTCTTCGCGCGGGGCAGTGTGCGTGCCGTCAGCGCGCCCACCACCGGCAGAATCACGATGTAGCCCTGAGTCAAAAAAGCGCTCGTGGAGGCCGGACTGAAGTTGAGCGCGTCCATCTGCAGCAACATGCCCGCAGCCGAAAAGACGCCCAGAATCAGCCCTTGGCGAAGCTCCGCCGCAGTCGGCCGCGGTAGCCCCGACACGCCCAGCATGAGTGCCCCCGAAGCAAAGCGAATCGCGACCGTCGTCGCCGCGACGAACCACGTGCTGATCCCAGGCGCGCGCGCGCTCAGGTGCAGCCCCAAGGCCTTCATCACCGGAAAACTCAGCCCCCAGAGCGCGCACGTGCAAACCAAAAGCAACAACGCGCGTACCCGCGAAGGCTGCTCCGAAGGCGAGGACGGGCCGGTCACGTGATGTTCGTCAGCGTACAGGAGCGCGCCTAGTCTGAGATCATCTTTACAGGGGCAGGACGGCCGTCGGCACGCGATAGGAAGACACCACCGGTCTGCTCCGCGGGGCGACTGGCCGCGGCGCGCAACCGCACGCGAAACCAAGCGCGAGCGTTGCGTCGCGCACGACGAACACCGCGCGGGTCATGATCCGACCAGCTCGTCGAACAGGGCGACGTATTGCGCAATGATTTGCGGCCACGAGCAGTGCTCTTGGGTGTACGCCCGACCGCGCTCGCCTTGGCGCCGCCTTTCGTCAGCGTCGGCCACTAGCCCTTGAAGCAGGCTGAGGTAACTGGCCGCGTCTTCGGGAGGCACGAGGTTACCGTTATTGCCATCCGAGATGGCATCCGGGATCCCCTCCAAGCGGGAGGCCACGACGGGCAGTCCGCTGGCCGCGGCCTCGATGGCGACAATGCCGAAGCCCTCGGCGTCCCCCGACACGGCGATGTTCGGCATCACGAAAATATCCGACGCGCCGAGCAGCGAAAGCAAGCGGGCGTCGGGGACGCTACCAGCGAGCCACAATGAATCCGTTACGCCGGCTTCGGCAGCGGCGCGCTCGATCTCTTCACGGTCCGCGCCGACGCCGATCACCAGGTACAGTACGCCGGATAGCTTCGGCAGCACGTTGCGCACGAACCAGAGCACGCCCTTTCGGCGCACCAGCCGCCCGAGCGTCACCAGCACGACGCGCCCAGCCGCCTTGCGCAGAAGCTCCGCGTCTTGGTCGCCGCCGCGAACGACGCCAAAGTAACGTTCCGGAACGCCGATCAAGATCGTGCGCACGGGAGCGAGACCGTGGGCCTGCCCGATTCGCTTCGTGGACTCACTATTGGCGATGAACACGTCAGCCCGCAAAAATCGCTTCAAATAGGCTTGATAGGCCGCGTTCGGCCAGGTCAAATCCAGGCCGTGTACGGAGACGGCGACTTTTCTGCGCCAGAGTACGCGCGGCACCAAGCCGGCCACGCTCAGCATCGCGTCACCGAGATGAATCACGTCGTAGCGATGCGCGGTGAATGCCACACGCAGCACGACGTACGGTAGAAACCAAATCAAATGCTTTTGCGAGCGGCGTAGCGCGATGGTCGTCTTCGGCTCGGGGTAGCCCGTGGTCAGCCCGTGACTCAAGCTCTCCATCCCGCCGATGCGCGGCGGGTACTTGCGGGTGACGAACAGAACGCGCATGATCAGCGCGCCGCGGCGGACAGCGGCTTTTGCAGCAGCACCTGCCCGTAGTCGCGCGACACTTCCTGATAGCCTTGGCGCAAGTAGAAGCCGTGCGCGCGCTGATTCGAGAGCTCCGTGTCGACCCAGCTGGCCCGGCAGCCCTGCGCGGCGAACCAGCTTTCCAGTTCGGCGAGCACCACGCTGCCGCGCACGGTGTCGCTCCCGGAAAGGATCGCGCGAGCAGCGCCCAACGTCAGCACGTAGCCGATGCCCTCGTGCGGAATGGCGGTTTCCCAGCGCCTTCGTGCGAGCACGTGCCCGGGCATGGAAGCTGCGCGCAGCGCTAAACGCGCGAACGCGGCGCGCGGCAACATGCGGCGCGTGTGCGCCTCGGTCTCGCGATAGCGCACGGTCCCGGCCGCGAACGCGCCGTGATGGTTCGGATCAGCCGCCGGGTGCCAGATGACGCGAGCAGCGGCATCCGCGCCGAGCGCCGCATACAAGCCTTGCAACACGCTCAAGCCGGCTCGCGAAGAAGCCGTTTCGGGCAGGCAAAGCAGGTGACAGCGCGCCAATGCTAGCTGGATTTGCTCGAGCCGAGCATCAAGCGGCTGACTAGCCATATGTACTTCACTCCGCGCCGCATCAGAGGAATCAGGCTCGAGCCCGTTTTGGACTCACCGGACATCCGAGGGGGCGACTCGTAATACACTTCTTTCAAATCAACGCCGCGACGAGTCAGGTAGTACATGAGCTCGATGAAGTACTCACCGTAGTCGCCCGTGAGCCGATGACCCTTCAGCAGATCACGCCGGCACACGATGTAGCCACTCGTGTAGTCCGTGATCGTGAGGCGCAACACGCGGTTGACGCCGAAATTCAGCACTGCGGACAGGCCTGCTGCGAGCATTTCCCCCTTGGGGAGACGATCCGCGAAGGAATCCTCGGCTTGCGCGTAGCGCGTCGCGATGCAGCAGCCGCACTCAAGCGCCCTATCGAACAGGTTGATCATGAGCGACGGCGGATGCGAATGGTCCGCGTCCATCCACGCGATGTACTCGGTGTTGGCGGCTTCGATCCCGAGCTGAATGGAGTCCGTGAGACACGGTTTGACGGTGCGCGCGATGAGCCGCACGGCGGGATTGGTCTCGATGATCCTGCGCACCAAGTCCGGCGTGCCGTCAGACGAGTTGTCATCCACCACCACCACCTGGCTGCCAGGGGTGACGCGGCCAATCTCCGCGATCAGTGTCTCGAGGTTGCCGACCTCGTTCAGCGTCGGCAAAATCACAGTGAGGTTCTCGTAAGTTCGCTCTGACATCACGACTCTAGCCCCCGACAACCGGGGCAAAATGCGGGTTCGATGCCGACGCGGACCGACGCCGGACGACTTCCAAAAAAACGAGCGCTGAAATTGTCCCTAAGAAGCTCAAGACGGCCACCACTACCCACAGAACCGAGACAGGAAATTCAGCGCGTAACACGACCCGCGCCACGGGTGAATGATCGTGGTTTTCCACCACTAAAAACGGGCCTTGTTGCCGTACCCGCACGTGGGCATTGGGCGGTTCGGTGACCACCGCCAGGCCGAACGCCGGCTTCTGAGCACGGAGGAAAATCCGGCTGCGCGGCGCCATGTCGTGGATCTTGATGCGCAGGTGCTCCACGGTGACCTGCTCCGGCTTGATGCCGAGGATCACGACCGGCTGCGGGTGAATGGACGGGTACAGGTGAGGCGCGTAGTCATTGCCGACCACGTAGAAGCCGTCGGTGTAGCCGATACCTTCGAGCATGTCGCGCCGGTGTCGGAAGCGGACCACGCTGTCAAAGCTGTTCACCTTGGCGGCGGCGTTCCGCTCTTCCTTGTAGGCTGCGATGGGATGGATGGCGATCGGGTTGACGTCATCCGCCACCGAGCGGCCGTCCCTCGGCACTTGCGAGGCCCGCTGCATCCACCACAGAGCGCCGCAAGCCATGACCACGAACAGCCCGATGGCGGTCGGACGGGCGCGGTGCTTGAGGCGTGCGAACAGCTCGTCCGCGCCGAGCGAGGAGAACACCGCTAGACCAAACGCGGTCATGCCCAAGAAGCGCGGGGCGACGCGAAAGTTGCCCCCGGTCAGTGCGCGGAACGTTTCCCAAACCGGCACGTTGCAGGCGAGCGTGAAACCCCAGATGCACACCACCGCGGCAAACAAGCCGGTGCGACGCTTGGACGGCACGCGCAGTGCGGCCACCATGCCCGCAATCGCGAGCACCGAGGCGACCCAGGGCAGCGCGATCGAGCTCTCTTCGCGACCCCAGCCGCGGAAGTAGTGATGGCCGGGCGAACCGCCCAAGAGGGTGGAGTTGACCACGGAATCCCTGGCCTCCGAATAATCGAAGGCTTGACGTAGACCGGTGAGCGCCGGGATCGCGCCGAAGTCGTCAGTGGGGCGGCTCATCGGAAAGACGGCCCAGCAGGCCAGCTTCGGGCCGATCATCAGCACCGCGAGCGCGCAACCACCCGCGAGCAACAGCGCGATGTGCAGGAGCTCTTTACGGGTGGGGCGCTTGAAGAACAGCTCCATCAGCACGTAAGTCGGCACGACGGGCAGAAATAGGTACGTGAAGGAGTGGAACGTTGGCCCGAGCAGCAGCAGGCCGAGTACCAGACCGAAAGTGAGCATGCTGAGGATCGAGCGCTCCCGAAGCACGCGATCCACCGCCCACAAAATGCCAGGCAGGCCCAAGTGCCACAGGAACATGTCGTTGCCGACTGCGACGCGCCACAACACGCCGAGACTGAGCACGCTGGCAACGGCACCAAACAGCGCCGCTTCAAAACCCACGCGCCGGCGCATGAAGCTCGTGAACGCAATCACGCCGAGCGCGCCCCAGATGCCGCCCATGATGCGCAACCCCATGCTCGGCCCGGCCAGCATGACCAGCGGCACGACCGGCGAGTACAGGTTGCTCTGAGGATCCTGGAGGAAGTAGGTCCCGCCGTTGAAGACCCAAGAGAAGTACGGCCACTCCCTGAACCGGCTCAACGCCGTGTACATGATGTCGCCGTGGGTCTGGCTGATGTACCAGTCAC
>JBDTJC010000130.1:0-48016 GCA_039936055.1 Polyangiaceae bacterium | reverse complement strand
CGTCGCGGCGCTCGGCGCTTCTTTCTTGGATCGGTTGCGGAGGGCACCGTAAGGCTCGCGCCCTCGGCCGTTCTCGTGGTGCGCCCACCCGACGCTAGCATTCCGAAGATCGAGCCTCCGTGCCCTCAATGCCTCGAGACGCGTCGCGCGACCGACGGAAAGGAATTCTGGTGCGAGCGGCATCGCGAGCATCACAACATGCCGCACACCTACCACTATTCGCCGGCAAACGGGTCTCACCAATCGAGCTTACTGATTCACGCGGAGTGACCATGTCGGCCGGGGACCTCTGGCAAATTGCCAGAAACCTTGGGGACCACCTAACAAGAAGGAGCATCAGATGCAAACAGAGCACATCAAAGTAACAGGGATGACCTGCGGCGGCTGCACTAGCAATGTCACGCAGGCACTGAAGGCGGTCAAGGGAGTTCAACAGGTCGATGTCTCGCTTGCCGGTGGCGAAGCCACCGTGCAATTTGACGAACAGCTGGCCTCGCCCGCGCAATTGAAATCTGCGGTGCAGAATGCCGGCTACGGCGTGAACGGCCCAAAAGCCTCGTCCGATAGTGAACCGAAGGGGTGCTGCGGCTAGCTCTCGCCCAATCATCCGATGAGTAAATAGTGAAGCGCTCTGGTGACGCTATTTCTGAATTGAGCAAAGGGAACCCGATATGAAAACGAGTGTCATTGAAGTGCACGATATGCTGTCGGTGTTGAGCGTGGACGAGCTTGAAAAGCGAATTGGCGAGGTCCCCGGAGTCGGAAGCGCCACGGTGAATTCTGCCGCCGGAAACGCCACTGTCCGCTTCGACGAAACACGACTCGAGGTCAACGATATCAAGTCGGCGGTGCGTCTAAAAGGTTATGAAGCCGCCGCGCCTGCGGATGCATCGCCAGGGGAGCATCACGAAGGCCACACGGCGCCGGGCCCGCCCCCGACCCCCACCGAACCGACTGCCTCGGGTGGCGATACCGCACAACCAGACAAGGCAGCGACAGCAAAGCCTTCCCCGCCCGCCGCGGGCGCGCCAGCCGCGCCCATGTCGGCTGAGATGAAGTCGGCCCCGGCGTCCCCAGACGCACCGGCCGCTCCTCCAGCGGGCGAACAAGAAGACAACGAGCACAAGCACTAACCAGGCATTTCGAACGTTCAACAACGACTCAAGCAGGAGAACAGCATGACAATAGCGAATGTCTCACGAGGAAATCCCTCTGACTTGCCCCAGGAGTTGAGGACCGCGCAGGAGGCGATCGACCTGCCAGAAATTCAAGAGATGCTTCGCAGGCTTGCGGAATACAGGCTCGGTATCTTCATGCCGCACATTCATGATGAACAGAGTGGTGATTTCCAGTCCCTTCCTGATGAGATGATGCAGGTCGAATCCGGCTTAGCGGTCTCCTTCGAGCCAACCGAAGAGATTGCAAGTCAGGCAACTCGCTTCATCCCGACCGGATGGTTTTGGCGCGCTGGTGCATCCGCGCCGGTCGCCGCGTGCGAAATGGTTCGGCAACAGGGAGCTGACGGTACGGAGTCCGACGAGAAGCACAAGATGCCAAAAGGAAACTAGCCCGGTGCTTCGCCTTTGAGGCGTCAAACTTCGCAAGCCACGAGCTTGCGAAGTGTCTTATCGGAGATGATGTCGACGAAGGATACCGCATGAAAACCAGCGTCATTGAAGTGCACGACATGCTCTCCGTATTGAGCATCGAGGAATTGGAAAAACGGATCCGCGACGTGCCGGGCGTAGAAAGCGCGACCGTGAATTTCGCGGCTGGAAGCGCGACGGTGCGCTATGACGAGACTCGGCTCGAGATCCCAGACATCAAGTCGGCAGTGCGCCAACGTGGGTATGAGTCGACGCCCGACGGAGCGACCCCGGACAGTCACGAAGGCCATGCGGCGCCCCACGCGCCACCGCATCCACCTCCGACGCCTAAAATTGCTGCGGCCGCGCCCGAAGGGGGCCCGAGCGCGGCGGGCGCTGCGGCGCCATCACTAGCAGCGGCTTCCGCACCGAAGCCTTCTCCGCCCGCGCCAGCGCCGAGCCCTTCCCCCCAAGCAACTCCCAAACCGGACGCCAAGCCTTCGGCTGCCGGCGCAGCAGATCAC
Source organism: Polyangiaceae bacterium (assembly GCA_039936055.1). GTDB lineage: Bacteria > Myxococcota_A > Polyangia > Polyangiales > Polyangiaceae > PMG-095. The sequence continues at coordinate 45,906 of JBDTJC010000130.1, read as the reverse complement.
AAGGGGCACGCGGCATCAGGCGATCCGTCCGCCAAGTCCGCGAAGATGGCGCACGATATGGGTCATAGCGGGGGCATGGACATGCCGGCCATGGTGCGCAGCACACGCAATCGGTTTTGGATCTGCCTCGCATTCAGCGTGCCGGTAATTGTGTACTCGCCGATGGGAAACCTCTACCCGGCGCCCCCTCGGCCTTTCGGCTTGGCGCTGAACTATTGGCTGTTCATCCTCGCGAGCGCCGCAATTCTTTATCCGAGTTGGCCGTTCTTCGTGTCGGCCTGGCGCGAGCTGAAGAAGGGCAAGCTCAGTATGGCTGCACTCGTGGTGCTGTCGGTGGGCACCGGGTATCTATTTAGCGTTGGTGCGACATTCTTTTTCAAGAGCGAGCAGTTCTTCGAAGCCGTCGCAATGCTTCTGGTCTTCATCCTGCTTGGCCACTGGCTGGAAATGCGCGCGCGTGCCGGAGCCTCGTCGGCAATTACGGCGCTAATGGACCTGACACCGCCGAAAGCGAACGTCATTCGCGACGGCGCTGAGGTCGAGCTAGCGACCGCTCAGGTAGTGGCGGGCGACATCGTGGTGATCCGGCCAGGCAACAAAATCCCCGTCGATGGCACGGTGCAAGAAGGCGACTCTCTAGTCGACGAGTCCATGCTGACCGGCGAGTCGATGCCGGTGCAGAAAGGCCCCGGCGCCACGGTAGTCGGCGCAACGATCAACACGAGCGGCACCTTTCGCTACAAGGCAACCAAGGTCGGCGCGGACACCGCCGTGTCGCAAATCGTCAAACTGGTGAAGGAGGCGCAGAGCTCCAAGGCACCTTCGCAACTTTTGGCGGACAGAGCCGCTCAGTGGCTAGTTCTTGTCGCGATCGGCGTCGGCCTCGTCACGTTTGCGGTTTGGTTCTGGTTGGTTGGGCAGCCGCTGCTGTTCGCGGTGACGCTGACCATCACGGTGTTTGTCATCGCCTGTCCGGACGCTTTGGGGCTGGCCACACCGATGGCAGTGATGGTGGGAACGGGCCTCGGAGCGATGAACGGCATCTTGTTCAAGAACGCGTCCGCGCTAGAGGACGCGACGAAGCTCAACGTCATCGTGTTCGATAAAACCGGCACGCTCACGGTTGGCAAGCCCGAAGTCGTGGAAATGGTGACGAGCGAAGGCACCACGGAAGACACGCTCCTTCTCGCCGCAGCCGCGGTCGAACAGGGGTCGGCCCATCCGCTCGCGCAAGCCATCTTACGTAGGGCAGCAAAGCTTGCCGTAGTTGCCCCGACGGGTTTCAAAAGTCTCAGCGGCATGGGCGCACAAGCAGAAACTGCCGGCGGCACGGTGTTCCTCGGCAATCGCTTGTTGATGGATACGCAAAAGCTCGCGCTTGGCCCCCTGGAGGCCGCAGCTGCCCGACTGCAGGGCGAAGGTCGAACAGTCGTGCACGTAGCTCAGAACGGTCGGGTGCTCGGGCTCATAGCTATCGCCGATGCTGTCAGGCCAAACGCGAAGGCCGCCATCGCGAAGCTCCGAGAGCGCGGGATCGAGGTGGTCATGCTGACCGGCGACAACGCGGGCACGGCCAAGCGTGTCGCTGCCGACCTCGGCATCGAGAGCGTACTGGCCGACGTGCTGCCTGGCCAGAAGGCCGCGAAAGTGAAAGAGCTACAAGCGAACGGCAAGAAGGTCGGGATGGTCGGAGACGGGGTCAATGACGCTCCTGCGCTGACCCAGGCCGATGTTGGCTTTGCCATCGGAGCGGGCACCGACGTTGCGATGGAGAGTGCCGACGTGGTCTTGATGAAAAGCGATCCCTACGACATCGTGGGTGCGATCGAGCTGTCGCACGCCACCTTACGCAAGATGCACCAGAACTTGTGGTGGGCGGTTGGCTATAATGTGATCGCTTTCCCGCTCGCTGCCGGCGTGCTGTACCCATTCGTGCTGAGCCCCGTCATCGCGGCACTGTCGATGTCAGGCAGTTCCGCGGTGGTGGCCGTGAACGCGCTCATGCTGAAGCGCACCAAGTTGGCGGGTATCCATCAACCCGGCAAAAAGGTGCAGCCCGCAAACAAAACACCATCCGAAACCTCCGCAGCGGCGGCAAGCCCTCGCGACGAGAAGAAGGCAGCCGCGTGAGCGCTGACGGGCCGCGGACGACGCTTGGAGGTTTGCCATGTGTGACTCGATTGGGGGGCTGAACGCCATTTGGTGGGCGTTCTCGCTGAGCTCCCTGTTCGTGCTCGCCGGGTTTGTCATGCTTGTGGCGTTTGGAGTTCCCATCCGAAGAGCACGGTGGCGGGGGCGGGACTACAGAGACTCGACGCCCCTTGTCGTGCTTCAACGGCGCTATGCCGCGGGCGCGATCTCGACTGAAGAGTACAAGGAGCGAAAGGCGACGCTCGAGTCTCCGTTGGTGAACAATTCGGGTGACACCTGATGTCGTATCAGGGCCCGACCGTCGAAGCGGTATGTGGACTTGGCGCGCAAGGACTCATCAGGAGAGCCTTTCGAAGCAAAGCCGTCCAGGTAACCACCGTGCCCATTCTTCGGGCCGAGTCGTCGATACCTGCAATCGACTGCAGGCATGGCCGAGCGATGAGTGCCCCGGCGTCGTTTGACGCCAGGGAATCGAGCGCGCAGTCTCGCAGTAAGTTATGTCAAAGGCATTGACCGCGGGCCCCGCAACGAGCGACCTCTCAGCCACCGCCGGCCGCGCTTGACTGACGCCCTCAGCGGGTTTCTAGGGGCGAACCGAGAGGCGCTTCTCAGCAGAGCGAGGCAACTCGTCAGCACCCGGGAGACGCCTCGCGCGACGGAGATTGAACTAACGCATGGGCTGCCCCTCTTCTTCGATCAGCTGCGCGATGCGCTCGAGCGAGCGGCGGTGCGCGGAACAAGTGACCATTCGGAACTCGGGAAAACCGCAGAGCGGCACGGGTCTGACCTATTCAAGAGGGGCCTCACGATCGGTCAGGTCGTTCACGATTATGGGGCTCTGTGCCAGGCAGTAACGGGTCTAGCCGTCGAGCGCAAAGCCGCAATCTCTTCAGAAGACTTCCAAACGCTCAACTTGTGCCTAGACGACGCCATCGCCGCAGCGGTGACGGAGTACGCCCACCGAAGCGAACGAGCCGCAGCGGACGCGGGAACAGAGCGTCTGGGCGAGCTTGCGCACGAGTTGCGCAACCTACTCAACAATTCGCTTATGGCCGTGGCGAGCATGAAAAAGGGTTTGGTGGGTCTCGGTGGCAGCACAGCAGCGCTTCTCGACCGCAGTCTGCTGGGAATGCATTTGCTCCTCGATCGCTCGTTTGCCGACGTTCGACTGGACTCTAATGCTCAAAACATGGAGCAGCTCCCCGTAGCCGAGGTCATCGGCGAGGTGGAGATCGGCGCGTCGATGCTTGCAGAAAAACGCGACATTAACTTCACGATAGGCCCGCTCGACTACGGGGTGATCGTCGAAGCGGACCGACAGATTCTTGCCGCATCAATCGCGAACCTGCTGCAGAACGCGTTCAAATTCACGCACCACGGCAGCACGGTCGGTCTAACGATGAAGACCACCAACACGCGAGTCCTGGTGGAGATCGAGGACGAGTGTGGTGGTCTGCCGCGCGGCCAGAGAGAAAGTCTGTTGCAACCGTTCGCACAGGGAGCTCAGAATCGAAGCGGACTTGGGCTCGGCCTATCTATTTGCGCAAAAGCGATGAAAGCGATGTCGGGCGAGCTCCACATCCGGGACCTACCGGGTAAGGGATGTGTGTTCAGCCTGGACCTGCCTCGCCACTGATCACCACGCTGTAGCGTTCGAGTTGTCGAGATCGCCCATCGCCGACCGTCAGCGATCTTCGCGAGGTCGCCGCACGTTTCCAGGCGGACCAACAAGAGGTCGGGCAAGGTGACGTTTTCCCGCGCGCTTGGTAAGCGAAATCGTGCTGATCTGCGGGTGAATCGGAGGACACCTCGTCCGCCGTGACCTTACGCAGGCTGCACTTGCCGCAATAGGCGAGCTCGCCGACACGGAGACAGACCTGCGCGATGAAACGATGAAACCGTCGCTACGCGTTCGTTGTTTCTGCGCGATCGAGGCCCGTGCGTCGCCCTTGTCGGTCGCCCCTGGTTCGGTCTTTGCGGAGCAGTCTGAGGCCGCTCAACGTAACGAGCAGTGTGCTTCCCTCATGTCCAACCACACCCATCGGTAGATTGATCCTTCCGAGAAGATCGGCTGTGACGAGGGAGACGATTACGGACAGCGCAACTACGAGATTTTGCTTCACGACCCCAACCGCACGGCGTCCCAAACTGACGGCGTAGGGCACCTTCGTGAGATCATCGCCGGTCAGGACGACGTCGGCCGCTTCCAGCGCGACATCGGTGCCGGCTGCGCCCATAGCGATGCCGACGGTCGCCGCTGCAAGCGCTGGAGCATCGTTCACGCCATCGCCCACCATTGCCACATGAACGTAGCGACGGACCAAGTCCTCCACGAGCCGGACTTTCTGTTCCGGCAGGAGCTCGGCGTGGACTTCGTCGATCCCGGCCTCAACGGCGATGGCCCGTGCGGTGGTTTCGGCATCTCCAGTCAGCATGACGACGTGCGCGACGCCCAGAGCGCGCAGCCGCGCGACTGCTTCGCGGGCCTCAGCGCGGATGGTGTCGCGCATCGCGACAAGGCCGAGCGCTCGGTCGTCACCAACGACAACCACGGTTTTTCCCTCCGCTTCGAGTCGTTCGCGCCGCTCCAGAATTTCCTTCGGGACGCGGCCGAAGAGCGATGGTTTTCCGACCCTCATTCGGACGCCGTCGACTTCTGCGTGTGCGCCTGTACCCGGGATTGATTGGTGGTCAGTTCCGGCACCGAACCGGAGCCCGCGGCGCTTGGCCTCACGAACGACGGCGCGGCCGAGCGGGTGCTCCGACAGGCTCTCCACCGCGGCAGCACGGGCCAGCAAGTCGTCCTCAGTTCCACCCCCAAACGACACGACATCCGTGACCTTCGGAGCACCCGTAGTGAGCGTTCCGGTCTTGTCGAACGCGACGGCGCGGACGCGCCCCAGGCTTTCAATGAACGTGCTGCCCTTGAAAAGGACACCGTTGCGAGCGCCATTGGAGAGGGCAGAGAGGAGCGTCGGCATCATCGCGGCGGCCAGCGCGCACGGCGATGCGACGACGAGGAAGATCATCGAGCGATACAGTGCCGCTCGGAACGTCCAACCGAGAATCAGCGGGGGAGCGAACGCCAGCAAGATTGCGCCGAGGACGACCACCTTCGCGTAGCATCGCTCGAAGCGCTCGATGAAGAGCTGCGCAGGTGGGCGCCGTTCCTCGGCCTGTTTGACGAGCTCGATGATGCGAGCGAGCACCGTCTCGTCGGCGGCTCGCGTTGCCCGCACTTGCAGAGCGCCGTGCCCGTTGATGGTTCCGGCGAACACCTCGTCGCCGACTGTCTTGTCGACAGGAACGGATTCGCCCGTGATTGTGGCTTGGTCGACGGAGGACGTTCCCTCGATGATCTGGCCATCAGCCGCCACTCTTTCCCCGGGGCGCGCGATGACGATGTCGCCGATGATCAGCGAGCTCGCGGCAACCGCATGCTCGACGCCCGCGCGGAGCACCGTCGCTTCCTCGGGATGCAGCGCGACGAGGGCTTCGATGTCCTTCTTCGTGCGCTTGCTGGCGTAGCCCTCGAGCGTTCCGCTCAGCGCGAAAATGAAGATGAGGAGCGCGCCGTCCGCCCAAAATCCGATGGCTGCTGCGCCGATGGCCGCAACCACCATGAGCAGATCCACGTCGAGCTCATGATCGCGCACGAGAGTTGTGACCCCCTCGATGGCCTGCCGATACCCGCCGACGACGTAGGCGCAAGAAAATACGAGGGCCGTGGACCACGCGGGCGAACCGTTGCGCATCGCAACCCACCCTGCAACCACGACCAGCGCACAACCCGCCGTGGTAATTGCTTCTCCATGATCGGTCCAGGCTTCAGAAGTTCTGTTCGGTAAACTGACGCTCGTCTCTGCCGACATCTCGGTGCTGCTCATTTCACATAGGCCCGAATTACTTCGAGTAGTTCGCTTGCTGCGTCTCGTCGCTTCGCCGAAGGCCGTTCCTTCGGGTCAAGCACGTGGAAGCGCACGTGGTCCTCGATTAGCTCTGCTGCGAGGCTGCCGAGGGCCCCGCGCGCTGCGGCAACAGTGTTCATCACGACCGAGCAATCCTGCTCTTCTTCAATCGCACGCTCGACCGCTTCGAGCTGGCCTCGTATTCGACGCACCCGAGCGATCAGCTTCTTCTTATCTCGCGCTGTATGCACCCCTACAACGTACCCCCCTAGGGTATATTTAACCTAGGGACTACGGCTCCGGCGCGAAAAACGCGGCATTCCGTGCCGGCGGCCCTTTCCCTATTGTGCTCTCCCGGTCCGGGAGGACAATTCTCTGGCGATGCAGGCTCCCGACCAAACGCCCCGCGCTCGCGTGACCTCTGTTCAAGTGGCGATTGTCGTGATCGTGATCCTGCTACTGGGCCTCTGGCAGATCTTTGACGCGCGCGGCGGCCGATTGCATTGACTGACGGCTCGGGCATGTCGCTTAGCGCGCGTCATCCGGCAAGCCTCCGAAGCTGACGTAGACCAAACGCGAATTCGCGAAGCGAGCGCTCGTCGCTTCTGCGATCGCCGCGGTCATCGAGTAGGAGGCTGTCGGCCAGCTCCTTGGATTTGGGGCCAAGTTCGCCCGTGAGAGCGCGGGTTGCGACCGTCTGCAATACACGAAGCTGGTTCACCCTTTGAGTCTGAAGATCGCGGTTGCCCGTGGCCGCCGCCACTGTGTTCCGCTCGGCGGCCGCGTAGAGCACGAAAAGGTTAGCGGCCAGCGCTCGGTCGGCAATGCATCGCAGTCGGTCCAGTCCTTGCTGCAACTCCGGGTCTAGGGTCGGATCGAACGGGAACCCCTCGGGCCCCTCAGATGTCGCTCGGCCCGCCACGGCTAGCCAGCCTCTCGACGCAGCCTGACATGCTCCAAGACCTTAGCGACTTGCGGACTGAGCTCGCGCCGCGGCCCGACGCCGGGCAGGTTGCGGCGAACGACCTCGATGCTCAGCGACGACAACCCGAGCCGCTTGCCTTGCGCCGACCACCAGGCTTGCTTCGGAACGACCTGGACCACGCGCTCAAGCTCGGGTTGTGTGAAACCCGCCGCGTACAGCTCCACGAGAGCGCGCACTCCGGGGTCTCGCTGATACCTGCCCAATCGCTGCTCAGGAACGCCCGCTGTGCGCGCGAATATCCGGGCCACACTTTCCACTTCAGGCCAGCTTTCTGGCTGAATGACTGCGGCAAGGGCAGGCTGGTCCAGCACCAGAGTCGCCCGCGCGCCGACGCCGATCTTCAGTGCCTCTTCTTGGCTCCGAGGAACACTTGATCGCTCCTCGTCCTCTTCCTCCGCGTTTCTGGAACTGGATGTAACGCCCGCTGAAACGTTACCTGTAACGCTTGATGTAACGCCGCTCGCGCGCTCTGAAGAATGAGGAGGATCTCTTTGTTTGTCTTTTTGGAGATCTAAGAAGCTCCCAGAAGGATTAAGATTTCCGGAACCGCGCGAGGCTGTAACGCCGGACGTAACGTTACCAGTAACGCCGGATGTAACGGTTGTAACGCTCCCGGTAACGTCGTCCGTAACGCCCGCTGTAACGGGCTTGAGGTCCCGCGAAACAGCATCGCCAGCGCTACTCGCAACTGCAATCGAGCTGCTCGACTCTTGTTGTAAACGCTCGCGCTGGCGGTGACGTCGAACGCGATCTCTCGACGAGCTCGGCGCTACGGGCTCCGCATCCGTGTCCGTGAACGGCGTGGCCAGGCGGGGTTCCCAGCTCTGCGCCGCCGGCAAATTGCGCACAAAGATCGACCTCGCGCCACCTGCAAGAAAGCCATCCCGTCGCAACATTACGAGTGCCGCACCCACCAACTCAGCCTCACTCGGGTGCGCCCCGAGCACGGCGAGCAGCGCCTCGATCGGATTGTCCGCGTCGCGAATCAGCGCTCCGTCGTCTTCCGCCAGCCGAATGAGGTAGTCGCGGAGCCCGCGCGCCATTACCGACCAAAGTCGCTGCTCGAGCGCCTCGCGCAGGTAGAGCTTCCGCCAGCGCTCCTTCGACCAGTCTTTCATGGTGTCAGCAGCTCTTCGATGAGCTCGTTCAGCGCGGCGCGCGGCATCTTCGGAAACGAGCGCCGCAAGCGGCGCAGCACGTGGAGCCGGGCGAGGTCGCCCGGCAGCGTGTCTTCAAACGCCGCCACGAATCTGACGCCATGATCGGCGGCATATTCGCGCGCGGCGCACAATGTGAAGGTTTCGACCTCACTCCGGTGACTCATCGTGCAGCCTCCTCAGCGTAGCGTTGTGCTTCAGATGCGCGATCGCTTCTTCTTCGATCTGCCGAACGCGCTCGCCGCTCACGCCCAGGACAGCGGCGACTTCGTCCAGCGTGTGCGGGCCTTCGTTAGCCACCTCGAGTGAGCAGACGCGAGTCGGCTTGAGGTGGTGCTCCCAGTAGCCGCGATGCGCCAGGTGGTAGCGGCAGTCAGTTCGGGCGCAGGGGCTACCCGGTGGCCCGACGTCGGTACATTCGCCCACGGTACCGAACCGCGTTGATGGACGTCGTTCGTCCGCGAGCGGCGATGCAAGGTCGTCCGCGCGCACCACGGCGAGCAAATGGCGGCTCATCGGGACCCTCCCGCCCACGGCCGCCCGGCGTCGACGCCACCGTCGGCGTGCTCGCCGCCGGGCGCACCCGGGCAGAACGAGCCGGGGATCACCGCCCCGCCTCGGCGTCCTCGGCGCACTCGACCAAATCGCTGGCCAGGTCGCGAGCCTGGTCAGGGGTGAACCCCACTTCCAAGTCGTCCGCGAGGAAGACAACGAAGCCCGGCAACACCTCGAGTGCGACCGAGACGGCACTAGCTCTCGGGCCCGACGGGCCACCCGCATTCTGTCGTGGACGCACGAAGGGAAGGAGCTTGCCCATCAGGCGACCCCCTTCCTTCCGCGGCGCGTTATAGTGGAGACCGCAACGGCCCGGCGGCTCAAAACCCGGTCGGCAGCAAGCGCCAGTGCCTCGGCAGCCGGCAGCAGAACGTACCGTTTGGCTATCGGGGGACGGTCCCCCGATACGTCCCCCGAACCGCCATTGTCTGCGGTTTTGCTGAGGGGCTTATCTTCGTTTTTCCCGGTGTTTTTGCTTTGAAACTTGATTGAGGTGCTAGCGGGGTAACTCCCATGGAGGTTCAAGTCCTCTCCTTCGCACAACTGTTCACGGACCCGCGTTGCGGCGGGTCAGGTCGCGATTTCGCTGGGATCGGGCGGTGCGCCGGGCGGGTGCATCGCGCGCGGGTCGGCGAGCACGCTAAGCGTGGGGCGCGACTTCGCCAAGGCGCGCTCGAACAGCGAGGGCTGCGCGGGATCCGCGCAGATTGCGGCGAAATCCTCGGGAGCGAGACCGCGCGCCAGGCGAGCCGCGAACGTGACTCGCAGTAAGCGCAGGTAATACTCCACGTCGTAGTCGCGTGGGTCGGGATTGCTGGTCGGCGCGCCTGGCGCTTCGAGCGCTTCCGAATCCAGCAGGAGCCCCGCGCGGCCGTGCGCCGCGCGGTACACGCGGATGCGCTGTCCGGGAGCCCAGTCCGAGTGACCATTGACGAGCAATGCCTCATAGCTGAGCTCGCGGCGCTGCGCGCGCGTGGCGAGGTACTCAGCGGGCGTCTTGGTGAGCCGCACGCGCGCAGAGACGTCGAAGCTACTCAGCGTACGGCGCCGCAGGGCGATGGTCGTCGCCACGTAAGCTTCGCGCACTCCGACTAAGTCACCCGAGAGCAGGCACTGGATGGCGCGACCTAAAAAAGCCTGCCCGAACGGCTCGGAGCGACTGGAGCGAAACGCCACGCCGCGCAGCACGAGCGCACCAGAGTACGGTTTAAGGGCGTAATTCTTGGGCTCGTGCGAGAGCATGGCCGCGTAGCGCCCCTCGAATTCGAGCTTCACCAGCGGCGGGAGCAGCGCCGCGACTTCCGCCACGATGCGCCGTTCGTCCGCCTCACTCAGGTGGTCGGCTACGGCGAAGTACACGCCGTCCGTGTCGGCTTCGAGCAATTGCACGCCGCGCAGCGCGAGCTCACGGCACAACAGCGTGAGCACTTCACGGCCGCGCCGCGTCACTTCGTTTGCCGCGTGTACGTCGGCAAAGCGCGTCAGCCCGACCGCGGCCAGGTAGCCGTACGCGGAGTTCACGACCAGCTTCATGGCGGCGGAAATCGCCTCTTGCGTGAAGCGCTCGGCAGAGCCGCGCTCCGCACGCTGCGCGCTCGCCTTGGCGCTCAAGCGCTGTTCCACGAGCTGGTCGACCAGCGCCAGCATCACACCCAAGCGGTCGCGCTGCGGGCCGATGCCGTACTGCCGCATGAGCGACGGATACAGACTCGCGACATCCGCCTTGACGATGCGCTGCGCGACGCCACACGCGAACAAATGCAGCGCTGCGCCGCTGTGCGCCGTGCCGTCCCCGGCTTGGTGCGTCGGCAGTGCAGCCTTGGCGCGCAGGTACGCGCGCACCAACATCGGGTCGAGCACGCCCGTCGCGGCGCCCGCGTCGGCGAGCCGCTCGTAGCGGCGCGGAGCCATTTTAGCGAGCGCAAAGGCGGCGCCGCCCAACAGGCGCCCTAGGCCCGCGGCCTCAGCGACATCGTCCTTGGCGTAGCGCCGAACGCGCTCGGGATCTTCGCGGAACACTTGGTGCACGTGCGCGCCCGGGATGTACTCGCGTTGCTCGGTTGCCAAGCCCAAGTGCCGAGCTACGGCTTTCAGGCCGTGGCCGGGTAAATCTCGGGCTGAAAAATCATGCCGGCGCACAGCGTCCAACGAGTCGATCAGTTCGCGGCCGGGCACGGTGTAGCGCGAGCGGCGCATCGGGTCCGAGCGAACCGCTTGCCCGAGCACCGCGCCACGCGCAGCCGGGCGCTGCTGCAAGCCGGGCTCGTTGTTCCGGCCCAGCCACAAGGTAACGCCCAGGCGCCGCGCGCGTTCCGCCAAGAAGGGCAGGTCGAAACCGTGCAAGTTGTGGTTTTCGATGACGTCTGGGTCCAACGCCTGAATGCGCTGACACAGGCGCTGCAGCAGATCCGCTTCGGCGTTGTCATCGTCGTCTTGGGTGACCTCTAGTGTTTCGGCGTTGCCCTCCGGGCAGCGTAGCGCGACGAGGAAAATACGCGCTGTTTCTGGGTCCAAACCGCTCGTTTCGAGGTCGAACTGCAAGCGCCGTACAGCGTCGAACGGTAGGCCCTTGAAGTAGGTGCGACCCGAGGCAACGAGGTACTGCTCTTCGGGGTTCACTACGTGCACGTGCTGCGCGCCGAGTTCGCGCAAATTGGAAACGGGCCGCCCGAGGCGTTGGCGCGCGCCTTGGAGTACCGCGGGTGACAGCGCCCGGCCGTCTTCTGCACGCAGCACGTAGCGTAGGCCGCTCGGGCCATCGAGTTCCTCGTACGTCACCAGCGCGCGCGCCGCGCCGTCGCTTTCGGGGCGCAGGCGTGGGCCCAGGTGCTGTACGTCGTTCAATGAAGCGATCAGCAGCCAGGGCCGAAACGTGGCTTGCTCGCGTAGCAGTTCCCGCGTCTGGGGGTCACGCCGCCAAACGATCGCGTGTCCGTTGGGCTCGGCCCACACCGAGACGATGCCGGGTGTCGGGTCCCAACCCCACAGCCACTCGTCCTGAATTCGCGTCACGAGTCGCGCAAGCTAGCGCAACGCCGATGATGCACCATCAATCAGGCGACGCCATTTGCTGTCGGCAGGGCGTTGGCCACGGGGAACCTCAGGCTGCGCTGTCTGGTTCACCCTCTGCTCGATGCCCGACGCTATGTCCGGCGTCTGGCGCTCTGGCGGATCGCGTAACATATTGAACTTAGACAGCAATATGCGGTCTCTTGACACGCGGGTCGCTGCAGACCAAAACATCATCCGCTCATTGAGATATCTAGATAGATGGCCCTCTCTCACTACGTCGAAACGCTGAACCTGCTCGGTGACGAGAGCCGGATTCGCTTGTGCGCGCTGCTGCGTGAGCGGGAGCTGTGTGTTTCGGATTTGGTGCGCGTGACGGGCATGGCGCAGTCGCGCGTGTCCACGCATTTGGGCCGGCTGCGCGAGGCGGGGTTCGTGTGGGACCGTCGCCAGGGCACGCAGTGCTTTTATGGACTGGCCCAAGATACGTTGCCCAGCACCGCACGTTCCGTGATTGACGAGGCGGCGCGTTCGCAGGATCCCACGCTGCTTGGCGATCAAAAGCGCCTGCATGAGCTGGAGGCCGAGCGCCGCGGTGGCTTGCCGGAGTCCGTGGCGGACGAGCTGGAGCGTTACTACTCGCCGGGGCGTACTTGGCAGTCCTTGGCCATCGGCATTGCGGCCTTCCTCCAGCTGGGGGACGTGCTGGATGTGGGTTCGGGCGACGGCGCAGCGGCAGCATCGCTCGCGCCGTACTGCAAGTCACTCACCTGCATCGACGCCAACCCGCGCATGATCGAGGCCGCGAACGAGCGCCTAGGCAAGCTTTCGCACGTTACTGCGCGGGTCGCGGACGTGCATGATCTGCCGTTCGCGGATACCTCCTTCGATGCCGTGCTGATCTTCCACACGCTGACCTACGCCGAGCGCCCGGCGCGCGCGCTGCACGAGTGCGCGCGCGTGCTCCGCGCGGGCGGGCGCTTGGTACTCTTGTGCCTGAACGAGCACCAGCAGCACGAGGTGACCGCGCGCTACGGCGAACGACACCCGGGGTTTTCCCCCAAAACCCTGCGCGGCTTGCTCGCCAAAGCAGGCCTTGATGTCACCAGTTCCGAAGTCGCTTGTCGCGAAGCCAAGAAACCCCAGCTGGAGGTGGTATTGGCGACCGCGAACAAGCCCTCTCCGTCCGTCACCCTGACGGCTTCTCCCCCACTCAAAAGTAAGCGCAACACGCCGAGTTGAGCGTTCCCATTCCGATGCCCCAACAACACCCGCTAGAAGCACTGCTCCGTCAACGCATCGCCATCATCGACGGCGCCATGGGCACGACCATCCGCACCTACGGCATGACCGAAGCGGACATTCGCGGCGAGCGCTTCAAAGACTCCAAGAAGGACCTGCTCAACAACGGTGACATCTTCTCGCTCACGCAGCCGAAGATGATCTGCGACATCCACCGTCGCTTCCTGGAAGCGGGCGCGGACATCATCGAGACCAACACCTTCGGCGCGACCAGCATCACTCAGAGTGAGTTCTTCGTGGATGACCCGCGGGAACACGGTGGCCGCAAAGATCCCGAATTCTATCAAAAGATCTTGGACGACAAGTTCCTCAATGACCTCGCCTGGGAGATCAACGAGCAGTCCGCGCGTCAGTGTCGTGAATGGGCGGACCGCGTCGCCAACCAGGACGGCAAACGTCGCTTCGTGGCAGGCGCCATCGGCCCGCTCACCGTCTCGCTTTCGAACTCACCGGACGCTGATGACGCGGGCTTCCGCGTCGTCACCTTCGATCAGGTCAAAGACGCCTATGTTTTGCAGATCCGCGCCCTCATCGCCGGCGGTTCCGACGCGCTGCTGGTCGAAACCATCTTCGACTCGTTGAACGCCAAAGCCGCGCTAGTCGCGATTCGCGAAGTGTTCGACAAGGATGGCAAAGAGTTGCCGGTGATGATCTCGGCGGCCGTGGGTCGCGGTGGTGAAACGATGATCTCCGCCCAGACCATCGAAGCGTATTGGACCGCAATGAAGCACGTGAACCCGATCTCGATCGGCCTGAACTGCTCGCTCGGCCCGGATTTAATGTACCCGTTTTTGGCGGACTTGGCGGACAAGTCGAGCGCGGCCATCTCCTGTTATCCGAACGCCGGTTTGCCCAACCCGCTCTCCGTCACCGGCTTTGATCTCGAGCCGGCGGACATGGCGCGCTATCTGAGTGATTTTGCCAAGGGCGGCCTGATCAACATTGCCGGTGGTTGCTGCGGTAACACGCCGGAGCACATCGCGGCGATCGCCAAGGCGCTCGAGGGCAAGCCGCCGCGCGAGATCGCTGCACGGCCGGCCCCGGCAGCTGCGTCCGAAGTCAAACCCGAGGGCCGTACTCCGGAAGTCGGCTTCACTGAGCGCCCGTTACGGCTGTCCGGTTCTCAGCCGTTTACCCAGCAAATCGGCGTGTACATGATGCTCGGGGAGCGCACCAATGTGGCCGGCTCGCCCAAGTTCGCGAAGCTCATCAAAGAGGGCAAGTACGAGGAAGCCGTCAGCGTCGCGCGTCAGCAGGTCGAGAACGGCGCGAACGTGATCGACATCTGTATGGACGAGGGCATGATCGACGGCGTCGCCGCGATGACGCGCTACCTGCAGCTGCTCGCCAGCGAGCCGGAAGTCGCCAAAGTGCCGTTCATGGTGGATTCCTCCAAGTGGGAGGTGATCGAAGCCGGTCTGAAAACGCTCCAGGGCAAAGGCATCGTCAACTCGATCTCGCTCAAAGAGGGCGAAGACAAGTTCCGTCAGAACGCACGCATGGTGCTGAAATACGGTGCAGCCGTCGTGGTCATGGCCTTCGACGAACAGGGCCAAGCCGCGACCTACGAGGACAAGATCCGCATCTGTAGCCGCGCCTATCACCTCTTGGTGGATGAGCTCGGGTTCTTGCCGGAAGACATCATCTTCGACCCGAACATCCTGACGGTCGCGACCGGCATGGAAGAGCACAACAACTACGCGGTTGATTTCATCAACGCGACCCGCTGGATCAAGGCCAATTTGCCGCATGCCAAGGTCAGCGGCGGTGTCTCGAACATTTCCTTCAGCTTCCGCGGCAACAACAAAGTCCGTGAAGCAATGCACTCCGCATTTCTGTTCCACGCCATCGGCGCGGGTATGGACATGGGCATCGTCAACGCGGGCATGTTGGAGGTGTACGAGGCGATCGAGCCGGAGCTGAAAGTGCTCGTGGAAGACGTGCTGCTCAACCGCCGCCCGGACGCGACCGAGCGCTTGGTGGAGCACGGTGAAAAACTGAAGGCCGAAAGCAGCGGCACGGTCACCACCAAAAAAGAAGCCGAGGAGTGGCGTAACGGGACCGTTGAAGCGCGCCTCGCGCACGCACTCGTTAAAGGCATCGATACGTACATCGACGAAGACACCGAGGAAGCCCGAGAGAAGCTCGGTCGCCCGCTGCTCGTGATTGAAGGCCCGCTGATGGACGGCATGAGCGTGGTCGGTGATTTGTTCGGCGCGGGTAAGATGTTCCTGCCGCAGGTCGTCAAATCAGCGCGCGTGATGAAGAAGGCCGTCGCCTACCTGTTTCCTTTCATGGAGGCCGAGAAGGCCGCCATGGCCGCGGCCGGCCAAGTCGTGAAAACGCAGGGCAAAATCGTGCTCGCCACCGTGAAGGGGGACGTGCACGACATCGGCAAGAACATCGTGGGCGTCGTGCTCGCCTGCAACAACTACGAAGTGATCGACATGGGCGTGATGGTCCCGTGCGAGAAAATATTGGAACGGGCCAAAGCGGAGAAGGCAGATTTGATCGGTTTGAGCGGTCTGATCACGCCCTCTTTGGACGAGATGACCCATGTGGCGCGCGAGATGGAGCGCCAAGGCTTCAAGTTGCCGCTCTTGATCGGCGGAGCCACGACCAGCAAAGCGCACACCGCCATCAAGATTGCTCCGTTCTATAGCGAACCCGTGGTGCACGTGCTGGACGCGAGCCGCGCCGTGCCCGTCACGACTAGCTTGTTGAGCGACGAAGGTAGGCCGGCATTCGTTGCCGCCCATCGTACCGAGTACGAAAAATTGCGCCGCACCCATTCTGCTCCGAAGCAAAATTTGCTCCCCATCGAACAAGCGCGCAACCACCGCACGCCCATCGAGTGGCGCTCCGAGGACGTACCCACGCCGGAAGTCACGGGCGTGCACGTCTTGCAGGATTTCCCGCTCGCCACCCTGCGCGATTACATCGACTGGACGCCCTTCTTCCACACCTGGGAGCTAAAGGGCATTTACCCGCGCATCTTCGAACACGAAAAATACGGCGAACAAGCCCGGACCATCTTCGCCGAGGCGAACGTGCTGTTGGATCAAATGATCGCCAACCGATCGATCACCGCGCGTGGTGTTTACGGCCTGTTTCCCGCGAACAGCGTGGGGGATGACGTGGAGCTGTACGCGGACGCGGGGCGCACGCAGGTGCTGGACCGCTTTCACTTCTTGCGTCAGCAAGCTCAAAAAGAGCCCAAGGATGCGTGTCGGTCGTTGAGTGACTTCATTGCGCCGCTCAGCACTGGGCTAAATGATCACATCGGCCTGTTCGCGGTGACCACCGGCATCGGGCTCAAGGAATTTTGCGATTCCTTCCGCGCCAAGCAGGATGACTACAATGCGATCATGGCCGAAGCGATTGCCGATCGCCTGGCCGAAGCCTTCGCTGAATACCTACACAAGCGCGCCCGCGACGAGTGGGGCTACGGCAAGCAAGAAGATCTGAGCAAGGCCGAGCTGATCCAGGAAAAATATCGTGGCATTCGCCCGGCCGCGGGTTACCCCGCATGCCCGGACCACACCGAGAAAGGCACGCTTTGGCGCCTGCTGGATGTGGAGAAGAACACCGGCATGCTGATCACCGAGTCGTTCGCGATGTGGCCCGGCTCCAGCGTGAGCGGCCTCTATTTCGCGCACCCCGACGCGCGCTACTTCACCCTGGGCAAAATCGAACGCGACCAAGTTGCGGATTACCACACCCGTAAGGGCATGACAGTCGCCGAAGTAGAGCGCTGGCTCGGCCCGAATCTCAATTACGACCCCAGCGCCTGATCGCTTTTGATCCTGACGCACGTGGATCGTTTTCGAGCCGTGAGGCTCAGCGTCGCGCGCGTCGGCGCGCCCGCCGCGCGAACACGAGCAGTGGGAGCAGCCCGAGCAAGGCCCAGCCGCGTCGCGCACCGACCGCGCTGACGCTGCAGCTCGAAGCCTGATCGCCGTCCTTCGTCGCGTCAGTTCCGGTGCCGCTGCCGGCACTTGCGTTGTTGTTGCCCGCGCCACTCACGGTCGGGTTTCCGCTGCCGCCGGCGCTGCCGGCGCTCGCGCTGCTGGTGCCCGCGCTGCTGGTGCCCGCGCTGCTGGTGCCTGCGCTGCTCGCCGGCGCTCCACTCGCGCCAGCGTTGCCTGTCATTGCGGCGCCCGCTGCGCCCGCGCGGGAGCCGCCCATGCCGGCGCCGGCCCCCGCCGTGCCCGTCGCTCCGCCGTGATTCGCGGCCCCCGCGTTCCCGCCGCTTGTGCCGCTTGTGCCGCTTGTGCCGCTTGTGCCGCCGGCGCCCATGCCGCCAGCGCCGCCTGGATCCGCGCCCTCAGCTACGAACTTGAAGTCGCGAATCACGACTTCGACGGGCATCGCGTCAGTCGGCGTCTTGTCGAAGCACCACAGATTCATGCCCAGCGGCAGCGCCTGCTGCGGGATGTTGGTCTGTGAATTGGTGGGCGCATATGTCCAGGAGTTCATCAGATCCGTCGTGCTGCCGACCGGTTGCAGGCCCTTGATCAGGAAGCTCTCAATCGAGCTCGTGTTCCAGACGAAGCGCGAGGTGCTGAGCGTGCTGCCGTTCAGTGCGAACGTGTACGCCTTCTCACCGATCACCGTGCCCGAGACGGGGTAGTCGGTCCAATCACCGTTGGGGCCGTTGGCCTGGCCCCAGCGCGAGTACTCGATGTCGATCTCGTTCGTGCCGTCGTTGCCGATGCCTGCGGCTGGGCCATACGGATACAAGCCCAGCACCACGTTCAGATCGAAGCGATCGATGGGCCCGTCGACTTGCCACTGGTACGTGCCGAAGCCGAGTTTATCGGTCGTGAAGATCTCGGCGGCGCTCCAGGTATCGCCGGCTTTGGTGATCTTGAGGTGGAGGTAGCCGTTCGCGTCGACGGACACGTTCGCTGGACTGCCCTCGCACACGCCGGCCATGCCACCCGAGGTCACGTTCCACGAGCGCCCCGCCCACTGCAGGGCGGCCGCGGCGGGCCGTGGCGCTCCGACTCCGAGCGCCAGCACCGTCCCGAAGATTGCTGCTTTTTTCGGTGAAAAGCTGGATTGTGAAGCGTGTCTAGAAGGCTGAATGTCCATGCGCTCTCCTGCTGTCTGTCCGGTTAGAGCTCCCGTCCTCCTGATTTTCTCAGGAATTCGCCGGGCAGTGGTTGAACCAGGGCTCGTGATCCGCACAGCGCGCCTCGCACACAAGTACGCACGTTATGCCCCTGAACTCAGGCGAAGGAGTGTGCGTTCCCTCTAAACGTGGCGCAAATGCGCTACCTTGTGAGGTCCCAGCTTGTCAGTTTTTGCCCTGTTCAGTTGCAGCATCGCCAGCGTGGCCCTAGCGGGCTGCGCGGTACCGCCTCGAGAGGCGAGCTGGCCGACGAACGCACCGCAAGCAGAAGCGCCGAAGACAGCGTTGTCGGACGACGACGCGCGCATCATCGCGCAGCCCGTGTGTGTGGGCGCGCGCTCCTGGTCGATGGGCTCGCTCGGCGACACCGTGCTGTATCGGTCGCGCCACATCGGTCGCAAGCTCGCCGTCGGCTACTTCATTTACTGGTCGGAAGAGCGGCCTTGGGGCAGCAATGCCGTCTCGTACCTGGTCGTGCCGGCACTGGCGATGGACGCCGTGTATAGCCACTTTCTGTGGCTGTTCCCAGGCATCAAAGACGCCATGTACGGCCCCGGCGATATCGAAGGCGCGCAGGTCGAGTACGAGCAGAGCGCAGACGGCTCACTGCACGTCGTCGACGGCCGTGCTGACGACGGCAATCACGCGCCGGTGTTCCTGTCGCGCGAGGATCTACTCGATTCCAAAGGGCGCGTCGTGCTGTTGACCGACGTCTGGAGTCATCAGCTGGGCTCGCATGGTGCCGCGCGCTTCGCGGACGCTCCCGGACACGAACTCAAGTGTTATGCGAAAGCGCAGCTGAAACCCATGACCGAGCAGATCGCGGAAGCCTTCCGCATGGGTGACGAGCACCACCCGCTCCGCGGAAACCCCGCCTGGCTCGAGCCAGCGACCCCGCTTGAGGGTGTGCCCGAAGAACAACTGGCCGCTGGCAAGGCGCGCGCGCAGCGCCAGTAGCCGAGCGACACGCTTGGCGGCTTGCGCGCCCTGAGCATGCGGTCTACGGAGCGCCATGCTCGACCCTCGGGTATTCGCCACTGTCTTCGGCGTGATCTTCCTGGCCGAGTTGCCCGACAAAACGGCCGTCGCGGCCGTCGTGTTGGCCACGCGCCATCGCCCGCTTCCCGTGTTCGTCGGCACCGCGCTGGCGCTCGTCGTGCAGAGTTTGATCGCCGTCGCGGCGGGTGGGCTCTTGTCGCTGTTACCGGCGCGTCCGGTGCATCTTGCGGCCGGTCTATTGTTCTTGGTCTCGGCGGTGTTCATGTGGCGCCGCGAGGAAGAGGCGGATGATGAGGCCGGGGACGCGGCACACCCGGAGGGCTTTGGGCACGCGCTTTGGAAGTCGTTCCTGGTCGTATTCATCGCGGAGTGGGGTGACTTGACGCAGCTCGGCACGGCGGCGCTCGCCGCGCGCTATCGAGCGCCGATGACGGTGTTTTTAGCGGCTAGCTTGGCGCTGTGCCTAGTCGCGGCGATCGCCGTGTTTGTCGGCAATCGCTTGAGCGCGATCCTGCATCCACGGCACACGCAACGCGCGGCAGCCGTGGTGTTCGTGCTGCTCGGGGTGGGGCTATTGTGCGGGGTGATTTAGCCTGCCCCTGAACGCTGACTCCCCCAGCGGCAGTTTTGCAAGACTACGCCGACTTCTGAGAACGCAGGTGGCGTGTCCAGCATGTCGGGCACCGCCATTCGAGCGTTAGCCGCCCGTCCAGCGTGGGCCGCCGGCTCAGCCGCCAGGCGGCGCTTTCGCCGATGGAACTGCGTTCCGGGTCGGTGAGCGGGGACAGGGCCCCACAGTCGACACAGTGATGGATTGTCCCCGGGCTGAGTGAAGTTCGCTTTGACACGTGCTGCTGGGTCAGCCAGACGGCCACGCACTGCCCGGGATAAGCCTCAAAAAGGGGGATTCTCAGTTTGCTTTTTGGGCGAAAGAAATTCGAAAATTCGCCGTTCATGAGCCGAGGGAAGCCATGAACCGAGGCCAAGGAGAATCGTGAATCGGCGTGATTCTGCGCGCCCACCGGCGAAACCCGCGGCGGTGGTCGAGCTCGAACGCTTGGCCCGTCAGCTCGGCCAGCCCGATCAGGGCCTGCTTGATGCTGCCAGCGAGACGATGCACAGCGCTGGGGACCCCGTCGATCTCGGTGTCGTGCCCAAGTTCGTCGAGGAATCGGCGGAGGTGGTCGTCGCGGCGCACACTCGCTGGCGCGACCTCACCTCCGAGCAACGCGGCATGGTGCGCGGTTGCTCACTCGACCTGATCGGACTCACCGCAGATCAGGTCCTGCGCCTGGACCGCACGTTCGGGGAATATCGGCAGTCAGAGGCGGACGTGAAAGGCGCGGGCGAGAACCTCGCTGCAGCGCTCGAACGCGCCGAGGCGTTGGCCGAACAAGCACGCTCGGTGATCCAAACCGTAGCCGGCGTACCGCAACAGGCACCCTCAGCGGAGAACGAAGATCCGGTCGCCGCATTCACGAATGCGATCAAAGGCCTACGTGACCTCGCGCGCGAACTCCTCGATCGCGGCTCACCCGGGGTGCGTAAGCGCTGCGCGCTGTATGCGCTCGACCAAGCCTACGTCCAAACCCTAGAAGCGACGCTTAGCGAACTCAGCGAGCTGTCGCGCAAGGCCTCCGACGCTGCCGCAGTGGCACGCAAGAAAATCCAAGTCGAACGCACGCTGGGGTGCGCGCGCCCGCTGGTCGAGCAACTCGTGCAGGCGTTTGAGCACGCGAGCCGCTTGAACAAGAACATCCCGCTCGTACGGGCTTCCGCGGATGCCAAAAATGGCCGCCCCGGCGATCCGAAACGCGGCACGGTGCTGATGCAGAAGACCGCCGTGATGAACAAGCCGGCGAGCCACGAGAGCCCGCGCCGCGTCGAAAAACTCGTGATCGGCGCCGGCGTTGCCGACCAGCGCTTCAAGCGCTGAGTTCAGGCCGCCGCACGCGCGGACACGCGACGCAACGCTCGGCTCAGGTTCTTCATGAGGCGAGCCAGATTGAGCATGGTTTCCGCTTCGGAATCGCCCCAGCTCCAAAAGCAGATCATGAGCTGCGTGCCGAGCTGCTGGCCGTCTGCTTCAGGCAGCTCTAGATAGCGCACCGGCACGATATTGGTGCCGACGACGCCCGCATCAAACTCAGGATCGAGCTCGGCAAGTTCGACGTGAAGTTGGTCCTTCAGCCTTTCGATATCGCTGCCAGCGGTGTTCCGCGTCAGCGTCCGGAACAGCACCATGAGGCGTCCGGAGCATTGCAGCGCTTTCTGAACACTGCCGTCTTCGTTTTGCTCGGCGCCAATGAAGGCGCAATCATTCGACTCGAGCGCTGATTTGGGGTGGTTGATGCGCTCGAGCAGTTGGTAGAAGTCCTCGACTGCGGCGTAGCGTTGCCAAGGTCGGAAATCCTCGAGCGAGCTTCGGATGCGTTCGGGCTGCCGCTTTAGATCGTAGTAACGCGCGTTCGGGTTGCCCACCGCGTCGACCCACGGATGGGATCGGGCCTCCGGATTCGGGTCTTCGGCGTACTCGTAGGTCTTCATCGAGCGCGCTCTTCCAGCAGGGCGCTCGTGCTCAGACCGTCCTCGGAAATTGCTTGCGGATTTTCTTGAGGAAAGTCTGCGTACAACTGCCATGACTCGCTTCGTGGTCGATGATTTCGCGCGTCAGCTTGGCCTGCGTGTCTTTCGACAGGCCATGACTGGCTTTGATCTCGTCGGCGAGTTTGGAGCCCTCGAAGGTCCCCGGCCACTGCGGCTTCTCCGGAACCAATGCCCCGTTGGATTGGCGGTGGTGGGCCGGCTTGGTCTTCGTGACGTCGCGAAAGCCGGTGTCCTCCGACTTCCGCCCCGAGCCATGACAACCCGGGCAAGTCGTCGTTAATCCAAACGCATTGGAGACGCGGCCATCCCCACCGCAAACTCCGCAACTCGGAAATGACTGGTTCAAGGGCGCACAGTGGGCGCATTGCCCAGCCACGGCAAGGCGTGATCCGTGTGGCTGCAGCCAGAGGGCCACCCCAACCGTAAACAGCGCCAAATAGCTACTGAGGATCAGCGCGCTGGCCAGGAACGCGGCGTGGCGCCGTGCGGCGCGCGTAGATCTGGCGCACCACGCCTGCACACGCGAGGAAGGAAGCTACCCGCTGAGCTTCGCCAGCTCTTCCTCTGAGATGTCGAAGTCGGAGTACACGTTGGCGACGTCGTCGTGTTCGTCGAGTGAATCGACCAGGTTCAAGCAGACTTCGGCCTCGCGCCCCGCCACGGTCTTCTTGTTCTTCGGGATCCAGGCAACCTTGCTGGATTGCACAGGGAGCTTCGCGGCTTCTAGGGCGGTGACCACCGTGTACAGGTCGTTCGGCGGTGTGTAGACGACCCAGACATCGCCCTCGTCTCGGTAGTCTTCGGCTCCGGCGCTGAGGGCCGCTTCCATCAGTTGGTCTTCACTGACCGCGCTCTTCTCGAACGTGATCGTGCCTAGGCGATCGAAAGCCCATTGCGCGCCGCCGGCGCCGCCCATCACGCCGCTATGGCGCTCGAAGAGCTTGCGCAACTCAGCCGCGCTACGGTTCCGGTTGTCGGTGGTGCCTTCGACCAAGAACAGCGTGCCGCCGGGGCCCGTGCCTTCGTACAAAACGTCTTCATAGGAAGCGCCCTCGATTTCACCAGTGCCGCGTTGGACGGCACGCTTGATGTTGTCGGCGGGCATCTGCTGCGCCCGGCAATCAGCCACTGCTTTGCGCAGGCGCGGGTTGGCGTCGATGTCCCCGCCGCCGATGCGCGCTGCCGTGACGACTTCACGAATCAGCTTGGTAAAAATACTGCCGCGCGCAGCATCCGTTTTGCCCTTTGCGCGCTTGATTGTTGCCCATTTGGAGTGGCCACTCATGCGGCGTGGTTAGCACCGCCCGGCGGCGATGTGAACCGCCCCACCAAGACCCGCATAGAACGCAGGTTTGGGGCCGGACTCCCAAACTCGGGGCTGGCGCCCCGCCGAATTCAGTGCAGCGGGCACGGGCGAGAATCCCCGATGATGGACGCAAAACTCACTCGGCGAAACTCCTAGGCGCGGCGAGAAGCACCGCAACCGCGCGGAAAGCAGCCGGAAACCTGAGGCGTCCATGATCGAACTTGATGTCGATAGCGCTGACCGTATTGGAACGAGCTCAGCGGGTGGTGGCTTCCGATCTGGAAATCAACATTCTCGGGAGCTGCGAATATCCCTCGCCCCTCGCTGAACGGCTGACTCAGGCCGCCGTGCACTACGTCGGTAAAGCCGACCGGGTCCTGTTGGACGACCGATTGTCCCGCCTCGCCGAATTCAGCAATGACTTGTCGCGAGCGCCCGCGTTCGAGCTTGCGGGGCCGCGTGATAAGTTGTTCTTCGACCCAGCCAAGCTGCGCTGCGGAATCGTCACCTGCGGCGGCCTGTGCCCGGGTTTGAACAACGTAGTGCGCGGTCTGGTGCTGGAGCTGAACCATGGCTACGGCGTGCGCAACATCGTCGGCTTTCGCTACGGCTACGAGGGCATGGTGCCGCGCTACGGCCACCAGCCGCTAGCCCTTACCCCGGAATCAGTCGCCGAAATTCACCATGAAGGTGGCACCGTGCTCGGCACCTCGCGCGGCGATCAAGACCCGAAAGAGATGGCCGACCGCTTGGTGGAGCTCGGCATCGGTGTGCTGTTCGTGGTCGGCGGTGATGGCACTTGCCGCGGCGCGATGACGCTCGTTGCGGAGCTGAAAAAGCGAGGCCTGTCCATCGGCGTGGTCGGCATCCCGAAGACCATTGACAACGATATTCACTTCATCGACCGCAGCTTCGGCTTTGAGACTTCGTTCTCGGCCGCGGTGGACGTGATCAAGAGTGCCCACGTCGAGGCAAAGGGCGCGAAAAACGGCGTCGGGTTGGTGAAATGCATGGGCCGGCATTCCGGCTTCATCGCCTGCCACGCGGCCCTGGCCTCTACGGACGTGGACTTCGTGTTGATCCCCGAAGTGAACGTCGAGTTGGAAGGGGAAACGGGGCTTCTGCGCTTGCTGGAGAGGCGATTGTCGCGTGACTCCCACGCCGTGATTGTCGTCGCCGAGGGTGCGGGTCAAGAGCTGTGCACTCCCGATGGCCCCGCTTCCACTGACGCGAGCGGCAACGTCAAGCTCAACGACATCGGCACCGTGCTGCGCGACAAGATCATCGCGCACTGCAAGTCACGCGGCCTCGAGATCACGCTCAAGTACTTGGACCCGAGCTACCACATTCGCAGCGTGCCTGCGTCCCCAGCTGACAGCGTGTACTGTTGGAACATGGCGCGCAACGCCGTGCATGCCGCGCTGGCGGGAAACACCGAGGTGCTGATTGGCCGTTGGCACGGGCGCTTCGTGCACGTGCCCATGCCGCTCGCCACGCGCTTTCGCAAGCAGGTGGATGTCTCCGGTGATCTGTGGACCAGCGTGATCGAATCCACCGGGCAGCCCGTCGCGTTCAATATGTAAGCTCAGTCTTGAGCGGCTCGCGGGCTGCGTTCCTCCACTGCGACGAGATGCCACAGCCGGATGCCTTGCGCGGCTGGTCGTCCGGGCGTATGGGAGCCAATACATGACAAACCAGGCATTGGTTCTTTGGCATTCTTATCGCTCGCGAGCGCGCACATCGCTCGCCCTCCTAGCCCTCGCGTTGCTGGCCGTCGGCTGCGCGAAACACTCGACTCCAGACACCGCGGCTGAGACGGCGGCGCCCGTCGAGTCGGACGCCCCGCTGCCGCCCCCAGACCCCGCCTATGAAGCTCGGCAGCTCTTCAAGACGAAGTGCCAAACGTGTCACGGTGACCACGGCGCAGGGGACGGCCCTGCGTCGGCCACCCTGGTTCCCAAGCCGCGCGCTTTTGCCGACGCGGCCTGGCAAGCGTCGGTGACGGATGATCAGCTCAAGAAGACGATCATCGAGGGCGGCGCGGCCGTCGGCAAGAGCGCGGCCATGTCGTCGAATCCGGAGCTCGCGAACAAGCCCGAGGAGCTCGCGGCGTTAGTGAAAATCGTCCGTGATTTTAAGCGCTGAGCGCTCACAAACCCGGCAAACGAAACTGCACGATCGTGAAGTACGCGAACGCCATGTGCGAAATCATGACTGGGGGCAGGCGTTTGAATTGTAGGGCGAGGAAGCTCCACACCAGGCCGCAGCCGACCGCGGCAGTGACAAGCAGTGGATTCAGCCCGGCGATCGGGTCGCGGAGCAGCCACAGCGTGGGGAGGGCGGCGAAGCCGTAAGCAAGTGCAGACAACGGCAGCGCCGCGCGCCGGCCGAAGCGCTCGGTGAGTTCCCCGAGTACCATGCCGCGCCACACGACTTCTTCCGCCGCGCAGATCAGTAAGATCAACGCGGTGTACCCGGTGGAGCGCTGCAGGTGCTCGGGATTGCCGAGCTGCAGGTAGATGCGAAACAGCCAAGCTTGGCGCGGGCTTCCGGCCGGGGTCAGCACGCGCCGCGCTGCCCAAGAAGCAAACAGGAGCACGATCATCGATACCGCGCCGATCGATAGATCCCCAGTGCGCGGCTTCAGAAAATCGATCAGGGTGCCGTCGTCTTGCATCTTGTGCAGCGCGATGGCGAGCAGGAGCATGTACGGCAGGCTCACGCCGAGCCAGAACTGCGGCGTGCCGGCGGCCGCTTCGCGAAAGCTGTACGCCACGCCCGCGAAGGCCAGGGCCAAGGTCAGAAGCACGCGCATCAGGGGTTTTCTCGTAGGTGATCGGCGAGCCAAGCCAAAATGCGATCCGCCGCTTGTTCTTTGCTGAGTAGGGGCAAGGGGTTGCAGTCGGTCGGGCTGACCAACATGGCTCGAATGTCGTCGCGTCCGAGCGACTCGGAGGCGTGGTTGGCTACGACCATATCCACATGCTTGGCCGCGAGCTTTCCGCGCGCGAGTTGGATGACCTTTTCTTCGGTGTCCGTTTCGAGGGCGAAGCCGATGAGTACCGGTTTGCGATCTTTGCGCGCGTGTCCGATTTCTTCCAGCAGATCGGGATTCGGCAGCAATTCAAGGGTCACCGGCTCGGGGCCGCGTTTGAGCTTGCTGGAATGGCTCTGCGCTGGGCGGTAGTCGGCAACTGCGGCAGTCATGATCAGCGCGTCTGCGGCGCTGAGGTCCGGCGACAGCGCTTGCCACAGCGCGCTGCGCATCGAGAACGCGCTGCGCACGTCGATGCGTTGCACGCCGGGGGGCGTGGGCAGATTCACGGGCCCCGCGACGAGCGTGACCTTCGCGCCGAACGCCTTGGCGCGCTCAGCCAAGGCGAACCCCATCTTGCCGGACGAGCGGTTACCGACGAAGCGTACCGGATCCAAGTCTTCGACCGTGGGCCCGGCGCTGATCACAATGTGCTTGCCCGATAGCGAAATACCCGCAAATTGCGCGGAAGCCTGGTGCGCGATTTGCTGGGGCTCCGCCATGCGTCCGAGCCCCGTGTCGCCGGATGCGACCTCCCCGACGACCGGACCAACGAAGCCGATGCGGCGGTCCGCGACGAGCGTCGCTACGTTACGCTGAGTGGCGGGGTGGCTCCACATGCTGGGGTGCATCGCGGGCGCGACCAAAATGGGGCACGCGGCACACAGCACCAACGCGGTCACCAAATCATCCGCGCGGCCGCTCGCGAAGCGCGCCAACACATCCGCCGTAGCCGGCACAACCAAGAGCAGGTCCGTGCGCGCCGCGAGGTTCACGTGCACTTCCCCTGGGCGAGCCGGATCGAACATGTCCGTGAACACGCGTCGCCCAGTGAGGCCCGAGAACGTCGCCGCACCGACGAACTCACACGCCGACTGCGTCAACACGACATCCACGGTCGCGCCGTCCTTCAGCAGCGTGCGGACCAAGATCACGGCCTTGTACGCGGCGACGCTCCCGGTGACACAGACCGTGATGTGTTTGCCTTCGAAGCGCTTCGGTGAGAGTAGCGGGCCCGGTTGCGGCGTTGCGGTTTGCGGTCCCACCGCGGCGAAGGTCGGGCGTAACGGGGCACGAGGCGGCGGGACGGGGCGATCTGTCATCTCAGGGCCATCGGCATTGGAGAGCTTTTAGCAGGGACGCGCGCGAGACACGTAACGGCTTTTGGGATCGAAGAAACGCCACGGTTTTTCGACCCAATCCCCGGCATAGTCGATGCCGATGCGCTGGGAGCTCGCGCTTCGGGTGCTCGGGCCGTCGGCCAAAAAGAGCGGCGAAGCACATAAATCGAGTCCATAGGCCGCGCCCCCGATGGCCATCGCCTGGCATAGCTTGCCCGGACCGTTGGTCAGGTCACGGCTCGTCTCCGGCAGGTTCCGGCGCTTGGCCATGAAGGACACGCCGAGCACGGGTTCGACTGCGCGCACGAGTACGGCGTGAGGCGCATCCACTTTGCTAGTCACGATGTTGAATTGGTAGTGCATGCCGTACACGAAGAAGACGTAAGCGTAGCCCGGGGGGCCGAACATCACTTCCGTGCGCGCTGTGCGCCGCCCGCCGAACGAGTGCGCCGCGCGATCCAGTGGACCGCGATAGGCCTCCGTTTCGACGATACGCCCGACGCTCAGCCCCTGCTTGGTCTCATGTACCAGGAATTTGCCGATGCACGCTTTGGCTACGCGCAGCACCGGCTGTGCGTAGAATTCACGCGGCAGGGGTGTTAGACGCGGCGGCAGCTCAGGCTTCACGGTGCTCTAGAAGCCGAGCAGACGCCCGCCTTGGTACACGAGGAAGCTCGCCACGTAGGCCAGCGTCGTCATGTACGTGAACATGAACAACGGCCAACGCACGCTCCTTGTCTCGCGATACACGACCATCAGCGTGCTCATGCACTGGCAAGACAGCGCGAAAAACACCATCAACGATAACCCCATGAGCGGGGTGTAAGAGCGGCCACCGTCGGCCCGACGCTCAGCGCGGATCTTGTCGCGTAAGGGTGCGTTGTTCTCGTCCGCGTCACCGATGCCGTAAACCAGGCCTAACGTGGAGACGAACACCTCACGTGCCGCGAAGGCGCCGATCAGGCCAACCCCGATTTTCCAGTCGAAACCGAGCGGCCGCAGCGCTGGTTCGATCGCTTTGCCCAGGCGCCCGCCATAGCTGAGCTCGATGGCCGTAGCTCCGGCGCGGTGCGGCGTGCTAGCGGTTTCAGTCGCGGTCTCTGCGCGCTGATGAACGGTAGCGGCCGGCGGGGAGGGTTGGTCGTGCGCGGGACGGGGGAAGGAGAGCAGGGCCCAGAGCACTACGGTGATGATGAGGATGCCTGTGCCCGCCTCCTTCAAGAACATAGCCGCGCGTTGCCACATCATCTTAAGGGTGCCGCGGAGGCTCGGCATGCGATACGGCGGCAGCTCCAAAATCAGCGGGATGCGTCGGCCTTTGACGGCCGTCCGCCCGAGCACGCCCGCCGCGATCAGGCTGATCAGCATCGAGAACACGTACATCGCGATCATCAGCAGGCCCTGCACGGGCACGAGGCCGAACACGCGCGAGGGCGGGAACAGCGCGCCAATGACCAAGGTGTACACCGGCAGGCGCGCGGAACAGGTCATGAGCGGGACGACCAACATCGTGAGCAAACGGTCGCGCTGTCGCTCCATGGTGCGCGTCGCCATGATCGCGGGGACCGCGCAGGCGAACCCCGAGAGCATGGGCACGAACGCACGACCGTGTAGGCCGAGGGCCTTCATGATGCGGTCCATCAAGAACGCGACTCGGGCCATGTAGCCTGAGTCTTCCAGTAGGCCGATGCAGAAAAATAGCAGCAAAATCTGCGGCAAAAACACCACGACGTTGCCCACCCCGCCGATCACGCCTTTGGTCAGTAAATCTCGGATAATCGAGGCGGGCAGGTACGCTTCCACCAGGCGGGCAGCGCCGCTCGTCATGCTTTCAATCAGTCGGATCGCCGGGTCCGACCAAGAGAACAAAGACTGGAACATGAGCAGCATCAGCCCGATGAAGATCACGAAGCCGAACACCGGGTGCAGCAGGACGCGGTCCACGCGCTCGGAGGCCTTGCGCTTGGGCGGGTGCGCATCCATTCGCCGGTACAGCTGGGGGATGGCCGCGTCGATCAGCGCGTAGCGCGTCGCGATCACTTCTTGGTCGATGTCGCGCCCAGCGGCGGCCTCGCGCACAGCGAGACTGCGCTGACGTAGCGCGGGGTCGATACCCGCGAGCTCGTCGTCCCATTCCAGGCTGGTCAGTGCCCAAAGTGACAGCGCACGCGCGCGCACTTCGTTCTCGGCCCAGGCGGCGGGTAGCGCACCGCTCACCTGTTCTAGATCTTGTTCCAGGGCAGGGGGGTAGGCGATGCGCCGCGCGGTTCGGGGTGGCGCAACAAGCCCGGCCACGATGGCGGCCTTCAGTTTGTCCACGCCGGCGCCGCGTCGCCCATCCGTTGCGACGCATGGAACGCCAAGAAAACGGCTCAATTCGCTTTCGCTCGGCGGGTTTTCTTTGACCTCGTCGATCATGTTCAGCGCCACGACGACCTTCACGTCGAACTCGAGCAGTTGCATCACGAGGTACAGGTTGCGGGCCAGTTGCCCGGCATCCACCACCACCACGCACAGATCCGGTTTCTGCTCTTCCGCCCAACCGAGCACGGCTGAGAGGGCGATCTGCTCTTCGGGTGAGCGCGCGCTGAGCGAGTACGCGCCGGGCACGTCCACGACTTCCGCCCTTCGTGGGCCAGCGGCGCTCGTCAGCGTTACTTCGCCGCTGCGGCGCTCCACGGTGATGCCGGGATAATTCCCGATGCGCGCATTCTGACCCGTGAGGCGGTTGAAGAGCGTGGTTTTTCCGGTATTCGGATTGCCGATCAGCAGCAAGCGCGGCGCGCGCGCCGCGTCTTCTTGTGCGCGTTCCCGCTTCTCTGCAGGCGCGCCGTGGTCGACTGCGGGCTGAGTCACGGCGCAGTACGAGCGAAGCCGCGCCGCGCCAAGGTGCTGGCCTGGGCGTGGCTTCCGCTGGCGCGTTCAGCGCTCGTCACTTCACCCGCGTTCACAGACACGCCCTCCGCTTCCGCGCGACGAATCGACAAGCTGCCGCCCCGCACCAAAAGCTCAAGCGGATCACCCAAGGGCGCGACGCCGATCACTTCCACCCGGGTGCCGGGCACCAAGCCGAGCTCCATCAACCGCCGGCGAAATGAGCCTTCGCCAGCCACGTGCTCGATGGTCACGACTTGTCCGATGCGGGTCTGCGCCAGGTTCATCACGGTGACCCCCCCACTGTAGCCTAATGAAAACGATTTTCAAATTCAGGCACGTCGCAAAACGCGGGGGCCGCGCCTAGGCCGGAAAAACTAGGGCCTGTGCCGGAATGCTCACTCCCGTGCCCGTGCCCGTGCCCGTGCCCGAAAAACGGACAGATCAGCCCCCCATCGTCCCGCACTGGCGCACGCGAGCTGCCGCGAGGCGACCCACAAAAGCGGAGAGGGGCGATCGGCACGGGCACGGCCGGGAGAAGCCCTAGGCTTTCGCGGGTGGCTCGGCCGCCGCCAGCCGCAC
Source organism: Polyangiaceae bacterium (assembly GCA_039936055.1). Lineage (GTDB taxonomy): Bacteria > Myxococcota_A > Polyangia > Polyangiales > Polyangiaceae > PMG-095. The sequence continues at coordinate 15,179 of JBDTJC010000130.1, read as the reverse complement.
CTGCGCGGCTCGAATCGCGGGGCCGAGCGCGCGACTGTCCAGGCTGGTGGGTAACACCCGGAGCACTGAGGTGAGGCAATCCAACATCTGACGTGCGTGGTCGAAGCGCTGCGCCGGATCGCGCTCCAGGGCGCGGTGGACGGCTGAGGTGATGGCGATGGGCAGGTTGGGGCGCTTCATGCTGAGCAGTGGCACTTTGCCATCGCGAATGTTGGCGACGACATCGGCATCCGTCGCGGCGTCGAACAGACGCTCACCCGACAGCGCTTCCCACATCACCACGCCCAAGCTGAACAGATCACACTTCACGGTGGGGGCTTGTCCGAGCAGCAGTTCCGGCGCCAAGTACGAAAGCTTACCCTTGACGATGTTGGGACGCGTCATGCGGCCGCGATCCATCGCGCGAGCCAAACCGAAATCGGCCAGCTTTACCTGGCCTGTTTCGGCGAGCAAGATATTCCCGGGTGTCACATCGCGATGCAGAATCGGCGACACCGCGTGCTTCTCGTCGAGGCGCCCGTGCGCGCCTTCGAGTGCACGCAGCACTTCAATCATGATCGCCGCCACTACCTGCCACGGCGTTTCCGTGCGCGGCTCGCGGAAGCTTGCCAGAAAGCGCCCGAGGTGGATGCCTTCTACCAACTCCGTGACCAAGAAATGGTAGCCCTGCTCGTCCATGCCGAAGTCGTGAACCTGCACGATGTTGGGGTGCTGAAGCGCAGCGCCGACGCGCGCTTCTTCGACGAACATCTCCGTCACTTCATCGAAGCCGCGTACGGAGGCTTCGATGCGCTTTACGGCGACGGCTCGCGAGAACCCGGCCGCGCCGCGCGTTCGCGCGCTCCAAACAATGGCCATGCCGCCTTGCCCGAGCTTCTCAACGAGCTCGTACTTGCCCGCCAGGACTCGGCCCGGTACGTCTTCCTGGGGCGTCATGGCAGAAGGGTTCCGAGCAAGCTTCTGAGCGAGACAGGGCACACACGCGGCATAGCGGGTCTCATAATCTCACGATCCACGCTTTCGGGCGACGTGAATTGACGGCGTGCGGGCTGCTGTGTAACTCATCGACCGGCAATCGACGGCTATTCCGGTCTTGTTCCAGCTCGCAACTCTTGGCGCCATGCCTAGCACGCAGAAAAATTGGGTTAAAACGCTCGTCATTCGCCGCACGCGAGCCGACGACGCCCAGTTCCTGCGCGAGATGTTGTTCGAGGCCGCGTATTGGCGCAGCACGCGCCCCCGCCCTTCACTGGAGGAGGGGCTGGCGCCGCCGGAGCTTGCCAAAGTGCTCGCAGGCTGGGGCCGCCCCGGCGACTTGGGCATGGTCGCCACGGACGGGCGGGGTGAGCGCATCGGCGCTGCCTGGATGCGCCGGTGGACCGAGGCCGATCATGTGCAGGGCTTCGTGGACGAGGCGACACCGGAGCTAGGTATCGGCGTGCGGCGTGAGTTTCGCCGCCACGGCGTGGGCACGGCGGTGCTCTTGGCGCTGCTCGGTCGCGCCCGCGAAGACGGCGTGCCGCGCGTCAGCCTGAGCGTGGAAATCGAGAACGTGGCGCGGCTGCTATACGAGCGCTTTGGCTTCATCCTGCACTCCGTGAATCAGGGCGTCGCCACCCTGCTCGTCGAACTCGAAGAACCCGCACCCGCCACCGAACGTTCGCCAGGAAATTCCGGCTGAAAGCGGTGATGGAGAAGCGCGGATGTTTGGAGCACCGGTCCGCGGGCGTGTCCGAGTCGAGGGGAGGGCCCCGTTGAATTTCGCGCTTCGCGATCCCGACGCCGGCACTTCAGCGGGTGCACGAGAGAAGCCCGCGAAAATTGTGCTGCGGAAGTGCGTGCTCGCGCCAAGGTTGTCGGGGACTTGGCTCGCGGGGTGGGTGGCGTCAGCGGTGTTGGGCTGGGCTTCGAGCGCTGCCGGGCAAGCGCCTGCCGTGCAAGCGCCTGCCGTGCCAGCGCCTGCCGTGCCAGCGCCTGCCGTGCAAGCGCCTGGTCAGGCCTTTCGCCTCGAATATTGGGCGGAAGGGCGTTGCCCCGACGCGATTGAGTTCGCGCGACAGATGCAAACGCGCGCGCCGCGCTTGCGACCCGCGGTGGCGGACGAACCCGCGCTCGGCTTCTACGCGGAGCTCGTCGAGCGTTCGGGCTCTGCGACTGGGCGCCTCACCGCGCGTACAGCGGACGGCCGCGAGGTCACTCGCGAAGTGCGTGGCACCACTTGCGATGACGTGGTCACCGCGTTGGCGCTGATCGCCGCCCTCGCCGCCGATCCGAATCAGAGTGCCGATACTGCGCCGAGTGCGCCGGCACCCGTGCGCCCGCCGCACGCACGTCATGCGCGCCACCGTGACGCGGACGAGTTGCCGCCAGAGCCGCCGCCGCTGCCGCCGCGCTGGTCGTTCGGTGTGGGCGGCGGCCTCAGCTTCGACAGCAGCATCGCGCCCAGTCCGGGTTACGGTATCGGTGTGGAGTTCGACGCTGAGGGGCCGGAAGGTTCGCCGTGGCGTGCGCTGGTCGGGCTGTCCGCTATTCGCGCAGCCGCCGCCAGCACCCCAACGCGCGCGGGCGACGCAAGCTTCACCTACCTTGCGTTCCGCGGCACGGCTTGCCCGCTCCGTTGGCCAGAGGACACACCGCTGTTCATGCGCCCGTGCCTCGCTTTGGACGCCGGCGTGCTGGAGGGGAATGTCTCACTCCCTCCCAACCGCGAGGACCGTTCAAAGAGCTGGTTTGCCGTGGACGCCTTCGGGCGTGTCGAGGCGTTGGTCGATGAAGTGCTTTCCCTGCAGCTGGATGGGGGCGTCACAGCACCCCTGAAGCGAGACTCCTTCGACGCGGGCGCGGGTCCCGATCAGGCGGGAGGGTTGGAATCCGCCTTCCGCGCGCCGGCCACGGGCGTTTTGGGCCGGATCGGGCTATCGTATCGCTTCCGGTGATCGATTCGAGCACGGCCTCACATGAACCCTAAGAAGGCGATGCGCTCAGAGATGGCACTAGCAGTGGTGGCGTTCGACGCTGGGGCGGGCAGCTCAGAAGCTAGTCAGGCCAGTGTCGTCGGGGAGGCTGAGCCGCGCCACATTCCCGATCGAGTGTCCGGTACGCGTCTCACGTGCGCGACAAAGCTGGAGGACGACGCGCGCATCGCGCTGCTGCTGCGCGCGCACTTCCGTGATGTGTGGCGTATCGTGCGCCGTTTTGGGGTGCCCGAGAACAGTGCGGATGACGCTACGCAAGAAGTGTTCATCATTGCTGCGCGTCGTATCGCAGACATCCAGCCTGGCAGTGAGCGGCCGTTCTTGTTGGCGAGCGCCGTACGCGTCGCCGCCAACTTGCGTCGCTCGCTCGGTGCGCGTCGTGAGTGTCAAGAGGACGAGAGCTTGCCCGAGGGCGTGGACCCGCGCCCCAACGCAGAGGCACTGCTAGACCAAAAGCGCCTCCGCCAAATGCTCGACAACGTACTGGACGAGCTCACGGATGATCTGCGCGTCGTGTTCGTCTTGTGCGAGCTGGAGGGCATGTCTTCGCCGGAAATTGCCGAGCTATTGGGTATCCCGGTGGGCACCGTGGCGTCGCGGCTGCGACGCGCGCGTGAAGCCTTTCAAGTGAGCGCTGCCAACCTCAAAGCGCGCGTGAACGTGGCGGGAAGGCAGTGATGTCCGTGTACCGTGCCGAGCCGCCGCAAGATGACTTCGCGCGCGCGCTGTTGCGTTCCGCTGAAGGGGACGAACCCTCGAATGCGGCGTACGCCAAAGTGGCCGCGGCCTTGGGCGTGAGTACCGTCCTCGGAGTAGGCGCTTCGCTGCCCGCGCCTGTCGCGCTCGCTGCGGGGGGCTCCTCGGCCCTAGCGCGTTGGTCGGGTTTCCTGAGCGTGAAGCTTGCGTTACTGGGCGTTTCTGGCGCTTTGCTGATCGGTGGCGGCAGCGTACTGCTTCGGCATGGGCTCGTCGGCAATGGGACTGGCGCGCGCATCGCGCTCGGCGGCGCTTCGCCGCTCCAGGCACCCGCGGCAGCAGAGCCGAGATCGCTGACCGCGCTCAAACGGGCCCGCACGGTCGCGGTGAGCGCGCCGCTTCGCGCGCCAGGCGTGTTGGGCGGGGCGAATGCCGCGAGCGACACGGCTGCTGTAGAAGTCGTGAACGCAGCTAGCCCCCCGGTGCCCATGGCCGCTGACGCCGAAGCCGCCGTCGGGCGGCCCGCGCGCGCGGCAGCTCGGGCTGGGCGTGTGAATTCGAATGCATCGCGAGCGTCCAGCGGCTCCGGCTCCTCGCTGCTAGAACAGGTGCAGTCTCTGGACCGCGCGCGCGTGGCGCTCGGCGCGGGTGACGCCGCCGCGGCCCTGGCCGAGATCGCGCACTACCGACAAGCCTGGCCCGGGGGCGTATTCCTGACTGAGGCCAGCGTGCTCGAGATCGAAGCACTGGCGAAACGCGGGGAGCGCTCGCTCGCCGCTGCGCGCGCCCAAGCCTTCGTCGCCGCGCATCCGGACAGCCCGCAAGCCGAGCGACTGCGAGCTCTGATCCTCCCCGCGCCCGCGAGCGAACAGCCGTAAGTCTCAGCGGCCAGCGCGTGCCTGCGCTGACCCCAGAAAAGACAGGTCACCGTCATGCCGAGTACAAAAACTCGAGGGCGGAGCTGCGCCCGCACGTTGCCGCTCCCGCCACCTCGTTCGCCCCTTGCCGGTTGAGGCTTCCAGGCCGCGCCAAGTCGTGGCTAAGTCTCGCTTTATGCACGAGCTTGCGCGTTTCGTGGTCGATGTGCCGAACTTTCCGGCGCAAGGGATCCTATTTCGAGACATCAGTAAGCTGCTCCGAGAGCACTTCGCCGACACGGTGAAGGCGATGGATGAGCTGTTCACGGAGGCGGAGTGGCTGAGCTTCGACGCGATCGCCGGCATCGAATCACGCGGCTTCGTCCTGGCTGCGGCGCTCGCCGCCCAGCGAGGCAAGGGATTCGTGCCGGTGCGCAAGAAGGGCAAGCTGCCGCCCCCGGTCGTGGATATGGCGTATGACCTTGAGTACGGAGCCGGCGTGCTCGAAATGCAACGCGGTACCGGCCGCCTGCTGCTCGTGGACGACGTGCTCGCCACGGGCGGCACGTTGCTCGCTGCCGCGCCGCTCTGTGCACTCGCTGGCTACGAGGTGACCCGCATTGGCGTGCTGCTCGACATTGGCCTGGTCAAAAACTTTTCCTGGCAGAATTTGCCGGCAAGGACCGTGATTCGCTATGGCTGAGCCGCTGACGCGCGCGCCGCCGCCGCTGGTGGTGATCGCGCTCGAGATCGAGGGCCAGGGCCTGTTCGAGCGCGCGGGCATCAGCGTGCTGTATACGGGCTTGGGTAAGGTCAACGCTGCGCTCATGCTGGCGCGGAAACTCGCGACGCTCCGCGCGCACGGCCAGCTCCCGGAGTTGGTGGTGAACTTTGGCACCGCGGGCAGTCGCACCTTCGCGACGCGCAGCGTGATTGCCTGTCGCAAGTTCGTGCAGCGGGATATGGACGTCACCGGGCTCGGTTTCGCGCTGGGCGAAACCCCGTTCGAGTCGGTGCCCGCGACGCTCGAATTTTCCGCTGTGTTCAAGCAGCTCCCCGAGGGCGTGTGTGGCACCGGGGACCGCTTCGAAACCGGGGAAATTCCCATGCCGTGCGACGTGATCGACATGGAAGGCTACGCGCTTGGTAAGGCTTGCCTCGTCGAGAACGTGCCCTTCGCCAGCGCCAAGTACATCAGTGACGGCGCCGATCACACCGCTGCGGACCACTGGCAGCAGAGCTTACCCGCGGCCGCAGCGGCGTTCCTCGCGTTGTACCGAGAACTCCTCGGTTAAATCAGGCATCTACGACTTCGAAGCCGAGAGCGAGCGCTCGCTCGACGATGCGTTGGTACGGCGCGTCTGACCCACTGTCCCGCCACGCGCCGCGCTGGCGCATGTCTGCAAATGTTTCGCGCGCGCCTTGTTCCAGACCGATGGTCGCCTGAAACTCGGGTACGTGCGCCTTCGCTTTTGCGGACGAGTACGCGCCGTGAAATTGGGTCGTTTCCGCCAGGAAATTGAAGCGCTTCGCGTCTTGCGCGATGAGCCATGCGGCGGGTACGAAGAGAAGCTTGGCGCGCGCTGAAAGCGCGCGAGCAACTTCGCGATAGTAAGCGCGCCAGGTCAGCACCTCGTCCCGCGTGGCGTTGTAGGCCTCGCCGTACGTTTTGGGGTTGAGCGCGGCGTGTGCGAAGAACTTGCCGCAATCATCGCGGTGCGTGGATTGCCACAAACCGAGGCCGTCACCGGCGACGAGCACCGGGAGCCCGCGGGCTACACGGTCCCAAGTGCCGCTGTCGAACTCCTGTTGGTCGATCAGTGAGCTGCCCGGGCCGTAGGTGTGGCTCGGCCGAGCGATGGTCAACTTGAATGCGCCGCCGTCTGCGGCGCGTTGAAATGCCTCTTCGCAAGCCACCTTGTTCCGACCGTATTCGCTGATAGGCGTGAGCGGGAACTGCTCGTCGACCAGCACCTGCGGCGGGCTGTGCACGCTGTACGCACACACGGTCGAACAAAACACGAACTGCTCGCAGCGGCCGCCGAAGGCGTGCACGCTCGCCTGGGCCTGTCCCACGTTGAAGCAAATCATGTCGAACACCACGTCGAAGCGTTCGTGCTCGAAGGTGCGCACGAAGGCCGCGCTATCTTCGCGATTGCCTTGGATTTGCCGCACGCCGGCGGACAGCGTGCTCGCGCGTTGCCCGCGATTGTACATGGTCACTTGCGCGCCGCGAGCCAGCAGCTGCTTGGTGATTCCAGTGCTGATTAGCCCTGTTCCGCCGACGATGAGCGCGTTCAACATCCAGCCAGGACAGCACGCGGGCGGGCGCGCAGCAACGTATTTGCCGGGAAGCCGAAATTGGTTCCGGATCAGAATTGAACACTGGTTTCACGCGGTCCGCCTGAGCGTCAGCGGCGAGCCGCAGGGCTGTAAGCCCTCGGGTCTTATTGGAACGCGCTGGCGACACTGCGCTCGCGCGCGTGCAGATCAAGATCGATATCTCCCCGCTCGGTGGCACTAAGGGAAAAATCGAGTGTGACGTCGAGGACTCTGGAACGCCGCTCGGGCAAGGCCTGCGAGCAAGACCTGACTTGCGAGCCGTGAGACGGGGTGAGTTTCTTTTTGAGCTAGCAGCGCCCCTGGTCTAGCTTCCGGCTCATGTCTTCGAGCGCTTCGAGTTCTCGCCTCCGGGTCGCGGTTCTGTTCGGTGGTCGCTCGGCCGAGCACGAGATTTCCTTGCTGTCGGCTCGCTTCGTGGTCGAATCGCTCGATCGCAGCAAATACGATCCAATCTTGATTGGTATCGATAAGTCGGGGCGCTGGCTGCTCCAGGACGAACCGACGTTGCTCGGCGCAGCGCGCGACCCGCGGCTCGTGAAGCTGAACCCCGCCATGCCGGGCGTGCTCTTGCCACCGCACCCCGAGTTGAACGGAGTCAGTTTGCTGCACGCCGATGAGAGCGACCAAACCAGGGGCGGCCCGCTGGCGGTGGACGTTGTGTTCCCCGTGCTTCACGGCCCAATGGGCGAAGATGGAACGGTACAAGGGTTGCTTGAGTTGTCCGGGTTGCCCTACGTGGGCGCGGGCGTGCTCGGGTCTGCCGTCGGCATGGACAAAGACGTGATGAAGCGGCTTCTACTGCAAGCCGGGCTGCCGCTGCTCCGGTATCAAACAGTGCGGCGCGCAGGCTGGCAGCGCGCGCCCGATCAGGTGCTGTCTGAGCTCAGTGCGCTCGGCTTTCCACAGTTCGTAAAGCCCGCCAATTTGGGCTCTTCCGTGGGTGTGAGCCGCGCGCTCAACATGGCCGAGCTCCGCACGGCGATCGACTACGCTTTCGAGTTCGACGATAAGCTCGTTGTCGAGACCGGGTTGGACCACCCCCGGGAAATCGAATGCGCCGTGCTGGGTGGGGACACGCCGCGCGTGTCGGTTCCAGGCGAAATCAGCATCGATCATCCGGACGGCTACTACTCGTACGCCGCCAAGTATGTGGACGGCTCCGGCGTGGTGACCAAGATCCCTGCTGACCTGACGGCCGAGCAAGCCGCGGGCATGCAACGCTTGGCGCTGGCCACGTTCGAGACGCTGGAATGCGACGGCCTCGCGCGCGTGGATTTGTTCTTGGACAAGAGCGGCGCTCTCTACGTGAACGAAATCAACACCCTCCCCGGCTTCACCAGCATCTCGATGTTTCCCAAACTGTGGGAAGCCAGCGGCGTCCCCGCGACCGAGCTGATGACGTTCCTGATCGACGACGCGCAGGCTCGAGCCGCGCGCAAACGCGCGCGCCGCTCGAGCGTTTAGCTCGGCGGCAGCTCGGCGGCAGCTCGCGCGGCAGGGAGCGCAGGCTCGCCCACGCGCGCGACCGAGAGTTCGTAATAACGCGCAGCCAGCTCTGCTTCACCGGCGCGGCGGTGCATCCGGCCCTCGCGGCCCTCGACGAAGTAGGCGCCAGAGATATCCCCATATTCCGGCGAAATCGCCAGCATGACCGAGGCGCGCGCGCCTTTGCCGAGTGAATCCGGCCCGCGCATGTCGAAGCCGGTTTTCAGCAGCTTGGTGGAGACCACGCCCGGGTGGACTGCGTTCACCAGCACCCGGCGCTCGTGCAGGCGGCGCGCGAGCTCCACCGTGAAGAGCACATTGGCGAACTTGGATATCGCGTACGCTTGGTAATCATTATACGCCGCGCGCGTGTTCTCGATGTCTTCGAGATCGATGATGGCGCGGCTGTGCGCGATTGAGCTCAAGTTGACGATGCGGCTCAGCGCTCGGCCGCTCGGCCCCGAGAGCAACAGGTGCGTCAAGAGCACGTGCGCAAAGTGGTTCACGGCCAGCGTGAGCTCGATGCCGTCAGCGCTGAGCTCACGACGCTTCATGTAGACGCCGGCGTTGTTGATCAGCGCGTCCACCACTACACCGCGTTGCTCCAGCTCGGCAGCCAACGCGCGCACCTGAGCCAACGACGAAAAATCAGCGATGACCGGGGCAGGGGGCGGAGCTTCCGACGCGCCGCGCAGCTCTTCATGCGCGTCAGCGACGCGCGCGGGGTTCCTGCCGTGGATGATCACCCGCGCGCCCAGGCGAGCGAGTTCGAGCGCTGTTTCTCGGCCAATGCCGTCGGTCGAGCCGGTCACCAGCACGACCGAATCGGTTTTGTGAGGGGCCGCCCGCATCGTCAGAACCTGCCGTTTGGGGCCGCCATCGTCAAGGTGACGTGGCGTAAATACTCACGCTTTTCGTAGCTCTTTGATCGCCGCGCCGACGTCCTTCCCGTTCACGATGGCGCCCGTGGACTTGAGCTGCTTCATCGCGATACCGGTCGCCTGCCCGTCATTTCCCGCAGCTTTGATCTGTTCGAACACGGGGGCGAGCGCCGCGAGGATCTCCTCCGGTTTGAGGCTTGCAGGTAGGAACGTGTTCAGGATCTCGATCTCCTGCTGCAAGACGGCCCGCTTGTCGGCTTCGGTCGTCGAAGCCAGCGTCTCCTCGTTCGATTTCACGAGCTTGCGCAAGATCGCGAGCGTCTCCTCGTCCGTGCCGAGGCGACCGGGGCGCGCCGCCTCGGTGGTGATCTCACCCATCGCAACGCGCAGGATCTCTTTCTCCACCGTGGCCTTCGCTTTGATGGCTTGGAACATGCGCGCCTTGATCTGATCGATGAGCATCGGGGAAGCCTCCACGCCCCTCATACCCTCTCGCGCCACGCTCTGGCCCGTCAGCTTTCCGATTCCGGACGCGCAAAGCCGAAAACAGAGGTTCGCCCCCTTGCGCGACTGCATCTATAGATGTATCTAATAGTTATATCGTTACGATGTATCTCGTAACGACCAAGGAGCCCTGAGTACCCGAGATATCAGTCTAAATATTGGAAATAAAACAACAAATGCAACATCGACAACATCACGGCTGCCATGGCGAAGGCCCTTTCGGGGACCGTTCTGAGCTTTGGGCTCATCTACAAGGCCGGCGTGGCCCGTTCGGGCCGCGTGGTCCGTTTGGACCACCCGGTGGCGGTCACGGTCACGGCGGCGGCCGTCCTCCCTCGTGGGGGGATTGGTTCGGTTCGCCGCCGCCGCGCGCTGAACGCGGCGGCGTTCGTTACCTGGTGCTGGACGCGCTCTCCGCACAACCGCGGCACGGCTACGAAGTGATCCAAGTCATCGAAGAGCGCAGTGGCGGTTCGTACCGTCCGAGCCCGGGCGTGATCTACCCCACACTGCAAATGCTCGAAGAGCTCGGACACGCGCGCGTCGTCGAGCAAGAGAACCGAAAGGTGTACGAGATCACGGACGTTGGTCGCGCTGATCTATTGGCCCACCGGGAAGACGTTTCTGACTTCTACGAGCGCTTCGAGGAAAACTCCTGGGAAAGCTACGTTGAGGACTTCGGGGACATCATGAAGCGCCTCGGGCGCTTGTTCAAAACGTTCCGTCGGGCGGGCCGCCGCGGTGTGCTCGAACCGAAGACCATGAAGCGCGTCGGCGAAATCATTGACAACGCCGTGCGTGAAATCGAAGCGGTCTTGGATGAAGAGCGCTGAGATGAGCGTCGTGTACGTCCCCGTGACGAATCAGCAGCTGGCCTGAGCGCTTCCGCGCCGCCGCGGCTGTCAACAATAAATTTACCCGGGCAATATTGACTTTAGAATTCACCCGGGTAATATCCGCCGGGACTGACGAAAATCTCGGCGTTTGAGCCGAGGTTCTGGCAACGCCGTCAAGCGAACCGCCGGGACCTGATTAGGAAAGCCTGCCATGACCTCCATCGTCTCCATCCACAACGCCACCAAGGACTACCGCCTGGGAAAGGTCGTGGTGCCCGCGCTGCGCGGCGTGAGCTTGGAAGTATCGCAAGGTGCGTTCCTGTCGATTGCCGGGCCGTCTGGCAGCGGCAAGACCACGCTCCTGAACTTGATCGGCTGTGTAGACACCGCGACGACCGGGCGCGTGGAAGTGGCAGGGCGTGACACGGCAAAGCTCAGCGAGCGCGAGCTCACTCGCCTGCGCCTGAACACGATTGGTTTCATCTTCCAGAGCTTCAACCTGGTGGGTGTACTGGATGTGTATCGCAACATCGAGCTGCCATTGCTGCTCCAGCACACGCTCACCGCAACAGAGCGCAGCAAGCGCGTGCTCTCGCTCCTGGAGCGCGTCGGCTTGCAAGCGCACGCGCGTCATCGCCCGAACGAGCTCTCGGGTGGCCAGCGTCAGCGCGTTGCCATCGCGCGCGCGTTGGTGACGCACCCGGCATTGGTGCTGGCGGACGAGCCGACCGCGAATCTGGATTCCGTGACTGGTGAACAGATTTTGGATTTGATGAAGGAGCTGAACCGCGTCGAGAAAACGACGTTCATCTTTTCCACGCACGACGCGCGCGTGATGGCGCACGCAAGCTCCTTGGTGCGCTTGGCGGACGGAAAATTGGCTGAAGATCCGGGCGCCGCCGCGCAAGACATGCCGTTCAGCGGGCCCGGAGCGAGCGCGTGAAGGCCCTCCTCGATACGTTCTCGGTGGTCGTGCAGATTGCATTTCGCAATCTGTTCGCCAACCGCTTCAAAACCCTGATCGTCGGCGGCATCATCGGTTTCGGTGCGTTCCTGGTAGTGCTGGGCACCTCGCTCTTGGACAGTGTCGATCACTCGATGAGCCGCAGCATCATCGGCAGCGTCGCCGGCAACATCCAAGTCTATTCGTCCGCCTCAAAGGAGGATTTGGACGTGATGGGTGGCTTCAACTTCGACGCCAATGACATCGAGCCGCTTACTGACTTCGCCAAAGTGCGTGAAGTGCTGATGACGGTGCCGAACGTGGCGCAGGTCGTGCCCATGGGCATCAACGGCTCGATGGTGCTTTCGGGCAACACGGTCGATCAAGCGCTGGCCAAGTTGCGGCTCTCGGTCACCGCGCGGGCGCAGGGCGACAGCACGCCCGCTTTGGCCCAGACCTACGCGGACCAAAAAGACCACGTGCGTCAAATCGTGACCGTGCTCCAGAGTGACGTGGAGAACGTGAAGCGGTTGCACGACGAAAAAGCCCTGGTTACAGACGACCTGGGCTCGGTTTCGCGCGCCGCTTCGCCCGAATTTTGGGCGAGTTTCGACGCCAAGCCGCTGGATAGCTTGGAGTTCCTGGAGAACCACATCGCGCCCTTGGCCACGGACGCGGACATGTTGTTTCTGCGTTACGTCGGGACGGATCCGAAGGTCTTCGCGCAGTCCTTCGATCGCATGGCGATCGTGGAGGGAGAAGCGATTCCGGAAGGTAAGCGCGGCTTCCTGTTTTCGAAGTACGTGTACGAAGAGCAGGTCAAGCTCAAGACCGCGCGCGGCTTGGACAAGATCCACGAGGCACGCAGCGTGCGCGGCAAGCTGATCGCCAAGGACGAGGAGCTGCAGCGCTTGGTGCGTGAGGCGTCCACGCAGGTGAAGGAGCTGCTCCTGCAGCTGGACGCACCGAAGACGCGGCTGTTCCGCAGCAAGCTGCAGGGCGCGCTGCACTCCACGGAAACGGACGTGGGCAAGCTGCTCGGGCAGTTCCTGAACACGAACGACCAGAACTTCGACGAGCGCTACGCCTTCTTCTATCGCGAACTCGCGCCATCGCTCGAGCTGTACCGCATTCGCATCGGCGATACCTTGACCATCAAGGCATTCACGCGCAGCGGCTACGTGCAATCAGCGAATCTCAAGGTGTACGGCGCGTTCGCCTTCAAAGGCCTGGAAAAGTCACCGCAGGCCGGCACGATGAACATGATGGATTTGGTGTCGTTTCGCGAGCTGTACGGCTTCATGACCGAGGACCGCGCCAAGGAAATCGCCGCGCTGCGCGCGAACTCGGGCGCCAAAGAGGTCACGCGCGAGAACGCGGAGAATGAGCTGTTCGGTGCTGCCGCGGCCGCGAGCCCGAGTGCCGCCGCGCCCGCTCCCGTGGCGGATGACTTGAACACGGAGCTTTTGGGGTTGGCAGGCGGTCACCGTCACGACGAGGCGAAGCCGTACGACGTCTCGCAGCTCGAGCAAGGGGTGATCTTGAACGCCGCTGTCTTGCTCAAGGACGAAGCGCTGATGCCGCAAACCGTGACGGCGATAGAAGCTGCGGGCAAGGTTGCTGGGCTGCCATTGAAAGCCATCACCTGGCAAAAAGCGGCCGGGCTGATCGGTCAGTTCGCCACCTTAATGCGCGTGGTGTTGTACACCGCCGTGCTGATCATCTTCGTGGTCGCGCTCGTGATCATCAATAACGCCCTCGTTATGGCCACCCTGGAGCGCGTGCGCGAAATTGGCACGCTGCGTGCGGTGGGCGCGCAGCGCCGTTTCATCTTGGCCATGTTGGTGCTCGAATCAGTGGCGGTCGGCCTGGTTTTCGGGGCACTCGGCACGCTGTTCGGGGCCGGGCTGGTCGCGTTACTCGGCAAAGTGGGCATTGCAGCTGGCAATGACGTGCTGATGTTCTTTTTCTCCGGTCCGCGTCTGTACCCGGAGCTTGCGTCCCACAACTTGGTCGCCGCGCTGGGTATCGTGCTCGTCGTCAGCATCGTGTCCAGCGTCTACCCGGCTTGGATCGCCATGCGCATCAGCCCGCGCGAAGCCATGCAATCGGAGGAATGATGATGTCTTCGCTCTTTCTCGACTTGCGCATCGCGTTCCTGAGCTTGCTGGAACACCGGCGTCGCACCTTTTTCTTGGGGGCAGCGGTGGCCGCCGTCACTGCGTTGTTGGTGCTGCTCAACGGCCTTTCCGCGGGCATCCGCAGCACCTTGGTGGATACCGCAACCACTCTGAGCACCGGCCACCTGAACGTGGGCGGCTTCTACAAGGTGACGTCCGGCCAAGCCGGGCCGGTGGTGGTGGACTACGAGAAGGTCAAAGAGACCGTGATCAAGTCCTTGCCGGAGCTGGACTTCACGGTCGAGCGCGGGCGCGGCTGGGGCAAGGTCGTGAGTGACTCGGGTGCGCTGCAGGCCGGCATCGGCGGCATCGATATTGCGCGTGAAAGCTCGTTCAAATCAGTACTTCGCATCAAGAGCGGAAATATCGACGACCTCGCGCAGCCGAATACGATTTTGCTGTTCGACGCGCAGATCAAAAAGCTCAAGGTGAAGGTGGGGGACGCCATCACCATCTCCGCGCAGACCACGCGTGGCGTGGCGAACACCATTGATTGCCGCGTCGTCGCCGTGGCCGAAGACGTCGGGCTGCTCAGTCAGTGGAACGTGTTCATTTCGAACGAATCACTACGCACGCTGTATCAGCTGCGGCCGGGCGTCACTGGTGCGATTCAGATTCATCTGAAGCCTCAGTACCAAAACGACTTGGCGCCGCTGGCGGCACGTCTGCGCGCTTCACTGGAGAAGGCCGGCTACCGCCTGATGGCGCCGGATCCGAGGCCCTTCTGGATGAAGTTCGAGAGCGTGACCCGCGAAGACTGGACGGGTCAGAAGCTGGACGTGACTTCTTGGGAAGACGAGCTGTCGTTCATGATGTGGACGCTCAGCGCGCTCAACGGAATCAGTGCTGTTTTGATGGTGATCCTCGTCGCCATCGTCATTACCGGGATCATGAACACCATGTGGATCGCCATTCGTGAGCGGACTCGTGAAATTGGAACGTTACGCGCCATCGGTATGCAACGCGGCAGCGTCGTGCGGATGTTCCTCTGGGAGTCCTTTCTTCTGGGCGTCTTCGGCGCCATTGCCGGCGCAGTCGTCGGTGCCATGACGGCGGGCGTGTTAAATTCTGCGAACATTCACGTGCCCCTGTCTGTCCAACTATTTCTGATGTCAGACACGCTGAAGTTGTCCGTTTTACCGTCGGCTTTGGGCGGCGCAATCGCGCTGATTTCCATCGTCACCGGTTTGGCGGCCTTGTATCCGGCGCTGCGCGCGGCTCGTCTAAAGCCGGTCGACGCCATGTCCCATTTCGGCTGAGGTTTTCCCATGCAGCGTAGAACTCTCGTCAAATCAGTGCTGGTCGCGGCTGCCGCAGGGCCTCTGGGTGTGTTGCCTCGGCTTGCCCGCGCCGCTGCTTCGCAAGCGGACCTGGTCGCTCTGCTCAAGATCGTGGATGACCGTCAGCGTAACCAGGGTGACTGGCGCTCGAACATCTACATGGAGCAGAAGGAAAAGGACAAGGTCGCGGTCGTGTACG
>JBDTJC010000129.1:0-11067 GCA_039936055.1 Polyangiaceae bacterium | reverse complement strand
GCGCGCCATCAGGCGCCGGACAGCGTCTCTTTTGAATGAATCTGGACGAATTTTTCTCTGCTGCATTGGCGAAACTCCCACGAGAGTAATCCCTTCCGGGATGTCCACCAAAGCGGGGCAACTCCAGTTTGAGTTGCTCCGCAGCGGCATCCTGCTTGCTACAGGGCACCTCCGAGAGCGGTACCGTCGCCGGAAAGCGGGCGGGCGCTTTGCCGAGAAGCTCGTCACCCTGACAATTCCCAACAGAAGACATGCGACCCTTGAGAACCGCGCCGCCACTATTCGTGAAACATGGCGACGATTCTCCGTCGACCTCGGAAAATGGCTCGCGGAGACGTTCGGAGCACTGGCCAGTGGCGTCCTCGACCCGAAAACCGGCGAGGAACTCCCGCTAAACAAATGTGTGCAGTTCTACAAGGTCGAGGAATTTGGCGTGGACAGTGTGCTGAGCGGCAAGGACACAGAACCGCATGTCCATCTGCACTTGTGGCTCTACGGCCCGTTCATCCCGAAGGAAAAACTGCGCGAGCTTTGGGCTCGCGCATATTCGAAGACCGTAGGAAGCGACCGACGAGGGGCATGCGCTTGCCGCCAATGCGGTGGTGAAGGTGACGCCGGGCCCGTGACTTGGCTTCCGTTCGTTGAGATTCGTAAGGCCGAAGAAGTCCAGGGCAAGAGCCTCGCCGTCGAACTCGTCAAGTATCTGCTCAACCTATACAGCGTGGCGGGCGGCGATCTACGACTACTCCCGGTTGCTGTGCACGCGCGCATCTGGAAGGTGACGCAGGGTATAAGACGGCGTCAAGGGTCACGAGGACTGTCGCGTTTCAAAGCCGAGCGCGCCTGCTCGTGTAAGGTGTGTGGTCATCGCGCGAACGCTTCGCTGCATCCACAGCGTCGAAAACAGCACGGGAAGATGCGGACTGTTCTCATTTGGCGCCGCCCACATTGGGCTCACGTTGACGTCATTCGGTCGGGTCCAGACCCCCGCACCTATCCAAGGACAGAACAGGTCGCGCTTGCACGTGGTTCAACGTTGGCGACACCAGGAGTCCTACCCAGATCCAGATCTGCGGAGCTGCGCGAAGCATACGATGCGCAAGCGGACGCCCGCTGGCGAGAGAGCTTTGACCGACGCATCGTCCGCGGCCGACTTGAGTTGCTGGGTATCGTGCAGTCGGTGTTGCCGCGCGTGGCGTCTGGCGCCGCGAATTGCGAACAAACGGAGTTCCCTTTTTAGGCCAGTGAATCGCGACGGCACCGAGGATCTCCGATTTCGAATTGGAGGGGAGTGTCTTCAGCCGAGCACTGGCGCGTCGCTGAGATTTTCACTCGCGCGCCTCACCGTCCCGACAGTACTCCCCCCATTGCCGACTTGAGCGTCCGTCGCTGGCAGTGATATCTGGCACTTGCGAGATCACGGTCCGCGCCGACGTGCTTGACGTGCTTGGGAGGCAAGTCAACGTGGCGAGCGAGGAAGTGAGGTCGACGCGCCCACCTCGCCGCCACCGTTCGTGCGCGAACGCCGTCAACGCACGCTTCGACGGCACCGTCGGATGCACGTCGCGCGCGTCGCTCGAACTGCTTTCGCAAAGAGCCGACGGTGTGACCGAGAACCTCCGCGGCAGCGCTCAACGCGATCCAGCGAGTCAAGCGACGCCTCCGGGAGCGCTGACAAAATCGTCAAGCCCGAGTCGACGGAGCGCCAACGCTGTGCGGTCGCAGTCGTCGACAAGTCGGTAGATGTCGACCACGCCAGGCCCTCGGCACGCCGTACAAACACTATCCACCGACGCGCTAATGGAGTCGCGCAGCTCGTCGACCCGAGCGCACCTCGCCGCGCCAGCTCGATCACAGGTACACCACCAGTCCCGCGCTTCCGCGCGGCCCCGTTGGTGCGCTGGGGCTGGGCCGTCGCCGCCAGGATCCTCGCCGCTGTCTCCGCGCGCGACGCAGTGGGCCACAGAGAGATGAACTCGATGCCTTGAGCGGGAAGGCCGCGAGCGGCGGCGTCCGCCAACGTGCACCGTGAAGAGATCCGGAGCGTCGAGCTCCGCCAAGGCGCACTCGACTACGCGGTCGCAAGTACCGCGCCCACGCGCCCACGCGACGATATCGGCAAGCTCTGATAGGCGTGAACAAAGTGATAGGGTCTGGTTGCCCAGACGCGGAGAAGTCGTCAATCGCTAGATCCTTGCGATGCCTGCGTTGCCCGACTCCGTGACGGTGTTGATGCGTCGCTTGAGCGACTTCGCCTCGGCACCGGTTTTCTGCACGGCGCGATCCCAGCCCTGGGTCAGCACCGCGCCCGCACGGCCGAGCTCGAGACAGGTGACGTAGCGCTGCTGTGCATAAGAGAGCAGCGCCTGGCCGAGGAGATCGCGAGCGGCATTCCCGCCGGCGAAGCGACCGAGTTGTAGCGCATGCTGGCAGGACTGCAGCGCCCGGCGACCGTCGCCGGTATCGGTTGCGGCGGCGTCGCCGGTCACGAATACCCCGGGCGCCGCCGGCGCCTTGAGCGAGCGATCGACGACGATGCGCCCGAGGCGGTCGCGCTCGCCGGGCACATGGCGGACGAAGTCGGCAGCCGACATGCCCGTCGCCAGCACCACCGCGTCCGTGTCGAGGGGGTGAGCCGTTGGCAAAGGTCACGCGGCTGGCGGCAAGGGCGGTGACGGTGGCGCCGAGGCGAAGGTCGACCCCAGCAGCCGCGAGGGCTGCCTCGATCTCCGGTCGCGGCCCTGGGCCGAGTTCGGCGCCGACGGCATCCGTGCGGTCGACAAGCACGATGCGGAGCCTCTAGGGGTCGCTCGGTTGGCTATCTGGTAGTATTTGGCGTGGGCAGGTGACCGCTCGGCTTCGGTCCGAGCGGTTACCTGTATGTCGGCTTTCGGGTCGAGCGGAGACTGTGGCTATGCGGTGGTCGGCAGCACGCCGTCGTGCAGCGAGTGCTATCGGACGGCGCGAGCGCGGACGTGACCACCACGGCTGACTTTCAGAAGATCGAGCCCGATCCCTGTTACAGGAGTTTGGTACGCGGCGTCACTCGACATCTTGGTCGTGACCGCCGACATCGCTTCCGGCCCACCGAACTGCACGACATTCGATACGACTCAGTCGGGCCAAGCCGGGCAATAGTTCGTCGCTCCCAATCGTGCCAGACACCGACGGAGACGGCATCCCGGACGGCGCGCACAAGATACCTCACGCCGACCCCAATCAAAAGACTCCGACGCGAGTTGGCGCTGTCAGCTGCGGTCGAGCCTGTCGATACAGCGAACCAACTCAAGGGACGCCTCTACCTCCGCAGCCCGCGACGAAACACTCTCCACGTTGCAGCCGACGGTCAGACCGTGTTCCTCCGCAAAGGCGCGGAGCTCGGCGAACGCTTCTGTGGCGAGTTCGATAGAACGCTCGAGCATATCGCTTGCGGACAGCAGTTCCCGCTTTACTGAATAGGGCACCGCCACACCGAGCCACTGGAGGAACTCCAACGTCTGCTCGGAACCGCAGGGGCTGAACGTGAGCAGGATGGGAGGCGGTTCGGCGCGCTCCAGCTCCGCACGAACCCGAAGATCGCGCAGCAGCCTCTTCGTCGCACTCAGGGACCACACCGTTTGGCTGACGAAGAACCGGCACCCCTGCGCCATCTTCGCCCAAACGCGTGCGTCCTCTCCCCCTGAGGCCTCGTGCCGCTCCGGAATGAGCACGCCCCCCAACGATAGCGCGGGTGCATGTGTTTTGCAGAGCGAGAGGGCCTGCGGCAGCGTCAACGAAGCGGAGGTATGACGAGAGGGAGTGCCGACCAGAACTGCCAGTCCACCGCGAGCCTGCAGTCTATCGAGCCATCGACACAACGATGGTTCGCCCTGTTCCGCGACGGCGCGGTACACCACCAGCGGGAGCCCGCCGACATCCAGCTCGTCGAGTGCGTAACTGAGCGGGTCCACCTTGGGAACAAACGAAAACGGTCGCGGGTCGCCGTTGCGGGCAGCTTCGTCTTGAACATCGTAGACCAGGAGCGCGTCGAGCGGCAGCGATGAGATGCGCGCGGATTGCGCGGCGGCAATCGCTCGCCTGCGCTCAGCTGGGGTTGTTCGGTTAGGTGGCGTAATGGCGTAAGTGAGGCGACGAGGCCCGAAAACCGAGGGCCAGACGACTGGTGCGGGAGCAGTCGCGATGCAGGCCAAGGTGCTCATGCGAACGAGTTGCCCAGCGTGACCTCGATGGTCGCTTCATCCGGGGTCGGCACGATCGGTACGGCCGCCTTCGTGACTGCGACTCGCACCCGTTCCGCGTTAGGCCAGCGGTCGACCAACCGCTGAGCGACGCGAAGCGCGAAAGTCTCTAGCAGCCGATCGGCTCGGTCCCTGGCGCTTTCGTCCGCGGCGCGCACGATTTCGGCATAGTCCGCTGCGCTATCCAGATCGTCGGTCGAAGGATAAAGGTGGCCACCTAATTCGACGTCCACGGCGACGACGAGCTCCTGGGGCCTGGCGCGCTCCGAGTCGCCTACGCCGATGTGGCTCTGCACGCGAATACCCCGAACGCGCACCGCGTAGCCCATCACTTGCCTAGTTGTTCGCGGGAGCATAGACGGGATACCGATGCGCGAGAACTCCCACCTCGGCGCGCACCCTCGCGAGGTTGGCTTCGTCGCGCGGAGCGTCGAGCACGTCCGCGATCAAGTTCGCGGTGAGAACGGCTTCCTGCACCTTGAAACCGCGGGTTGTCATCGCGGGGGATCCGAGCCGGATGCCAGAAGTTATCATCGGCTTCTGAGGATCATTCGGGATCCCGTTCTTGTTGCAGGTAATATTCACTCGTCCGAGAATCGTCTCGGCTTCCTTCCCGGTCAGGTCCTTTGGACGTAGATCGACGAGCATGAGGTGGCTTTCGGTGCGCCCCGACACAATGCGCAGTCCGCGTCTAGCTAGAGTGTCGGCCATTGCCGAAGCATTCTCCAAGACTTGCGTCTGGTAGGTCCCAAACTCGGACGACATCGCTTCCTTGAACGCGACCGCCTTGCCGGCGATGACGTGCATCAGTGGACCACCCTGCAGTCCGGGAAAGATGGCGCTGTTCATCCGTTTCGCGATCTCTTCCGAGCGCGTCAAGATGAAGCCGCCTCGCGGCCCGCGCAGGCTCTTGTGAGTTGTCGATGTAACGACGTCGGCAAACGGGATCGGGTTGGGATACTTTCCGGCCGCAATCAACCCTGCGTAGTGGGCCATGTCGACCATGAAGTACGCGCCGACAGCCTTCGCGACCGCAGCGAAACGAGCAAAATCGATGCGCAGCGCGTACGCAGACGCGCCCGCAATGATGAGCTTCGGCTTGTGCTCGTGAGCCACCCGTTCCATGGCGTCGTAGTCAATCTGTTCCGCCGCGTTCAAGCCGTAGCTGACGGCCCGGAACCATTTGCCGCTCATGTTCAACGCCATGCCGTGCGTCAAATGACCGCCCTCGGCCAGGCTCATCCCCATGATCGTATCACCAGGCCGCAATAGGCCGAAGAAAACGCCCTGGTTCGCCTGAGACCCAGAGTTGGCTTGGACGTTGGCGAAGTCAGCACCGAAGAGCTGCTTGACGCGATCGATCGCGAGCTGTTCGACCACGTCCACGTTCTCGCAGCCGCCGTAGTAGCGCCTTCCCGGGTACCCCTCTGCGTACTTGTTGGTCAGCCTAGACCCCTGCGCTTCCATGACTGCCGGAGACGTGTAGTTCTCCGAGGCGATCAGCTCGATGTGATCTTCCTGACGCTGGTTCTCGGCCTGAATGGCGGAGAACAGCTCGGGGTCGCTGCCTGCGATGGTGCTGGATATGTGATTGAACAAGGTGCGAAGCAGACCGTGCCAGCCGGCCTCCGTGAGCGCCATCGCTTTGTTTTCAAGGTTCCATGAGTATTGTTCATGGAGCATGCTTGAGCGCGTCCACTTGGTCGTTGTCCGGGAAGTTGAAAAGCACGGCTCGCTAACCGCCGCGGCCGAAGTCCTGTGCCTAACGCAGTCGGCGCTCAGCCATTCGATCAAGAAGCTAGAAGCTCAGCTAGGCATGAACATTTGGCGGCGCGAGGGTCGGCATTTGCGCCTGACCCAGGCAGGTCAATATGTGCTGGCAGTAGCCAATCAAGTCCTGCCGCAGCTCGACTTGGCTGAAGAGCGTCTCCGGCAGTTCGCACAGGGCGGTCGGGGTACGCTGCGTATCGGCATGGAGTGCCATCCCTGCTATCGGTGGTTGCTGAACGTCGTGGCTCCGTTCTTAGCTGCCTGGCCAAACGTCGAAGTGGACGTAAAGCAGAAGGTGCAATTCGGCGGGCACGGAGCGCTCTTTGGATACGAGATCGATCTGCTCGTAACACCTGATCCCGTTTTTAAGCCCGAGCTCCGCTTCGATCCCGTGTTCGATTACGAGCAGGTGCTGGCAGTGGGGCGAGCCCACACGCTCGCTCGCACATCTCATGTCGAGCCGCAGCAATTGAGGGAGGAAATCCTCATCACATACCCGGTATCGACTGACAGGCTCGACATCTACACACAATTCTTGCTTCCGGCGGGTGTGACCCCGCGGAGCCAGAAAACCGTCGAGAATACTGACATCATGATGCAGCTGGTGGCTAGCGGCCGGGGCGTAGCGGCACTGCCGCGGTGGCTGGTCCAGGAGTACAGCTCGCAGTTGAGCATCGTCGACGTTCGGCTCGGATCAGAAGGTATTTTCAAACAAATCTACGTCGGGGTACGCGAAACCGACGCCAATATCGACTACGTTGCCGCGTTCGTCGAACTGGCCCGCGGTGCCAATCGCCCGTGTCGCCCTTAACGCAGGAATCGCTAGCGCTTTCTGAGCAGCTCCGCCGCATCCGCCAATCGTTGAGCAGGCGAAGGAGCGGTGCCGCACCTGCGGCACACACAAATTCGTTCGCCAACGAGCTCGATCGCACGACCGAGCGCGGCCTCGCTCAACTCGATCCCGAAGCACCAGCATTGGGTTTGACCAGCCGCTAAAGCACAAGCATTGGGCTCACCGCACAGTGGGCACACGGCGGCGTCGCACTGACTCATCGCTTTGAGACGCCGCGGGCTGCGCGCTTCTTGGTGGCGGTAAGGGTAGGTCGCTTGGTTCCTGCGAGCTTGATGAAGTCATCCATGAAATCGATCTCCTTGTCGGCATTGCGCAGACCGAGAAAGATCTGCTTCGCGATGCCGCGCTTACCGAGCCGGACCGGAACGACTCCGATCTTGTCCTGGTATTCCGCCACCAACCAGGCTGGCAAAGCCGCAACGCCGCGATCGCAAGCCACCATTTGCAGCATAATGTCGGTCGTTTCGATGACCTTATGTCGCTTCGGCACCGAACCTGCGGGTAGCAGGAATTGGCTGTAGACGTCGAGCCGCTCAATCTCGACTGGATATGTAATCAGCGTCTCGCCCTCAAGCTCGGAAGGAACGACATAGTCGCGCTTGGCAAACGGGTGCTGCTTGCTCACAACCAGCACCTGCTCGTAGTCGAAAACGGGCTCGAAGTGTAAGCCTTTGCGCCGCAGCGGATCGGGCGTGACGAGCATGTCGATCTCGTGTCCGAAGAGCGCGCCGATGCCGCCAAACTGAAACTTCTGTCGCACGTCGAGGTCGACCCCGGGCCACGCCCGAAGGTAGGGCTCGACGACCTGCAGCAGCCACCGATAGCAGGGGTGGCACTCCATCCCGATCCGTAGTGTCCCTCGCTCGCCACGCGCAAACTGATCGACGACGTGTTCGGCGTGATCGAACTGCGGCAGCAATCGTTGTCCAAGGGACAGCAGGTAGCTTCCGGCTGACGTCAACCGCACCCCACGCCCCTCCTTTTGCCAGATCGGCGTGCCGAACTGCTGCTCCATGCGCCTCACAGTGTGGCTCAATGCCGACTGCGTGAGCCCTAAGCGCTTGGCCGCTGCAGTCAACGAGCCCATTCGATCCACCTCGCGCAACAAGCTCAGGTGAATCCGCTCGAGGCGACTGATCATCTATGACTCCGTTTCATGGATGCATGACAAACTACCATTATTCTCCATGCGTTCGAAGATCTACGCTCCACTCACAGAAAGCAAGGATCCAACATGGCGCGTATTCACAACTTAGGTTTTCCACGCATCGGGGCTCAGCGCGAGCTCAAGTTCGCACAAGAGAAGCATTGGAAGGGTGCCCTCAGTCACG
Organism: Polyangiaceae bacterium; assembly: GCA_039936055.1. Taxonomy (GTDB): domain Bacteria; phylum Myxococcota_A; class Polyangia; order Polyangiales; family Polyangiaceae; genus PMG-095. The sequence continues at coordinate 2,875 of JBDTJC010000129.1, read as the reverse complement.
TGGAGCTCGAAGCCCTCGGTGCACAGCTGCGCCAGCAGAACTGGCAGCGTCAGTCGGGTTTCGATTGGGTCCCCGTCGGCGATTTCGCTTTCTACGATCAAGTGCTAGACGCGAGCTTTCTGCTGGGCAACGTGCCGGCGCGCGCTCGGATCGGCCAGGGGCAGCCGCTCGACGCCTACTTCCGCGTGGCTCGCGGACGCGCCGCGGGTGATACGGACGGCGGCGTTGCGGCCGGCGAAATGACGAAATGGTTCGACACCAACTATCACTACATCGTGCCCGAGCTTTCGTCGCAAACGACGTTTCGGCTCGACGCCAGTCGGCTGCTCGCGCAAATGACGGAAGCACGCAAAGCGGGCGTACTAGCTAAGCCCGTGATCATCGGCCCCGTCACTTACCTGTGGCTGGGCAAGACGAAAGACGGCTCGGACCGGCTCTCGCTGCTGCCGAAGCTGCTGCCCGTTTACCGCGAGCTACTCGCGACGCTGGCGCGCGCGGGCGTCGATTGGGTTCAAATCGACGAGCCGGCACTGGTGACCGAGCTTGGCCCTTTGTGGCAACAAGCCTTCACGACAGCCTACAACGCCCTGAAAGGCGCAGGCAGCAAGCTGCTCCTTGCGACATACTTCGGGCGTCTCGGAGAAAATCTGCAGCTTGCTGCGTCACTGCCAGTCGATGGGATTCACCTTGATGCGGTAAGTGCCCGAGGCGAGGTCGAGCCCTTGCTCGGCAAGTTGCCTGAAGGAAGCGTGCTGTCGCTGGGCGTCGTGAGCGGCCGCAACATTTGGAAGGCGGACCTCGGCAAGGCGCTCGACTATCTCGAGCCGATTCAGCAGAAGCTCGGGGATCGCCTGTGGCTCGCACCGACTTGCTCGCTCCTGCACGTGCCAGTGGATTTGGCGAGCGAGAAGAAGCTCGACGCCGAGCTGCTCTCCTGGCTGGCTTTCGCGCAGCAAAAGCTGGACGAAGTACGAGTGCTCGGTACCGCGCTGAACCAAGGTCGGGCCGCCGTGAAAGAAGCGCTGGCCGACAATGCTCGAGCGCTGGAGAGCCGTCGCAGCTCGAAGCGCGTGCACAATCCAGAGGTGCAGATCGCAGTCAAAGCGTTGTCTGCGAGCCTCGGAGAGCGAAAAGCTCCATACGCCAAACGTGCCAGCGTGCAGGCGCAGGCGTTCAAGCTGCCCAATTTCCCCACCACGACTATCGGTTCTTTTCCGCAGACGGTTGAGATCCGCAAAGCGCGCAGCGAGTTTCGAGCAGGAAAGCTCGATGCCCTCGCTTACACGGCACAGATGCACAAGGAGATCGAGCGTGCGGTGCGCGAGCAGGAGAAGCTCGGCCTGGACGTACTCGTGCACGGTGAGGCCGAACGCAACGACATGGTGGAGTATTTCGGCGAGCAGCTGGACGGGTACGCTTTCAGCGAACTCGGCTGGGTGCAGTCATACGGCTCGCGCTGCGTGAAGCCGCCCATCCTGTTCGGCGACATCAGCAGGCCCAAGGCCATGACCGTGGAGTGGATTCGCTACGCGCAATCGCTAACTAAGAAACCGATGAAAGGCATGCTGACCGGCCCGGTCACAATCCTGAATTGGTCGTTCGTTCGAGACGATCAACCGCGGTCGGTCTCCTGCTATCAGCTCGCCCTAGCCATCCGCGAAGAGGTGCAAGATCTGGAGCGGGCTGGGGTGCGCATCATCCAAATCGACGAGGCCGCCCTGCGCGAGGGGCTTCCGCTGCGCCGTTCCGAATGGCAAGAATACCTGAAGTGGGCCGTGGATTCTTTCCGCATCACCGCCAACGGCGTGGCGAACGAGACACAAATTCACACACATATGTGTTACTCGGAGTTCAACGACATCATCGAGGCCATTGCGGCGATGGATGCGGACGTCATCACGATAGAAACATCTCGCTCGGACATGGAGCTGCTGGACGTGTTCGACCGCTTCGAGTACCCGAACGAGATCGGGCCTGGCGTTTACGACATTCATTCGCCAAACGTGCCGACCGAGCAGCAAATCGTGGACCTGATGAGCAAGGCCGCGAAGAAGATCCCGCCCCGACGCTTGTGGGTAAATCCGGACTGCGGCCTCAAGACCCGCAACTGGGAGGAGGTACTGCCGGCGCTGCAGAACATGGTGAACGCAGCCAAGCGGCTCCGAATGCAGCTCGCCTAGTCGCAACCGTCATGACGATGAGACAGCCGAGCGCTGACGAGAATCTTGCAGCGCTCGGCTGGGGTGACTGGCAACGACAAGCGCTCAACGAGAGCAACAGCGGCGCCAACGTGCCAGCGCGCGTCGTTCGCCAAGCGGGGGCGGGCGTGTGGATCGACACGGGCAACGAGCGGATCGCTGCAACAGTAGCGGGACGCCTCCGACGCGCGGCAGCCAGCGCAGCGGAGTTGCCCGTGGTCGGGGACTGGGTACTGATTCCCGAACCCGTCGGGACGAACTCCGATGTCGTCATGATACAACGTCTCATCCCGCGCAGGACGGTGCTGATGCGGCGCCGTGCTGGCGGCAAAGCCGAAGCGCAACTGCTCGGGGCAAATATCGATATCGCGCTCATAGTTTGGGCACTGGATAGGGAGCCAAACACCGCGCTGCTCGAGCGAGCGGTCGTAGTAGCGCGGGCTGGCGGTATCGAACCCGTAATCCTGCTCACCAAGGCGGATCTGCGCGAGGGCTCTAGCAAGGATGTCCAAGTAGTGCGGACACGCCTGGCTCTCGAGGTGCTACCGGTTGAGCACGCGCACGTAGATCGCGGGACGTCAGCTCGTTCCTGATCAGGTTCGTTGAGGGTCGAGCAAAAAAGCCCCCTCAGAAAACTTGCGAAAAGTCTTCAAAGGGGGCCCTTCCAGAGTTGCGAA
>JBDTJC010000128.1:0-17673 GCA_039936055.1 Polyangiaceae bacterium | reverse complement strand
GCACCAACGTGACTCTCATCTTCTCGGCGTTCGAGGGCTGACGAGAGTCCTCGGGACTCGCATCGAGTACCGGTCTCATGCAGTGCCCGTATTGTCGCGAAATGGATAGCCGCGTGGTCGACTCACGATTGGCTGCTGGCGGAACCGTGACTTGGCGGCGTCGCGAGTGCGACGCCTGCAAGCGCCGGTTCACCACTTACGAGCGTGTTGAGCACACGCTGCCCACCGTCGTGAAGAAGGACGGCGAGCGCGAGCCGTTCGATCGCGAAAAGGTGCTGCGCAGCTTGCGCATCGCCTGCAACAAGCGTCCGGTGTCGGCGGACGCGCTCGAAGAGCACGCCGAAGCCCTAGAAAGAGAACTCGCGGAAAGCGGCGAGAAAGAAGTCCCCTCGCTGGTGATTGGCGAACGGGTGATGCTGCGTCTCAAAACGTTGGACGATGTTGCGTACGTGCGTTTTGCCAGCGTTTACCGCTCGTTCCGAGACATAGACGAGTTCATGGTCGAGATGGGCAAGCTCGTGCGCTCTCGGGATGCGGAGTGAAGCATGAAAGATCTCGATAGCGACCTGATGCTGCGAGCGATCGAGCTCGGCACCGGAGGCGATCCGACGCCGAATCCGCACGTTGGCGCCGTAGTCGCGGCCGCGGACGGCACGATCATCGCTGAAGGATTTCACGAAGCCGCAGGCCTGGACCACGCAGAGATAGTGGCCCTGAAAAAAGCCGCGGGCGCCGCGCGCGGCAAGACCTTGTACGTCAGCCTGGAGCCGTGCAACCACGAAGGGCGTACCCCCCCGTGTGTGGACGCGATCCTGGCTGCCGGCCTCGCGCGCGTCGTGATCGGCTGCCGTGATCCGGATCCGCGCGTGCAGGGCGGCGGCATCGAACGCCTACAGGCTGCGGGCGTGGAGGTCACGATCGGCGTGCAGGAAGCCGCCGCGAAGGCGCTCATTCAGCCCTGGGCGAAGTACGTCACTGAGCACACCAGCTTCGTCACGTTGAAGCTCGCCATTTCGCTCGACGGCCGCATCGCGACGCGCACGGGCGCTTCAAAGTGGATCACCTGCCCGGAAGCGCGCATCCGCGTGCAAACACTGCGCGCTCACCACGATGCCGTGATGGTCGGCATCAACACGGTACTCACGGACAACCCGCGCCTCACCGTGCGTGACGTACCGGGGCGCAGCCCCATCCGCGTCGTCGTCGATAGCAAGCTGCGCATTCCGCTAACTAGCCAAGTCGTGCAAACCGCACACGAGATCCCCACCTGCGTGGTGACCACGCTCGCCGCGCCGAGCACATCCGAAGCAGCACTCGCGCAATTGGGAGTGCGGGTGATCCGCGTCCCCGCTACGGCCGAGGGCCGCTGCGATCCAGTGGTGATGTTCCGCGAGCTCGCCGCGCGCGAAGTGGTGAGCGTGATGGCCGAAGGCGGCTCGGAGCTCGCCGGTAGCTTGCTGGCGCATCGCTTACCGGATCAGCTGCACGTATTCATGGCGCCGTTGCTGCTGGGTCCGCGTGGGCGCCCAGGCGCGGTGGATTGGGCGGGGCCCGACAATCCCGCTGACGCGCCGCGCATCGATCCGGCGCGCTGGGAGCTGTGCGGCACTGACGCCTACGTTTGGGGCCCCATCGCGTACCCGAAGAAAACCGGGCGAACGCTCACCGGCACTTAGAGCGTGTCTCTGTATTCAGGCCCCTGAACGTGCCCGGGCCCGGTCGCCCTCTGATCTGGTTTTTGTGGGTCGCCTGGCGGCAGCTTGCGGGTGCGAGTGCGAAGCGCCGTTGGGCCGCGGTGTCCGTTTTTCGGGCGCGGGCACGTTTACGGGGTGTCGGCATTCAGGGACAGGCCCGAGAGCCCCTCGGGTTGCGACACCTGATCTCGGGTGTTACCTTGAGTGGGACAAGCCATGATCCGCGAGATTCTCGAGTATCCCGACGCGCGCCTGCGCGAGGTAGCGAAGCCCGTTTCGGAGGTGACTCCGGAAATTCAAGCGCTGGTGGATGACATGGCCGAAACCATGTACGACGCGCCCGGGTGCGGGCTCGCCGCGAACCAGGTCGGCATCGCGCAGCGCATCTTCGTGGTCGACTGCGCAGGTGAAGATGAGCCGAGCCAGCTCCTGGCCTTCATCAATCCCGAGATCTTCGAGAAGGATGGCGTGCAAACGTGGGAAGAGGGCTGCCTCTCCTTCCCCGGCGTCACCGAAGAGATCAAGCGCGCCGAGCGCGTGAAGGTGCGCGCCTTGGATCGCTCCGGCAAGCCCTTCGAACTCGAAGCGGACGGCCTACTCGCTGTCGCCATCCAACACGAGACCGATCACCTGAACGGCGTGCTGATGATCGACAAGCTCAGCGCCCTGAAAAAGCGCATGATGGGGCGCAAACTCGCCAAGGCGAAGCAAGAAGACGCGCACGACTGATGCGTGAGTGGGCGGCCGCGGTCCAGCATCGCACCTCCTAGCGCGCGCTGTTGCTGACTGGAGACGCTGCGATCTCGATGGCGGGGGGTTGTGTTTTTGCCTGGCGGCGTCGGGCACCGCTAGGCCGCTCGCGCTGCGCTTTGAGATCGCATGCGCCTGTTCGGTCAGTTCTCGTAGGCCTCCATCTCATTGGCAGATCGTGATCTGGTCTTCCAAGAATTTTCGCTCGTCTTGGTTCCGGGCATGCGGCTGAGGCTGCTGGGCGCACGCTGGGGCGTGGCGTGCGCCGCTTCGCGCGCACCGGAGAGGGTGAGAGGAGCAGGCAGGCGGCTGAACTGCTGGGCGCACGCTGGGGCGTGGCGTGCGCCGCTTCGCGCGCACCGAAGAAAAGAGCCAGAGGCGGCTGAACTGCTTCGCGCGCGAGGGCAGGTCAGAGCGCTCAGCGCGACGGGGGCCGACTAAAGATCGCGCTTTCGACGGTAGTACCGCGGCTGCGCAGAGTTTCGACGACTTGCGGCACAACGCCGCTGGCGTTGAAGGTGCCTTCGATTGCGCCGCCGGCGGCCGTGCGATCCATGACGAAGGTAAACACATCCTGGACTTGGATTTCTTCGCCGCTGACGCCGCTGACTTCGGATATGCGCAGCACGCGGTGGCGTTCGTCGCGCAAACGCGCCACCTCCACCACGATCTCGAAGGCGTTCGCGACGAGCTCCCGGGCGGCAGCGATGCGGATCTGCGGGCGCTCGGCAGCGACGACACCGGGCAAGCGCGAAAGGCCGCGACGCATGCTCGGAGCATAGCGGGCTGCGATCACGCCGTCACCGCCGTCCGCGATGGATTCTACGACCTTGGCGCACAGCTCGCCGTTGAACAGCTCCGCGACGATGCGCGCCCCCGGAAAGGACGTGGCCATTCGCAGCGCGCCCGCGGTGGACGCAGCGTCCCCGCCGGTGACCAAGAAATTGGTGTCGGGGCCGCCGGGCTCACGCTCACCGATGAACACGCAAGGGCCGTCCGTGGGAGATTGCGCGAGCGCGGCGAGCAACGCCTCGACTCCGCCATCGCGCGGCCCGACGACCAGCACGTTTACGCGCGCGGACACGCATTGCTGGAGGAATGTCGCCATCGCGCGCGAGATCGCGCCGCGACGCACAAGCTCTTCCAGCGTGACCGACACGCGGCGGAATTTCCGAATTGCCACGCATGCACCACTCGCGGCGATTGAGCCGACCACCGCGGACAACCGCACTCCCGGCAGGATGCGCCGCTCGATCACGTCCTCCCCCGGTCGCACCGGCGCATCCGCCTCAGCACACAAGCGAGATACCGCCCAGCGCAGCGAAAGGTCCGAGGAGAAGCCGGGATCGAACGGGATATTGCGTCCGTTGCGCACGGAAACCACACGGTCAAAGCGCGTGACGCCAATCTCCGAAACGCTTGGATCGGCGATCAACTCGGTGAGTGGCCCGTGTTCGACGAGCTCACAGCGCGCGAGGTCGATGGCGCGGTCCGCAGCCAAGCTCATGGGAACGTCTTGGTTCTCGCTCAGATCACTCCACGCTTGTTGGAGCAGGCCGTCAATGCGCTCACCGAGCGACGGCGGTACGGGCGCGAGCAAATCCACATCCCCCAAATCCAGAGTGACGCGTTCGACCAAGACGCGCACAATCTCGCGCGCGGAGCTGGGCCCAAACTCCGGGCGCTCGTCCTCGGTGGTGCGGACCACACTGTGCGTGCCCGTGGTCTCCGCAGGCGGATCCAGCCGCGCAGGGTTGTCAGACGAGACGGGGCTCGACCCGCCATGACCCGTTGCCTTGAGCCCTGCGGGCGTATGCGTGAAGTCATCCGGGCCCACGTCAGGGCGCGCGGATACATTGGAAATTGCGTCGGGCGCGCTGGACAAGGAACTCGCCGAGGGAGACGGGCCGGTGCGGAAGTCCTCGGGGGCGGATTGCGCGCCGCCGCTTTCGATGCGCAGCACGAAGTCCCCGATGTAGATACGATCCCCCTCGCGCACGATGGTCGCTTGGGTGATCTTGCGCCGATTGACGTAGGTGCCGTTGGTGCTGTTTAGGTCCGTGACGATGAAACGGCCGTCGCGGTAGAGCAGGCGCGCATGACGCTTGGAAACGTTCCCCTTGGGCAACATCAACTCATTGCCCTGTACCCGCCCGACAGTCAGCTCAGCCGTGTCGAACACTTCACGCCGCTCGGCGCCGCCCTTCTCGTGGACGATGATCGCGAACATCGGAGCTTTGGCGGACGATGTCGGTGCAATCACTTGAAACGTACGTCTCCGAGCGGACCCACGAGAGGCCACAGGGTATCATGCACGCCGGCGTGAAACACGCCGCCCGTTGCCAAAACTGGCGGCAAAACCCGAAGCGCCCGAAGTTCGCGGCCCGGCTGCCGCGAAACGCGCACAATTTGTGCGCAAACCAGCCACAAAAAACGAACGACCCGCACTCGCGCTGTTCGCGATGCGGGCCGACGGTGCAAACGGATTGGGCCTCGGGCTGCGTCGAACGCGACGCCGAGCGGGTGCCCAAACCTAGAAAACGCTCAGAGAGGCGCCTTTTCTGCCTTTACGTCGCGCGTGACCAGACCAAGCAGCTCTCCGGCTAGAGCCAAGACATCACGCTCCGAGAAACCGCTCGCGCGGAACTCGCGGTAAATGTTTTTAGCCAGGATCTCGACCGCGCGCGGGTCGGCTTTGGGGCTGAGGGAGGCGATGGGGGACGATTGAGCCATGATTGGAAATTCTGCCCTTCGACCGGGGAACCGGACGCGCCTGCCTATCCAAGAATGATGCCGAACTTTTGGCGCTCGCCGAACCACACGAAATCGCGGTTTTTTGAAGTATCGGCCGACGGCGCTGCGAATCCGTGTTCGCAGAGCACCGCGAAAGACTGATTTTGGGTGCAGGGAATTACGCGCAAATCCCTCAGAAAACCCCCAAGTGGTTGAACATGTCCGGCGGACCCGGGGTGGCGGCGCCGCGCTCCGCCCCGCCCGCCAAACTCAGCCCGCTGGATAGGACGCGACCAACCGCCGCTCGGGGCGCTCGATGCTCGAACACAAGCTGGTGACCAGCTCACGACCGTCGTCGCCGAAATACAACGCTTCGCCCACGCGAGGCGGAGCACACGAAGGAATCGCGGTGCCGTTCCCTTGGTACTTCACGCCGCCCGAAAGGGTGCGCTGCACCGCCAGGTGCGACTGCAAAAAGCGACCTGATTTGCGGTCTCGAACCGCAATACAGGTTTCACCGCGGAAGTGGTACTCGGTGTTGCGCGTCACATACATGCGATGCTGGCGTCGCTCGTGACCGGTGTATGCGTTTCGGGAAGTGCTGCTGTTCATCGGAAAACTCCTCAGGATTGGCCGAGTTTTGCGAGATTTTCCCTGATGCTGCGAGCCGCGGGCAAGTAAGCGGCGGGCGGCGGTTTTCGCCGGACGGCACGCCGCACCCGCGATTTAGGCGGTAAAACGCAAAACTTGCGACGAACTTCGTGTTGTTTGGGCAAGCGACATACGATCCGATTCGTGGACTTTCTGACAGCGCGGCCGCGCGAGCACGGCCCCACCCGAGCAACGCTATCTCGCGGGCCGGCCGAGGTGCGCGCCGCGGCGCGCGGGAGCAGGGGGCATGGCGCGTAAGCTGAGCGGGCCTGGTCCGGCCAAAGCACGAGCGTTGTCGCTGGGCAAGACCCGCACGCTCGAGTTCTGGCAGTCGGCGGACTACCGCCTGCGCGAACTGTTCGAAGCCGCCGACGTGATGAGCGAGGGGGCGACACGTACCGAGCCCGACGGTGCGACCTACTACGGGTCGACCAGCGTGCTCCTGCCCTTCGCCTCGCAAGGCGGGTCGGTGCCCAAGGACCGAGCCGCGGACATCACCCGGCTCATCGCCAGCGATCCGCACGCACGCCTGCGCGCCATCCGCATCGCTTGCCTCGAAGCGCAGGTTCGATCGGGAGCGCCGATCGGACGGGTGCGCGCCGAGCTATTCGTGCGCCAAGACAAGCGCGGCATCCGTGTCGACGTCGAAGTCGAAGCGCGCGTGTTCAAGAACAGCGAACGCCCCGCGCGCGCGCCGCGCAAAGTTGCGTCCGCTCTACCGAAACGTCCGTCGCGCGCGTCGTGATTGTCGTTGCGCTCGAAGCGACTCTACGTTGCGCGTGTCGCAGCCGCGCCGGCTCGCGACGACGCGACACGAAGAGCAGCCCTCGGCTCTCGTCAAGGAGCATTTTCGCTAGGTGTCCCACACTGCGACGCGGGGCACGCGCATCGTGGCGACGAATGAGGACCGCGGGCCAAGCTCGATCGACCGCGTCATTCTGCGGTGCCCCGTCGATCCTTGGCGTGGCACTTGACACGAAGCGCTGCGCAGAAGAATTAGAAGGTCGTCCTTTCAAGAGCAGGCGGGAACAGAAAGCGAATGAGTCGCAAAAGACAGCGCGACGAGAAGATAATCCACGTGGTCTTCGGGCCAGGTGGTGGTCGTGTGCAGAAACGCGACCAAGGCGCACTGTCGCCGGTCGGCGAAGCCAGCGCCGGGCGCGAGCCGTTAACCGATCTGTTCTCGAGCGGAGAGATTTCGCGTTTGCTCGGGATCTCACCGGCACGCTTGCGCACGTTCGATCGCGCGGGCGTGGTCTCGCCGACGGGGCGTCGCCGTGGCCGGCGCGCGTATTCGTTTTCGGATCTGATCGCGCTTCGCACTGCGCAATCGTTACTCGAACAGCGCGTCCGCCTGCGCGACGTGACGCGCGCTGTCGGGGCGCTCAAGCGCTCCCTGCCGAAAGTGACGCGCCCATTGCAAGAGCTGCGCATCGTCTCCGATGGGCAGCGCGTGATCGTGCACACAACGGACGGCGCGTTCGAGCCGCTCACCGGTCAGATGGTGCTCGACTTCGAAGTGAAGTCGCTCAGGGACGACGTCGTGCGGGTGTTGCGCCCCTCGGCGGGCCGTGAGCGCGCGCGCACTGCGTACGAACTGTACCTGCGCGCGAGCCAACTCGACGAAGACCCGTTGTCCATGGATGACGCCGAGGGTTTGTATCGCGAAGCGATCGCACTCGATCCGTGGTTGGCCATCGCGTACACCAACCTCGGCAATATTCGTTTCCGCCGGCACGACGCCGAGGCGGCCGAAATCTTGTACAAGAAGGCACTCGAAATCGACGTGCGGCAGCCGGAAGCCCAGTACAACCTGGGCTACGTGATGCTCGAGCGCGGCCAGCCAGAGCTGAGCGTGCCGCTATTCCACGGCGCCATCGAAGCGGATCCCAAATTTTCGGACGCGTACTTCAATCTCGCGATGGCCTACGAGCAAATCGGCGAGACGAGCAAGGCTCGGCCATTTTGGAAGAGCTACATCTCGCTCGAGCCGTCCGGCACTTGGACGGAAATCGCCAAACGCCATCTCTGATTTTGGGGTGGGGAGAGTGCCGGGCGACCTGAAACGAGCCTCGGCGATCTCGGGTTTGGGCTTCGTTTCGGCTGTGCTCCGGTGCTCAGCTACAGGCAGTAGCCTCCGCTCCGGTGCTCGCCGAAGCGTCGCCGAAACCCGAGCTTGCCGGGCGGTGCTGGTTTCGGCAACGCATCGGGTTTTCCGGATGAAGAGGATGAGTTCAAATGCGCCGGTGATTTAGGCAGGGAATCGCGGCGCGCACGCGGTCTATGTACGCGCGGTCGAGCGCGGCGGTGACGAAGCCGACTTGATCCGACGCTTCGGCGATGACCGTGCCCCAGGGATCCACCACCAGGGAATGCCCGTAGGTCGTGCGACCCTGCGGGTGCTTGCCCCATTGCCCGGCAGCGACCACGTACGCCTGTGATTCGATGGCGCGGGCGCGCAAGAGCGGGTGCCAATGATCCTTGCCCGTGTGCGCCGTGAAAGCGGCGGGCACGAGCAGCACGTTGGCGCCACGCGACACCAAGCCGCGATACAGCTCGGGGAAGCGCAGGTCGTAGCAAATCGAGACGCCGACGCGGAACGAGCCGATGTCGAAGTGCACCAGGCGGTCACTCGGCCCGCCCATGGTGCCGGATGATTCGGACAGGGTCGTGCCGTCCTGAAGTGCGACATCGAACAGGTGGATCTTTTGGTATGAATTCACGAGAGCGCCATCGGGGTCGAAGACCAGCGCCGTATTGAACGGCCGCGCGCCGTCGCTCGAGGCCTCCGGGAAGCCGCCCGCGACCAGGAACACGCCAGTCTGGCGAGCCAACTCCGAGAGCGCTTTTTGGATGGGCGCGTTCAGGTCCCCCAGGCGCTCCGCACTCGCGCGCTTGCCCTCTTCCGCGCCGAAGTAGGCGAAATTCTCGGGCAGCACCACGAGCTTCGCGCCGGCCTCGCGCGCAGCGCTGACGAGCCGGCGGCATTCGGCGAGATTGAGCAACACGGCGTCTTGGCTCTGAAGTTGGACGGCGGCCACGCGGAGTGTTTCGGTATCCATGGCAGAAGCGTATTCTAGCAGCTCGATGGTCGACTACACCACGGGCGCCATGCAGGAGTTCGGGACCACCGCGCAGGGTCCTGGCTCGGGGCCCGTCGCAGGGTTCGTGCTGCTCTACGCCGAGTCTTGGGCCAAGCTACCCGCCGCGTTTCCGTTCCAACAGGAACGCATGGTGATCGGGCGCGAACCCGGTGTGGAACTCGAGCTCGACGTGCCCGCCGTGTCGCGCAAGCACGCGGAGATCGGCTGGGCCAACGGCGCGTATCACGTTCGTGACTTGGGCAGCCGCAACGGAGTCATCGTGAATGGTCGGCGCGTGCAGGGCAGCCACCTCGAGCACTGCGATGAAGTCCGCATCGGTGATGCGATCTTCAAATTCGTCGAGCGAGATGCCGACGCGTTCGCCAGCTATCGCTTGGACGGCTCGATGAGCCGTGGCCGCACGAGGCGCGCCGCGCACCCGAGCTTGCTCGTGGGCGGCCTGCAAGTGGACCGCATCGTGGCGGAACTGGAGCGTGTCGCGCCGACACCGCTCAGCGTCGTCCTACGCGGCGCGAGCGGCACGGGGAAAGAAGTGGTGGCCAGTGAGCTGCATCGTTTGAGCGGACGGCCAGGCCGTTTTGGCGCAGTCAACTGCGCGGCCATCCCTGCTCTGCTGCTGGAAAGTGAGCTATTTGGCTTCAAACGCGGTGCGTTTTCCGGAGCGGATCGCGACAAACCCGGGCTGATCCGCGCTGCCGATGGCGGCACGCTCTTCCTCGACGAAATTGGCGACATGCCGCTCGACGCACAGACGAAATTGCTACGCGTTTTGCAGGCCAAAGAAGTGCTGCCGTTGGGCGCCACCGTCCCGGAGAAGGTGGACATTCGCGTGATTTGCGCGACCCATCGCGACCTAGATCGCATGCAACGCGAGGGCCGTTTTCGCGAGGACCTGTACGCGCGCCTCAACGAATACGAGGTATTCTTACCGCCGCTGCACGAGCGCAAAGAAGACGTCCACGTGCTCGCGCGCAGCTTCCTCGCGCGCGCCGGATACCCGAGCTACGCGCTGTCGTTCCCGTACATGACCGGGCTTTTGCAGCATGATTTCCCGTACAACGTGCGTGAGCTCGAAGCATGCATCAAGCGTTCCGTCGCTCTCTCACCGGGCCCGCTGTTGGGCCCAGAAGTGCTCCCTGAAGCGGTGCTGGAAGCGATGACGGACTACGGCAAAGGCCAATCGCTTGTGCCGCCGGTGCGCGCCCCCGAACCCGCCGCGTTGGCTGTGCCGAGCGAGCAGGAACTGCGCGCAATGCTGGTGCATCACCAAGGCAACGTGGCCGCGGTGGGCCGTGAACTCGGCAAGGCGCGCATGCAAATTCATCGTTGGATGAAGCGCTACGGCATCGCCGTGGACGAGTTCCGCAGCGAGGATTGAAGCCTAAGGCGGCTGGCAAACGTCTGGTCTAATCGCGGCTTTGGCCCGCCCGCAGGTCGTTTTCGCGTCTGCGCAGGTGCCTGCAGCACAAACGCGCGCCCGGTAGCGCATGATTGGGCTGCTACCGGCGCAATCACAGCAAACTTCGGCACAAACCGAAGCCGCGCTGCACGGGGAGCCCGGCAAAGCGCCCGCGCGCACGTCGTGAGCGCAGCCCTGGCAGCTATCTGTCACGATTTCCGCTGCGATTTCGCGGCCGTCCGCGCTGGTATCGCGACGCGAACTGACGATTCCGTCGTTTCCGCAGGCGGGGGCGTCCGGGTCCGTTGGAGCGCGTCGGCATGTCACCGGGAGCGCCGCCAGCGCACACAGGGCGCACCCAAACCAGGTAGCTTTCGTCGGGCTGACCCGCATTTCTTCTGAAGATATTGACTTTCGGCCGGAAAGAAAGCTAGCGAATCGCGCGTGCCGGCGCCCGAAGGGGTCGCCGGGGAAGGCGAAACGTTGGCGACAGGCAAGAGCAAGAGCAAGAAAGACTCCTCAGGTAACGGCGAACCGCCCAAGAAGCGGCGCGGCGGTCCAGGCGGCGGCGGCGATGAACCGCCGCTGTTCCCGGAAGAACCGTCGGCTTTGCACGAGATCGCGCAGACCCGGTACCTGAACTACGCCTTGTCGGTCATCACCAGCCGCGCCATTCCGGACGTCCGTGACGGCCTGAAGCCGGTGCAGCGCCGCATCCTTTACACGATGTGGCAACAGGGTGTGACCGGCGACGCCAAGCACCGTAAGTGCGCGAAAATCGTGGGCGACGTGATGGGCAGCTACCACCCGCACGGTGACGCTTCGATTTATGACGCCCTGGTGCGCATGGCGCAGTCCTTCAATTTGCGAGCCCCGCTCGTCGACGGCTCCGGGAATTTCGGCTCGCTCGACGGCGATCCGGCGGCCGCCTACCGCTACACGGAATGCCGCCTGGCCACCCTCGCAGACGAACTCCTTTCGGAGATCGACGAGGATACCGTGCATTTTCGGCCGAACTACGATGGCACTAAGCAAGAGCCCGTGGTCTTGCCGTCGGCCATCCCGAACATGCTGATCAACGGTGCCGCCGGGATCGCCGTCGGTATGGCCACCAACATTCCGCCGCACAATCCGGAAGAAGTGGTGGCCGCTGCCGTGCGGTTCCTGGACGCGCTGCTCGAGGGGCGACAGCTCACGTCGCGCGAACTGTGCCGCACCATCAAGGGTCCGGATTTCCCAACCGGTGGCCTGATTGTCGCTAGCGCCGAAGAGATCAAGCAAGTCTACGAGACCGGGCAAGGCTCCTTGAAGGTGCGCGGCACCTGGGAACTGGCCGAAACCGGCAAGACCACGAAGACGCTGAATATCACGAGCATCCCGTACTCCGTGAACAAGTCCACGTTGGTGGAACGCATCGCGGACGTCGTGGTGTCGCGCAAAATGCCGATGTTGCTGGACGTGCGCGACGTTTCGACCGACGACGTGCGCATCGAGCTCGAACTGAAGAAGGAAGCCGACGAGCACAAAGTGCTGGCGTACTTGTTCAAGCACACCCCGCTGCAGACGAACTTCGCTGTCAACCTGACGTGCTTGGTGCCAACGGAAAACCCGGAGGTCGGCCGCCCCGAGCGCCTGGATTTGCAGCAAATTCTCTGGCACTTCCTGCATTTCCGTCTGGACGTAGTCACCCGCCGCTTGGCGCATGAGCTGTCGGTATTGCTCAGGCGCATCCACATCCTGGAGGGCTTCGAGAAGGTCTTCGACGCGCTGGATCAGATCTTGAAAATCATCCGCGCGTCCGAGGGCAAGTCGGATGCCGCGCACAAGATCATGGCCAAGTTCCAGCTCGACGCCGAGCAGACCGACGCCATCTTGGAGCTCAAGCTGTATCGTTTGGCGCGCCTGGAGATCTTGGTCATCCAGAAAGAGCTCAAGGACAAGCGCAAGCGCGCGAAGGACATCAAGGACCTGCTCAACGACCAGGAGTCCAAGGGCCGCTGGGGCTTGGTCCGCCAAGAGTTGCTCGTCGTGGCCGAGAAGTTCGGGAAGAACGGCAAGCGCCGCACGCTGATCGAGAACATCACCGACGAGCAAGAGTTCAGCGAAGAGGATCTGATCGTCGCGGAGGACAACGTGGTCCTGCTCACTGGCGACGGCTGGGTGAAGCGCCAGAAGGAGATCAAGGATCCGGTCTCCACTCGCCTGCGCGAGGGTGACGCGGTGCTGGCCTGCGTTGCGGGCTCGACCCGTGAAAGCCTGGCCTTCTTCTCGAATTTCGGCACGGTGTACAGCTGCCGCATGATCGACGTGCCGGCCACGAGCGGCTACGGCGAGCCGATTCAGAAGCTGTTCAAGCTCAAAGACGGCGAGAAAATCATGGCCTGCTTCTCGCTTGATTCGCGCGTGGTGGGTGACACGGCCGAGCGCGAGGGCAAGCGACCGAAGACTTACCTCGTGGCCGCCACGTCGGACGGCTACGCATTCAGCATCGGTATTGCGCCGTTCATCGAACCAAGCACCCGCACTGGGCGGCGCTACGCCAAGCCGTCGGAGGGCGCGCAGGTCGTCGGCGTCTCGTTGGTGCGCGGCAAAGAAGTGGTGATGGCCGCGACGCGTGAAGGTCGCGCCTTGTACTGCACGGTCGACGAAGTGAGCTATCTGTCCGGCCCAGGAAAGGGCGTGCAGCTCGTCAAGCTGGACGACGGCGATGCCTTGGTAGGCATGAAGGCGACCAAGGACGCACAAGAAACCTTGCTGCTCGAGACCTCACTCGGCGGCGAGAAGCGCCTAGCGCGCGGCGACTACGAGCTCACGGCACGCGGCGGTAAGGGTCGTGACGTCATCAAGCGCGGGAAGTTGGTGAAGGTCGTGATCGAAACGCCCGCCGCTCCGCAACCCCTGTCCAACTGAAACTGAAACTGAAACTGAAACTGAAACTGAAACCGAAGCCGAGCATCCGTCATCGGGCGCAGCCCCGCACCCGCGGAAGTAGATTCCGCGGGGCCTCTCCCCAGGTTTTGGGGCCCCGACCCCGGAACTAGTTCGAAACCCATGGCAACCACATATACGGCTAAAGACATCACGGTCCTGGAGGGGCTTGACCCCGTCCGCAAGCGCCCCGGTATGTACATCGGCGGCGTGGGCTCGACCGGGCTTCACCACTTGGTCTGGGAAATCGTCGACAACTCAGTCGACGAGGCCATGAACGGCCACGCTACCGAGATCAACGTCACGCTGCACAAAAACGGCCAATCGGTCACGGTCAGCGACAACGGGCGCGGCATTCCGGTCGACCTGCACCCCCAGCACAAGAAGTCTGCCCTCGAAATCGTGTACTCGACGCTGCACGCGGGCGGCAAATTCGAAGGCGGCAACTACAAGACCGCGGGCGGCCTGCACGGCGTCGGCGCGTCGGTCGTGAACGCACTGTCCTCCAAGGTGCAAGTGACCGTGAAGCGCGACGGCGCCGAATGGCAGATCGAGTTCAGCCGCGGCGTGGTGACGCAGAAGCTGAAGAAGCTCGGCTCGGCCAAAGGCTCGGGCACGTCCGTCTTCTTTCATCCCGATCCCACCATCTTCCCGAAGATCGACTTCAACGCGGACACGATTCGAGATCGCCTCGAGATCGCCAGCTATTTGCACCGCGGCGTGAAGGTCAACTTCAGCGATGAGAGCACCGGCAAGAAGGAGACGTTCTTCCATCAGGAAGGCATCGTCGACTACCTGAAGAAACTCCTTGCTGCCGCGCACTCGAAACCTGTGCACGACGCGCCGTTCGCGCTCAACAAGGACGGCGAAGATCTGCGGCTCGAGGTGGTGTTCCAGTGGACGGAAGCGACCGAAGAAGTAGTCAAGAGCTACGTCAACGGCATCCCCACGGGGTCGGGTGGCACGCACGAGAACGGTCTGCGCGCGGGCGTGGCCAAGGCCATCCGCAACTACATCGACACGCACAACCTGGCGCCACGCGGCGTCAATCTGACTGCGGAAGACATCCGCGAAGGTTGGGCGGCGGTGCTGAGCATTTTCCTAGCTGAACCGCAGTTCCAGGGTCAGACCAAGGATCGCCTGAACAACCCCGAAGTGCAGTCGGTGGTCGACAGCATGTTGCGTCCAGTGCTCGAGCAATGGCTCAACTCCAACCGCACCGTGGCCGAGCAGATCGTCGCGCGCATCATCCTGTCCGCGCGCGCGCGCGAAGCCTCCCGCGCCGCCTCGGCGTCGGTCTCGCGCAAGAGCGCAACCAGTGGCCGGCTCACCCTACCCGGCAAGCTGGCGGACTGCCTGACGCACAACCGTGACCAAACGGAATTGTTCATCGTCGAAGGTGATTCCGCAGGCGGCTCCGCCAAACAGGGCCGCGATCGCAATACCCAGGCCATTCTGCCGCTGCGCGGCAAGGTGCTGAACACCGAGGGCATGAGCGTCGGCAAAGTCATCGAGAACAAGGAACTGGCTGATCTGGTGACTGCGCTCGGCTGCGGCATCGGCCCGAACTTCGAGCTCAGTAAGCTGCGCTATCACCGCATCGTTCTCTTGGCGGATGCCGACTCCGACGGCCACCACATCACGACACTGCTCTTGACGTTCCTGTACCGCCACTTGCCGGAGCTGATCCGCGAGGGTCGCGTATTCGTCGCGATGCCGCCTTTGTATCGCATCGACCTCGGCAAAGAGACGTACTGGGCTGCGGACGACGCCGACCGTGACCGCCTGCTCAAAGAAAAGCAGAAGGGCAACACCAAGGCCGACATCACGCGCTTCAAGGGCCTCGGCGAGATGATGGCCAAGACGCTCTGGGACACCACTCTCAACCCGCGCACGCGCCGCATGCTGCGCGTGAACATCGCGGACGCCCTCGAGACGGATCGCATCGTCAGTGAGCTGATGGGCAAGGATCCCGCGGCGAGATTTAATTTCATCATGAATCGCGCGGATGATGTGGGAGTGGGGGACTTGGATGTGTGATTGGACCGGATCGCATCCAGTTTCATTCTGGCCTAGCGGTGCTCTGCACCGCTAGGGCCGATCGTCCTTCGCTATGAGATCGCATGCGCCTGTTCGGTCAGTTCTCGTAGGTCTCCATCTCATTCGCAGATCGTGATCTGGTCCTCCAAGACTTCGCGGTCGTTTTGGTTCCGGTCATTCGGCTGGGCTGCTGCGCGCACGCTGCGGCGTGGCGTGCGGCGCTTCGCGCGCACCGGAGAGGAGATCCGGAGAGAGGTCGCGATCGCGGGCCCCCGCCGCACCTCCGGGGCCGGAGTGTTCTCGCCCTTTGACGCCGAAGGCTTTGACGGCTCCGGCGCGGAGCGTGACCATCAACCCAGATCTCGCTCTGGCGCGACCCCGCCGGCCGGCAGGCGGAAATACGTCGGCGTATTTCAGCGTTCTGCGCGCCGGCAGCCCGGAGATTTCGCTAGAAACGACTATTTGGGACGGTTTTGCCTGGCTTTTTCGGGCCCGGCTTGAGACAAGCCTGTGTCCGCGCTACGCGGGGCGCTCCCGAGACTACGGCAGCAGACTTTGGCACGCACCCGAAGGCTCGATTCGAACGGTCAAATGCAACGTATCTTTGCCGCCCGCTGCCATGCGTGGATGCGCTTCGTCATCGTTCTAGCGCTGTCGTTGATCGCCACGCCGAGTGCCTTCGCACAGGGCGCTGTCGCGCCACCCACCGCGCACCCGCACGCCCGACGGCATCCCGCTGAGGCCGCCCCCGCTGCGCCGGCCGCCGCGAAGGCCCCCGCCGCGGCTGGCGACCCGCCGACGGGCGCGCCCGTTCCGGCACCCGATGCCGATCTACCCGCCGAACCGCCGCCCAGCGCGGCACTGCCGCCTGGTGAAGCAGAGCTGGCGCGCGGTATGCCCCTGCAGCGGATCCAAGTCACCGGCAACCGTCGCGTCACGCCGGAAGACGTACTGACCTACATCCGCGAGCGGGTCGGGCAACCCTTCAAACCGGAGACCCTCACGCAAGACGTGCGCGAGCTGTGGAATTCCGGCTTCTTCGACGACATCGAGGTCGACCTGGACCGCCACGACGAGGGTGTTGATTTGCGCTTCGTGGTGCGTGAGCGCCCGAGCATCGCGAGCATCACTTTCGAGGGCAACGACGACATCTCAAAGGACGACCTGAACGAAGGCATCGAGCTCAAGGCGAACACCATCCTGAGCCTGCCCGCGGTGCGCCGCACCGTGCAGAAGATCCGCGATATGTACGCGGAAAAGGGCTACTTCCTGGCCGAGGTTCAGAACGAGGTCGTGCCTCAGAAGAACAACGAGGTCGAAGTAAAGTTCAAGATCAGCGAGCACGGCCAGGTGAGCGTTCGTCGCGTTACCTTTATCGGCAACGAGCACGTTGACAGCGAAGAGCTGCGCTCGCTGATGCTGACCGGGAATGCCGGGTTCTTTGCCTTTGGCTCCGGTGGCCCGTTCCGCCAAGATGCCTTCGAGCGTGACATCGCCGTCCTGAGCGCGATGTACTACGACCGCGGTTTTCTCTCGGTTTCGATCAGCACGCCACGCATCATGCTAACGCCGGACCGCAACGGCATCGAAGTGTCGATCACGATCGACGAGGGGCCGCGCTACAAGATTCGTCAGCTGCGCGTGTACGAGAAGGGCCCGAACGGCACGGAAGTGGAGCCAATCGGCGGGCGTCGCAACCTGCGCATGATGGTCCGCGCCGAGACCGGCCAGTCTTTCAACCGCGCCGAACTGCTCGAAGACCTGCAGAGCATCCGCACGCTGTATCGCGATCACGGCTACGCGAACGTCGAAGCCAACCCGCAAACCCAGCTCGACCCCGACACGCACGAGGTCGACGTCACGGTGCCGGTCGAGCGCGGGCCACTCGTGCACTTCGAACGCATTGAGATTCGCGGGAACTCTAAGACACGGGACAAAGTGATTCGGCGCGAGATGGAGGTCGCAGAAGGCGACCTGTTCAGCGAAACCAAGCTGGACCGCTCGAAGCGCCGCATCACCGCCCTCGGCTATTTCGAGCGCGTGGACGTATCCACCGAGGCCGGGTCGGCCCCGGACCGGATGACTGTTTACATCGAGGTGAGCGAGAAGCCGACCGGCACGTTTCAGGTCGGCGCAGGCTTCTCGAGCATCGAGAATTTCATCGCCACGGCTCAGGTTCAGCAAGCCAACTTGTTCGGTAACGGGCAAAGCTTGTCGCTGCAGGCGCAGGTATCGAGCTTGCGCCAACTCGTCAGCGTGCGGCTATTCGAGCCGTACTTCATGGACAGCCTGTTCAACACCAGCGTGGATTTGTACGACCAGCTGCGCGTCTACAACGACTTCTCGCAATCCAGCCGCGGTGGCGGGCTCACGT
>JBDTJC010000127.1:0-27556 GCA_039936055.1 Polyangiaceae bacterium | reverse complement strand
AGCGCCTCGTCCGCGTTCTCGCAGAGGACGGTCCGAAAATCTTCGCCAGCGAAGGTGATTTCAAGCACCTTGCGCATGGTCTTGCTGTCATCGACAGCCAACAACGTGGTGGTCACGAGTCCTCCGGTGTGACGTATGGACGAAGTCTGATCATCGGGGCCCACTCAAAAACTGTCAAGGATTTCGCCAAGCTTCGGTTCAGCGCCTATATAAGTCCAAATTGCGGCGTTTTATGGCCGGCACCTTCCGCCGGGCCTGACCCGACGCGCACGCTTCTCGCATCCGGCCGCATCCGGCCGCATCCGGCCGCCCTCAGCGGAGCATGAACCAGTCCACGCCCGGGGTGAGCTCGAGGTGAAAGTGGTTCTTGTGCGGGGGATTATAGTTGGGGGTGAGGATGCTGTTGAAGATGTGAGCCTCGGCCGCGGCGCACACAATCGCGTGCAGCTCACGCGCCTCTGCCGTGTCGGGGTTCGGCGCCGGCGCCTCGGGGGTGCACTGAGTCGCGCCGAGCCGACCGTGGAATTGGTCCAGGATGTTCAGAGTCTCCCCGGTGTCCTTGCGCAGCTCGCGCACGTCGAGCGCTAGCGCTCCCTGATGGCGACGACCCCATTGGGTCATCGGCCAATTCTTGGACGGCGGACGCCAAGCAGAAAATATCCGCACCTCCGTGATCGAGTGCTCGCGCAGGATATCCCCGAAGTCATCCAGCGAGAGCACCAGTCGACAGTCGAAGACCTCCCAGGGCACGCTGCCGCGCTCACGGTCCGGAAAGTCCGTGCGATACAAAACGCCCGCCACGCGCCCGGTGAGCCGCACCGGGATCTCCACGCCGCGCTTCGGTTCCTCGCGCGAGAACGAGATGTGCCGTGCTTCGAGCGCGGCCAGACAGGCCGTGGGAGACATTGCCGCGTACGCCTCGGCACGCGAACCGGGTGAGTGCTTCAGGGGGATCTGCGCGGTGTGCCAGCCGTGTTTCGGTAGCGGGTGGTGCGCCGTGTGTTTGGGCGGGTGCTTCAGCGGGTGCGCTGTGGGGTGTTTTTTCTTGGGTGGCCCGCTGGGCGGGGGAGCCGCACCCAGCAACGACACTCCGAGCGCTACGCCGAGCGCGCCGAGCGCTTTCGTGGACCACGACCTGAGAGGCACGCCCGGAGCCTGACCCGAAGCGCGCAGCGAAGCCAAATTTGACGAACCGGGCGAAACAGCAAAAACTGACGGAGGCATGTCGATTTCGCCGCCCCTCAGCAAACGAGCCCGCTCGGTGCTGTACGCGGTGGTCACTGAATTCATCGCGACCGCCGAACCCGTGGGCAGCCGCACCCTGACCCGAAAATACGGCTTCTCCCTGTCCGCGGCGACCATCCGCAACGAGCTGTCGGACCTCGAGGAAACGGGCTACCTCGCGCAGCCGCATACCTCGGCCGGGCGCGTGCCGACCGAAGCCGCCTTCCGCATCTTCGTGGACGCGCTGATGCAGGTGAAGGAAGTGTCGCAAAGCGACGCGACGCGCATCCGCAATTACTTCAGCGAGCTCAACGCGGATTCGGACATCCTGCGCGAGACCGGCAAATTGCTCTCGGACTTGAGCGGCGCGCCCGCCGTGCTGGTGCGCGCGCGCACCGAGAGCCGCACGCTGCTCACGCTGCGCTTCATTCCGACGCGCCCGTTCGAGCTCTTGAGCGTGATGGTGTTCTCCGACGGCACGGTCGAAAACCGCTTCATCCCGGTGGAAAAAGCGGTTAGCGAGCACGAGCTAGAGCGCGTGCACAACATGCTGGGTGAAGTCGTCAAAGGCCGAACTTTGCGGTCTTTGCGCGAGTATTTCGCGACTGACGTCGGTCAGCAAGCGAACGAGATCGCCACCTTGCGCCAACTCGGTTTGTCCCTGGTGCGCGCCGCGACCGAGAACGCCACGCGCGGCGTGGACGTAGTGATCCAAGGCCAATCCCGGCTGCTCGGGAGCCCGGAGTTCGGCAGCGTGGAACGCGTGCGTGAGCTCTTGTTCGCGCTCGAAGATCGCGAGCGCTTGCTGACGCTGCTGGACCGCACGCTGGCGTCCACGCACGTGAACGTGTTCCTCGGTGAAGAAACCGAAGAGATGGTGGGCTTTCCCGTAAGCCTCGTGGCCGCCCCGTACCGTGAAGAAGGCGGCGAGCCCGGCGGCGCGGTCGGCATCATCGGGCCCACACGCATGGACTACCCGTTCGTAGTGCCGCTCGTCGGCGCGACGGCCATGGCGATGAGCGCCGCGATCCGGCGCTTGCGCGATCCCAAGGGCCAAAGCCGCGACGAATAGCAGGCCTTGAGCCTATTTCTGCGCAGTTCTTTTGCGAAGACAGACTGCCCGGGCCCCCCTATCATCGCGCGATGGCCACCGGTTCGCCCATCGACCAAGCGCTGACACTCGCCGAGGCCTCAGACTACGAGGCAGCCCTGCGTTACGCCGGCGCGCTGCTCGAAGCCGATGCGCGCACCGCACTTCGGCTCCTGGTCGGCGCCTGGATGATGGGCGCACTAGGGGACAAGAAAAACGCGCTGCGCGGGCTGCAGGTCGCGCTCGAACGCGCGGTGGATGCCGGCAATCTGCCGCTATCGGTGGCAGCGGCCTGCAAGCTGCGCGAGTTCGGTGGCGACCA
This sequence comes from Polyangiaceae bacterium, assembly GCA_039936055.1. Lineage (GTDB taxonomy): Bacteria > Myxococcota_A > Polyangia > Polyangiales > Polyangiaceae > PMG-095. The sequence goes on along the minus strand of JBDTJC010000127.1, from coordinate 24,920 downwards.
CGCCGCGGCGCTGTCGTTGATCGCAGGCGCTTTTTCCAAAGGCTCGCCTCGCTTGCTCGAAAAACGCGGCGCTCCGCCGAACCTGCCCGGCGTCGCGGAGGACTTCACGCCCTGGCCGGATTCACTGAAGGGCAAAGCGCTCCTCGAAAAGGCCACCGTCGCGTTGGACGCTGGCATCAAGGCCTTCGCCGAGGATCGCGCTGCGGGCGCAGCACCCAAGCTCTCGCCGCAGGTCTTGTTCTCGTCGTTGGACCCAAAAGGGCTCCTGGCGATGATCGAGATCTTCGACATGCTGGTGGTGCCCCGCGGCAAAGTACTGGTCCAAGAAGGCAGCTCGGGAGACGAAGCCTTCTTCGTGGCCCGCGGGGAGCTGGACGTGCAAAAGGCTTCGCTCAAGCGCAACGCCCCGCCGATAGCGCTCGCGCGCCTCGGCAGCGGCGCCTTGTTCGGGGAAATGGCGCTACTTTCGCGTGCTCCGCGCACCGCCACCGTAGTCGCCGCGGTGCCCTGCGTCGTGCTGGTGGCGAAGAAGCCGGACTTGGATCGCGTGGTCGGCAAGGCGCCCACGGTGGGTCGCGAGTTCGCCGAGTTCTGCCGGCGGCGCATGCTCGAAAATCTGATGCGCACGAACTTCATCCTGCGCGCAGCCAACCCCGCAGAGCGTCCGGCGTTGGTGGAGCGCTTCACGGTGCGCACCTTCGAGGCCGGAGAAAAGGTCGTCAGCCAAGGCTCACAGCCCGAGGGCCTGCACTTGATCGCGCTCGGTGAAGTCGCCATCGTGCATCAAGACAAAGGCGAGAGCACCATCGTCGCCAAGCTGGGGCCAGGTGAAGTGGTTGGTGAAGTCGCGCTCGTCTTACGCCGCCCGGCGATCACCGACGTCGTCGCGAATCATCCGACCGTCACGCTGTTCTTGGCGCGCGAAAAAATGATGGAGTTCGTCAAAGCGCACCCCAAAGTATTCGTGGATTTGTACGAGCTAGCCGTGAAGCGCGACGAAGAAACGACCACCATGGCCGCCGAAGAAGCCACCGACACGGACGACTTCGTGGTCGTCTGAGCGCGCGCGCCCTTTCACTCGGTCTCACCAAAGCCCGACCCACTGCAGCCCGAAGCCCGTTTGGTCCACGGGCATCGGCGCAAGTTCACCCGGCACGCCCAGCGCCTCGGAAAAGCTCTGCCCGATGCTGCTGCCCACGGCCTCGCCGAGGAGCGCACCGGACACGATATCCGACGCAAAGTGGTGATCCCCGAGCCACATGCCCGAAGCAACGCCGAGCGCCAGCGGGTAGCCGAGCCACGACACCACGCCGAGCTCCGGGTTGGAGGCGCGAAACGCGGCGGCTCCGGCGAACATCAGCGCGGTGTGCCCGCTCGGCCACGCCGCAAGCCCGCGTTGGAATGGCTTGAAGTCGTGCGCGCCGTCAGGATGGGCGAGCCGATCCGGCGACCGGGGATCGCGCCCTCCGTTCGGCCAACGCCGACCCACGCCGAACTTCAGCGCGCCAACGCCCACGAAGGTGAGCACTCCCGCTTGCAGCACCGGCGCCAAGGCGCGCTTGGCCGCGCACGAGCCGACCGCGGCGCCCACCGCGTAGCCAACAAAGAAACCGCCACCCAGCAGATACGGTGTCCACACGCTCACCGGCTCCAAATTGGGACGCCCACCGAGATCGCGCTGCGCGACTACGCGCAGCCGCTGGTCGATGCCCGTCGGTGCAAAACCGAACGGCGTGGCCACGGCCAACGCCGTCAACATCAGCGGCACGGGACGCGCAAAGTGCGCGGCTGAACTGCCCAAGCGCGACCAAGGCGCGGAAGCCAAACAGGGCTCGTCCGCGCGGGCGCGCGGAGACACGCTGAACGCCATCAGCGCGATGGCTATTCTGAGTGCCCCGGACAGGCGGCCTCGCTGTGCACGACGGGCTTCGACGAACATGACGGCGGAGCTCAGTATGGCCGGCGCACGTGGGAATTCCTCGACCTTTCGGGCGCAAAAGCTGACCTACCCTTGACCCGCCCGGCACCGAACGCTAAGCCGGTGCCCCATGAAGAGCTCGTTTCGGTTCCTTAGTGTCGTTGTGACCGCTGCTGCGGTCTTGTTCGGTGCCGCTGAAGCCCACGCGCAATCCAAAATCGCCGTGGTCGACACGCAACGCGCGATCATGGAAACCGAAGATGGCCTGCGCGCTCAAGCGTCGTTGAAGAAGATCTTCGACAACAAGCAGCGCGAGCTCGATAAGAAGCAGGAAGACCTGCAAAAAGAGCGCGAGGACATGGAGAAGCAGCGCGACGTGCTGAGCAAAGCCGCACTCGCCAAGCGCGTCGACAAGTGGCAACGCGAGATGATGGCGCTGCAGGGTGTGTTCGTCGACTACAACAAAGAGCTGCAGAAGAAGCAGGGCGAGCTCACGCAACCGATCGTGCAAAAAATCATGGGTGCGATTCGCCGCCTCGCCACGCAAGACGGCCTCGACATCGTCGTAGACAAGCAAGCCGCGCCGTACGTGCGCAGTGACTTGGACGTGACCGACCGCATCATCACCCTGTACAACCAGGGCAACGGCGACGACGGCGCGAAGGCTGCTCCCGGTGACAAGAAGGGCGCCGCCACGGGCGCCGCGCCTTCCCCGCTTCCGATACCGACCGTGCCGAACAACGTACTCGTGCCGAAAAAGTGAGTTTTCTGGGTCGCGCGGAGTCGTAAGGCTTCGAGCGAGTGAGGCGCTCTTAGGTTGAGAGCGGCTGGAGTACCTGGCGCCGGAGCGCGCGCCAAAGCGACCCAGCCGCACGCTCCGGTGCGCGCGAAGCGCCCGCACGCCACGCTCCAGCGTGCGCCAAGCACCTCAGCACGGTCCCGGTAGGGACGGCCCTTTCGGGCCGCCCCCCGGACAGAACCCGGCGTACGGATTTCCCGTACCGGGCTCCCACCTTGGGTCAACGGGACGTGAAACGTTTCTCAGCCCAGGGATGGTGAATGCGGGGAGGCGGAAGTGGGAAGCGCTGCTCGAATGCCCTCCAGCGATTGTGGGTCCAACGCCCTCGCTGGCTGCGCTGTTGCAGTGACCGCTTCGGAACACCCGACGGGGTGGAGCCGGCGAAACCGGGAACTACCGTTTCAGCCGAACGCGAATATCGCCACGCGCTCCAGCCGATCCCGACCTAAAAACCTTTCAATCGGAACGACGCCACAGACCAATCAGGCGTTGCGATCCACGATAGAAGCCAAGAGTTCGCCCTGCGCGCACAGCGTGCCTTCGACCGTCGCTTCGCCGCGCAGCTTCCACACGTTGGAGCGGTGTTGAATGACTTCCACGTAGAGGTCCAAGCGATCGCCCGGCGTCACTGTGTGGCGGAACTTCGCTTTGTCTATGCCCAAGAAGTACATCAGGCTCGTCGATGCATCGAACGGCTCGGACGCATACGCTAAGATGCCGCCGATCTGCGCTAGCGCCTCGATAATTAGTACCCCCGGCATTACAGGGTGATCTGGGAAGTGGCCCTGACACCATGGCTCGTTAGCGCTGACCATCTTGTGGCCACGAATGCTCTCGCCCGGAACGATGTCCGTCACGCGGTCCACCATCACGAATGGATAGCGATGCGGCAAGATCTCGAGGATTTTCGCTACTTCGAGTTGGACGTTTTTCCTTGCAGCCATGGCCAATCCCGCGCCCCCGGCGCTGCCCACCCTAGCGCTAACGCTTCCCGCTCTCGAACAAATCATCGAACACGCTGTCGAAATCATCCTGCTCGGCGCCCACCGCGCGCGCGCTAGAAGACACTGGTGGCGCTTCCTTCTCAGGCTGCAACGTCGCCAAACGTTCTGCGATGTCACGATAGCCGGGATCGCGGCGGGCGATTTTTTGGAAGTAGTACAAGGCGTCTTGGCTCTTGTGCTTCATCTCGTACACCGTGCCCAGGTCGTAATAGAGATTCATCTCTTGCTCGACCGTCTTGTCGACAGCACTGAGCGCGCGCACGTAAGCTTCCACGGCGCGATCGAGCTGGCCCTGCTCGAGGTACACGAGGCCGGTCATCGCGAAGCAGTTGCACTCGCGCTCCGGGTCGCGGGCTGCCAGCTCGAACTCGTGAAGCGCGTCGGCGATCAGCCCCATTTCTTTGTACGCGACGCCGAGATCGTAGTGTGTCGCACTGTCGTTTTCGGAAACCTGCGAACGAATCCCAGCGCGGAACTTCTCGAACACCTGGTCCACGTCCACGTCGCCGGAGGCGTTCGTGCCCATCGCCCCGACGCCCTCGGGCGGCAGCTCCATCTCGTCCAGCGCACCGAGTGATTGTGCGACATCGAAGTCCAGCTGTTCCTCTTGCGTCTTGCCGAGTTGCGAGCGCTCGATCGTCTGGCTTTCGCCTGACGACCCCAGCGCGGTGTCAATCTCGCTCAGACGCTCAAGCACCAACGGGTGATTCGGCGTGCGCGTGAGCTGCTCCACCAAAATCGCCTTGGCGTCTTCGTATAGGCCACGCGTGGCGAAGAAGTCCGCCTCGTCCAGCACGTCTTCCAGACCTTCGGTGCTGTTCACGAGCAGCGCAGCGGCCGCCGCCGGAGCGCCACCTGCAGGCAAAAAATCCTCGACGGTCGAGATCTCTTGCACATCTTCGTAGTCCAGATCGCCCGGGCCCTGCAAATCAGGCTCGGAACTCATCGGGAAGCTGGGCAACGGCTGGTCCGCTTGGAACGGGTCGTCCTGCTGATCGAAGGCTTGACCCTGCAAGAACGAGGGCCCTGGCTCGGAGTTCATCGCCTGCTCGGCGCCGACCTCCTCGAGATCGTAAGAAGGCAGCGGCCCGTCCGGATCGTAGCCCGCCATGGACGGCGCCGGGTTGCGCGGCGAACTCGCGCGCGTGCGGCCATCATCCGTCTCGGTGTACCCGGTCTGCTCGGGCGCGATGTGCTCGAGCAGCGCCAGCGCTTCCGGGTGCTCCGGTTCGATCTCGAGCACCTCGTAGATCAAGGCTTCGGTCTGCCCGATGTCGCCGTTGTCGAGCTGCAAAGACGCCATGTTCAGCGTCTCGGCGATCGCACCTTCACGGTCACCCGATTCCACCAACAACTCACGCAGCTTCTGACGAATCTCCAGCGAGCGAGGGTCAATCTCGAGCGCAATGTGCAGCGCCTCGATGGCCTTCGGATACAAGCGTAGCTTGCGGAACGACTCCGCATCCACGACCGCTTTGCGAGCGTGGCCGCGCGCATCGAAAGAGCTCGGATCGCCGAGTTCTTCCGCAGCTTCCTGTGTTTCGTCCACCACCACGACGTCCGGCGCGCTGGCGATCATGGCGCGCGGCGCGGGCAGCGGCATCGCGGCATTCGGCGCAACGCTGAGCGCGCCGCGATCGGGCCTCTCGTCGATGAACTCCACGTCACTGTCGCCTACGCTGAGCGGCGCGATCGACTCCACGGCGGGCGGAAGCGACGATGACGTCGCCAGCGTGGGCGGCAAGCTCTGCAGCGCGCGCACCTGTTCATCGTGCGGCGCGACCTCACGCAAGTGAGCCAAGAGCTGCGCGAACAGATCGCGGCGCTCGGCGTCACGCGCGATGCGAGCCATCTCTTTGTACACCTCGATCGCTTTGGCTTCTTGTCCGATCAAGGTAAACGCTTGCCCCAGCAGGCCGAGCGTATCCAAGTTCTTCGGGTCCGCTTGGAAGCAGACCTGCAGCTTGGTCAGCGCCTGCAGACCGTCTTCACGAGTGCCACGTTGCAGATACAGCTCGGCCGCGACCCAAGCGTAGCGAGCGTCCAGCTTGAAATGCAGGATGCGCTCGATGACCTTGAGCGCGTCATCCTTGCGCCCCAGGCTCATCAGCAGCTCTGCAGCGGCCCAGAACGACTCAATCGCTTCATCCAGGCTCTGAACGCGACAGCGCGCTTCGGCCAGACGCAAATGCGGCAGTGGGTTCTGCGCGTCCAACCCGACCATCTTCTGGTAGACTTCGATCGCTTCGCGATCACGACCCGCACGCTGCATTCGCGTCGCCACTTCATCGTGCGCGGCGAGCGCGTCACTGGTCAGCCCGAGCTGCGTGTAAATCTCGGCCAGCTTGGGCACGATGTGCCCGTAGCGGTCCGCCAGATCCGGCGCATGCTTTTTGATCAGCTCGCGGATCTGCTTGTAAACAGCGATCGCCTTGAGCGCGAAGCCCTGCGAAGAGTAGTACTGGCCGACGCGATCGTAGGTCGCGATCGCTTCGGGATAGGCCGACAGCCGAGCTTGCAAGTCGCCGATCTTCAGAAGCGTGCGAGCGTCGTTCGGATCGTCTTGGACGATCCGTTGGTACTCCGCGATTGCCCGGTCGTACCTCTTTTTCTCGATGTACTTCTGGGCAGCCTGGAGAGTCTTCTCGCGATCGATTTGCTGCACGTGCGTTTTTCGCCGGCTCGAAGGCTCGGTCTGACGCCAGCCGAGACCTCTCCGAGGTCCTAAATCCTAGGAGATATCGCTGGTTTGGTCAAGGAGCCGGGGGGTGTGCGCAAAGCACGCTGAGGCGCGCCGCTCACCCACATCGGCCCGAGCCCCGGACCTGGTCGGCGGGTCGTGGGAAAGCGCGAAAACAGTGTCAGGATCAGAGCTGGAGAGTCGCTACTCTTGCCATGATTCGCCTAGCCGACATCGTCGCCGCACAGAGCCGCATTGCCGGCAAAGTGCGGCGAACGCCCTGTGTCGAAAGCCCTGCGCTTTCCGAACTCACGGGCACGCGGCTTCTGTTGAAGCTGGAGAATCTGCAGTTTACCGGCTCTTTCAAGGAACGCGGCGCGTGTAACCGCTTGGAGCTGCTGTCCACGGAGGAGCGAGCGCGCGGCGTCGTCACCGCGAGCGCCGGCAATCACGCGCAAGCCGTGGCTCGGCACGGCGCGCGGTTGGGCATCGCGGTCACCGTGGTGATGCCGGAAGCCACACCACTGATCAAGGTCACGGCCACGCGCCGTTTCGGCGCCACGGTGATCCTCAACGGCACGAGCTACGACGAAGCCGCCGAACACGCCGCCCGCATCGGTGCCGAGCGCAATTTGGTTTACGTGCACCCGTTCGACGACGACCTAGTGATTGCGGGCCAGGGCACGGTCGGGCTCGAGGTCTTGGCTGACGCACCTGAGCTGGACGCGATCATCTTGCCGGTCGGTGGCGGCGGGCTGATCGCAGGTGTGGCGTGCGCGGTGAAAGAAACCCGGTCAGACGTGCGCGTGCTGGGGGTGGAAGCGCGTCGCTTCCCGAGCATGAAGTATGCCCTCGACAGCATGGCGCCGCCCTCGTTACCGGGCGGCAAGACCATCGCGGATGGCATTGCGGTGCGCCGCGTCGGTGAACGGACGCGCGAGTTGGTCCGCAAATACGTGGACGAAATCGTCTTGGTGGATGAAGCGGAAATCGCGCAAGCGGTTTTGTTACTGCTGGAGCGCGAGAAAACCGTAGTCGAAGGCGCGGGCGCGGTGGGCATCGCGGCGCTCTTGCACCACCGCTTCGAGTCGTTGCCCCCGAATGCGCGCGTCGCCGTGGTGCTCAGCGGCGGAAACATCGACGTGAACTTGGTCTCGCGCATCATCGAACACGGCTTGGTCAAGACGGGCCGTCTGGCACGCATCGTGGTCACGGTACCGGACATCGCTGGCGTCCTCGCGCAGCTAACCCGCGTGATCGCAAGCACGCGCGCCAACGTGCTCGAGCTCAACCACGACCGCGCGTTTTCCGGCGCGGAATTAGGCGAAACGCTGATCGAGCTGGTGCTCGAAACGCACGGCTTCGAGCACATTGACGCGGTCTGCGCCGCGCTCGAGCGCGCTGGTTATCGGTTCGAGCGCAAGTAACGTTTCAGGTAGGGGAGAAGTGACATTCCAGCGCGTCGAGTAGACCGTCGATCGTGAATTGGGTGGCCTCGACGTCGACACGCATGCCTCGTTCTTCGAGGGTCTGCGACGTGATCGGGCCGATGCTCGCAACGGTCACTTGTGACAACAGCTCGCCGGCACGCGCGCCCAACGTGTCGACGACCGCATTGACGGTCGAGCTCGAAGTGAACAAAGCGACGTCAATCTCGCGCTTTTCGAAGTGCGCGCGTAGCGCTTCCCCCGAATCCGCAGCAACCGTTTCATACACCGGCACCACGTCCACCTCAGCGCCTGCTTGACGGAGCAACTCGGGCAGCGCGTCGCGCGCCACCAGCGCACGCGCCAAGAGCACGCGTTTCGGCACGCCGTGCGCAAGCACCGCGCGAGCCAACCCCTCGCCAATGAACTCATCTGCGATCACGTCCGCGCGGAGCCCGAAGCTCGCCAGCGCTGCCGCAGTCTTGGGACCGATGGCGCCGATCTTGGCGTCCCCGAACGCGCGGGCGTCAAGGCCGGCGCGAGTCAGCGCGGCCGTGAAACGCGTGACGCCATTTGCGCTGGTGAACAACACCCACTCGAAACTACGCAGCTCGGCAAGCGCGCGAACCAAGGGCGCCGCGTCCGCGGGGTCGCGAATCTCGATGGCGGGCAACAAGCGAGCGCTTGCCCCACGTGCACGAATCGCCGCCGCGGTCAGCCGACCTTGCTCCGCCGGGCGCGGCACGAGCAACGATTTTCCAAACAGCGGGCGGTTGTCGAACCAGCGCAACTCCGAACGCAATGGCACCACCTCGCCCACCACGATCAGCGCCGGATTCGAAATGTTTTGAGCCCGCGCCAGCGCCGCGATGGTGGACAGCGTGCCGCTCACGACGCGCTGCTCCGGTCGCGCCGCCCACTGCACCACCGCGGCCGGAGTCTCGGCGCTGCGCCCGCCCGCGACGATGGCGCGCATGATGTCCTCGATCCGACGCATGCCCATAAAGATGCAGATTGTGTCTGTCGCAGTTGCGAGCTTCAGCCACGACGCGGGCGACCACTCTTTCCCTTCGCGATCACTGCCCGTGATGAACGTCACGCTCGACGACAAGTCGCGGTGCGTGAGCGGAATGCCCGCATACGCACTCGCCGCCAGGGCCGAAGGCACACCGGGCACGATCTCGAATGGGATGTTCGCTTCACGTAGCGCTTGCAACTCCTCCGCGCCACGCGCGAACAAGAGCGGGTCGCCACCTTTGAGCCGCACCACGCATTTGCCCGCTCGCGCCAACACGATCAACTCGGCGTTGATCATCCCTTGCAGCGCGCTGTCTTGTCCGTAGCGCTTACCGACGTTGCGCTTCTCGGCATTCGGGCAGGCGTCGAGCAGCGCGGGGTGCGCAAGCGCGTCGTACAGCACGGCGTCGGCGCGCGAGAGGACCTCCAGGCCGCGCACGGTGATCAGCCCCGGATCACCAGGCCCGGCGCCGATGAGATAGACTTTGCCGACACTCATGTTCAGAAAGGACACAATAACCCGCCGCGATGCGTCAGGTGGAAACACCTTGACGTCTAGACACACACCCTAGACAATCCTCCTACCTTGTACGCAGCTGTGTCTAAATTGCACACACGCACATACGGGTAGGACCGAATGCAGGAAGCTCGAAACACCGCCTCTTCCGACCGCTGGTACGTGACCAACGGCGTCGTGGCCGTGGGTCCCGTCACCTACGAGGTGGTGCTGCGCGGCGTGGCGTACGGTCGCATCCCCGCCGCTTCGTTCATGCGCCACGAGTCGTGGCAGGTCTGGCGCCGGCTGGAAGACATCGAAGCGCAGACCGCCGGCAACCGTCGTCAAACAATCGACGATCTGGCGCTGCACAGCGCGGCTGTCGAGCAACGCGCGCGCAGTCGCTTCAGCGAACCGCCGCCGCCGCCCAGCAATGCCGAACTGTCCTCACGCACGCAGCCCATCGATCGTGCGGCTCGCCAAAGCTTCCGTCCCGCTGCGGTCGATCCGGTCGGGGTGTTGGCGAGCGCATTTGGCTTATCGGACGCGCTCCTGCTCACGATTGTCACTGCGGTCACTGCCGCGGCCGCGGACATCGGCTTGGTGCATCGCATGCGCGCGGACATCGGCGCCGCCGTCACCGTCGGTGGTCACGGTTTGGCCACGGAGCAGCTGCTCGGTGAACGCCTGCACGCAGAGGACCCCACGCTGGTCGCGGCGCGTGGCGGGCACACGGTGCTTTCTGAACCGCAATGCGGTGAAGTCGGCCGGCACATGCTCGGGCGCATGACGCGCTGTACCCCCACCGTGCAAAGCGTCGCAATGGTCCCGCTCGTGGTCTACGGGGAGCTCGTTGCGCTGTTCGAAATCGCGCGCAATTCCCGCCCGTTCCGCGCCCGCGAAATCGGCCGCGTGGAAGACGTCGTCGAGGCGCTGGCTGAGCGCACCGTCGTCATGGGCTGGGCTGAGTAGCGCACCAGGCCGCGTACGCGGCGAGACGCTTTGCGCAGTAGCCCCCGCCGTCGGGGATCACGAAGCGCGTCAGATCACGATCTGCGAAGGAGAGGCGAAGCCAACGAAAGCTGACCGAACAGGCGCGTTCGATAACGCCGCAGCGAGCGCGGCCAAGCGCCCCTGGTCATCACTAGTACTTCGGTTCGGATGTGCGTTCCGGACCTCCGCGGCCCTCGAGGGTGAGGGCCGCAGAAACCCTCCAGCACGACAACTCTATCCTCTGGACTCTATCTGTCTCGACGTACGACAACCCGGAACCGAGTTACGGGCCGTCATAACTAGGCCAGAATTTACCCCTCACTCACCGGCCGCAAGCTCAGGAGCATGCTCCAGAGCACTCTTGAGCGCGGTCTCTTGTTCGGTCCGCGAGAACTGCAACTCATGCAGGCGCGCATAGAGCCCGCCTTGGGTCATCAGCTCAGCGTGGCTGCCCTGCTCGACGACGCTGCCCTTGCGCAACACCAAGATGCGATCGGCCTTTTGCACCGTGCTCAAACGATGTGCGATGACCAGCGCGGTGCGGCCGCGCATCAGCTCTTCGAGGGCCCGCTGCAGACGCGCTTCGGTGTCGCTGTCCACGCTCGCGGTAGCTTCGTCCAAGATCAGGATCTGCGCGTCGCGATACAAGGCCCGAGCAAAGGCGATCAATTGACGCTCGCCGCTCGAGAAATTGGAGCCGTACTCATCCACGCGTGTGTCGATCCCGCGTTCGCGCGCCGCGAACAGATCTAACGCGCCGATGCGGCGCAGGACGTCTTCTACACGCTCTCGGTTCGGTTCCTCGGACGCCGCCACGTTGCTGGCGACCGTGCCCGGAAACAGCACCACGTCTTGAGGCACAACAGCGAAGCGACTCCGGAGTTCGCCGCGCGCTAGGCCGTTCACGTCATCACCGTTCACGCGCACGGTACCGTTGTCGGCTTCGTACAAGCGCAGCAATAGCGCGGTGATCGTTGTCTTGCCCGAGCCTGTGGGACCGACGAGTGCGATGCGCTCACCGCGGCGCGCCACCAAGTTGATGCCGGAGAGCACTGGCGTGCCGGGCTTGTAACTGAAGTTCACGTCTTCCAGCTGCACGGCGAACTCGGGGTTCCGCGCGGGCTTGGCGGCGCGCGGCGGCGCGTCCGGCTCGACCACGTCCAGCAAGCTGAACACGCGCTCGGCGCCGGCCATCGCCCCCTGCAAGAGCGTGTAACGCTGCGCGAGCTGCGAGATCGGCTCGAAAAATTGCGACAAATACGCGCTAAACGCAACCAGCGTGCCGAAGCTGACGCGCCGGTAGCCGAAGGACATGATGACGAGCGCGAGACACACGGCCGCGACGGTGTCGATAGCGGCGTCTTGGATCGAGTCCCACTTGATCGCGCTCATGGTCGCGTCGCGGTAGGACGTGTTGCTCTCGTCGAACTCTTGCGCGGCGGCGGCCTGGCGACTGAAGGCTTGGATTAGGGTCATGCCCGTCACCTGCTCGTTCATGGTCGCGTTCATGCGTGAAGTCTTGGCGCGGATGGCGCGGAACGCCTCTCGGATGTTGCGCCGCACGTACACGATCAAGATGCCCATCGGGGGCACCGCGGCAAACGCAATCAAGGACAGCTTCCAATCCAAGAACAACATCAGGCTGACGATGCCAATCAGGCGCGCCAAATCCCCCACGGCGTTCAGGGCGCCGGAGGCGAACATTTCCAAGATCGCGTCGGTGTCGTTGGTGACGCGCGAAACCAGGCGCCCCACCAACTGATTGTCGAAAAAGCCGAGCCTCAGGCCTTGTACGAAGGCGAACACTTCACGACGCAGGTCGGTGACCGCGCGGGCTCCCACGACTTGCACAGCATACATCTGCACGAGCCCGAGCACCTGCTCGACCAAGAGCACGGACGCCAGCAGCACACCGCCGCGTAGCAACGCCGCACGGTCACCGCTCTTGACCACACTATCGATCGCCGAGCGCATGATCAACGGACGCACCATGGCGCCCACCGAAGTGATCAGGATCACTACTAGCGAAAACCAAAGCAACGAACGGTACGGCTTCAGATAGCCCCACAGCCGCTTCGTCAGCCGAGCATCGTACGCCTTACCGAAGCGCTCCTCTTCGTGGAACGCTTTCAGGATGCGCTCCGTGCGTGTCTTTTCCGCCCGCCCGCGCTGTTCGCGAGTGGGCTTGGGCGTGCCCGATTCGGAACCGAGCGGTGTCGTCACTCCGCCACCCGTTGCTCGTCCGCGATCACGCCGCCAAGCTTGGCGAGTTCGCTCTCGATCCGCTGTTCTTCCGAGAAAATGGCGTAAATTCCTCCGTTTTTCGACAATTCTTCGTGGGTACCGCGCTCCACAATGCGGCCCTTTTCGAGCACGATGATCTCGTCACAGTGCGCCGCGGCAGAAACGCGATGCGTGATCAGGATCAAGCCGCGCCGCGCGCGCTGGCGATCGATGGCCGCCAAGATCGCGCGTTCGGTGCGCGCGTCGACGGCGCTCAGAGGGTCGTCCAGCACGAGCACCTTTGGCTCGGAGGCGAAGGCCGCGGCTAGGGCGACGCGCTGCTTCTGCCCGCCCGACAGTTGCACGCCACGCTCCCCCACCACGGTGTCGAAGCCGTCCGGCAGATCCAGCACTTCATCCTGGATGCAGGCCTCGCGCGCGGCTTCCTCGATCCTCAGGATGGCTTCCGGCTCGTCTGGTTCGTCGATCGAAAACCCGATGTTACGGGCGACGGTGGTCGAGAACAGAAACGCATTTTGCTGGGCGTAGCCGATGCTACTACGCACGGTTTGCAGCGGCAGATCGCACACGTCAACGCCGTCCAAGAACACGCTGCCATGCGGCGTCGGCTGCAGACGCGCGAGCAGCACCGCGAGCGACGATTTGCCACTGCCCGTGCGCCCCACAATCGCCAGGGACTTCCCAGCGGGCAACTCGAAGCTCACGTCATCCAGCACCGGGCGCCCGTTGTACGCGAAGCACAAGTGCTTCACCTCCAGCGCGCCGCTGGCGAGCGCCGGCAGCAGGCGCTCGCCATCCACGATGTCAGGCTCTGCGCTGAAGATGTCGGTGAGGCGCGAGAACGCTGCGCGACCACGCTGCAAGAGGCCCACGACGAAGCCAAGCGAGATCAGCGGCCACGTCAGCCGCCCGAGCGCACGGTAGAACGCGAGGAAGCCACCCGCGTCCAGCTCACCATGCAGCATCATTAAGCCGCCGTACCAAAACACGACCAAGACGCCGATGGACATCGTGGCCTGCAGGATGGGGCCGAGCGCGCCGCGCAAGCGAGCCAGAGCCAGGCTCTTCTCCAGGTAAGCTTGATTGGTTTTCTCGAAAGCGGCGATTTCCTCCGCCTCCAACGCGAACGACCGAATCACGCGCATGCCCGCGATGCTGGATAGCACGCGCGCGCTCATTTTACCGAGCGCGTCTTGGTTGTCGCGGGTGCGCGTGTAGAAGTGCTTGGAAAAGCCGCGCGTGATCAAGAGCACGAACGGGAGCGTCAACAAGGACGCGAGCGTCAGCTTCGGCGAGATCGGAATCGTCACCGCCAGCGCGCTGACCAGCGCAAAACCGGTGTTGATGATGTTTAGGATGCCGAAGCCGAGCAGCAGCCGCACTTGCACCAAGTCATTGGTGACGCGGCTCATGATCTCACCCGTGCTCATCTTTCGATAGAAAGACGGGCCGAGCTTGAGCAGGCGCTCCAGGATCTCGCGCCGCAGCTCGTACTCGGCAATCCGGCCGGCGTTGAAGATCGCGACGCGCGACAAGACGCGCACGATGAACGCGCCCAACGCCGCCATGACCAACATTTCGCCGAGCGCGATCGCCTGGGCGCTATGGCCGGTAGTGGCAAAGTTGATCGCGCTGCGCATGCGCGTGTCGAACCACCACTGAAACAACTGATAGGCCGCGAGCAGCACGAGCCCAACGCCGTAACGCGGGGCATGGCGATAGAACTGCCCCATGAGCCGAACCGGCATGGGCGATGGAGAGCGAGCTGTCTTCACTGCGTGAGGCGGGCCCGAAGGCCAGGCGAAGGGAGGAACCTGGAGGCGGCAAACCCGCGGGCCGACGCTTTATAGGACCTCGTGGGTGGTCTGGTAAGCCCCCTTTCGCGGCTGAGCAGCGCGGTCAGGCGCGCGCTGGGACTCAACCGGGATGGTGCGCGGGGCGCTGAACGACGATGGGCAGCAGCTCGCGGACCATGGCGAGCAACTCCTGCGCCGTAAAGGGCTTGCGCAAAAAGCAGGCGCCGTCCGCGAGTGAACCCACGTGCTCTGGCGAATACCCAGAAATGTACAGCACTCGTGCGTGCTCACAGGGCGTGAGCAGCCGGCGTACGAGGTCCTTGCCGGATACGCCGGGCAAGACCAAATCCGAGACCACTAGGCCGATCGCGGATCCGTGTTGTTGGGCGTGTGCCAGCGCGCTGCGCTCGTTGTGAGCGGTGAGCACGGAGTAGCCGAACGAACGCAAGATGCGCGCGGTCACGGCTTGCACTTGCGGCTCGTCTTCGATCAGCAAGATCACGCACGCCACGTGCGGCAGCGCGATCGCCATGCGCCCGGATGAGTTCGGCGTGGGCGCGTACGGCAAATGCGCAACGAGCGCGATGTCGTGTTCGGAAAGCGGCACGAGCTCCAATTGACCGCCGAGCCGTTCCAGCACCTGCTCGAGCTCGCTCAAGCCCTCACCCGAATAGGAGCGAGCGCCTGAGCGAGGCTCCGGCCGACCATGCTGCTCGCCGCGCACAATCACACGCGCGCGTGCCTCAGCCGGCGCGGGCAACGGTGCCAGGTGCGCGTCGTTCATGCCGCGCGTCTCGACAATCAAGCGCCCGCCGGAATGAATCCTAAGGCTCGCCTCCGTGCACAGCGCGATCAGCACCTTCTCTAACTCCGGAGCCGGCACTGCGACGCGCGCAACGTTCGGAGAGAGCGCGAACTGCACGCTCGCGTAATGCCCAGCAACACGCGAGATGGACTGCACCGCACGGGCAACGACCTGGTTCAGGTCGCTACAGTTATCCTCCAACTGTGCCGAGTGCAGACGGCTGGCGAGCGCAACGGAACTCATTCCAACCTAGCTATCGGACTCCCGATCACTCACAATGTCAATGACCGGTCGCGGCGCGATGTGCGCGTGAATTCGGTGATTCAGTGATGGCGCTCCGAGCGCTTCGTCGAATCGACGTCCACGGCAGGAATGCAGCGCGGCGCTTGGGCGCTGATGCGGGTGATCGTGAGTGAGCGAGCACCTGCTGACATACATCCGACTACTTCTGCTGATGTATCGGTATGCGCGCGGAGGAACCGCGTTCTCGCGACCAATTCGGTTTCGGAATCGGGAATGCTGGGCGCGCGAACAGATAGCCTTGTCCGTATTGAGCGCCGGTATCAATCACCGCGGACAGCTCGTCCTCGGTCTCGATGCCTTCTGCAACGACCTTCGCACCGAGTTCGCGACACAACGAGACTACCTGGCGCACCAGGATCTGCTGGCGTTTGCTCTTCTCGATGCCGCGCACCAACGCCAAATCGAGCTTCACCACATGCGGCTCGAGGTCGATGATCCGCTTCAGATTGGAGTGACCCGCACCCAAGTCATCTACTACGAGGAACGCGCCGCTGCGCGAGCAGATCTCTTTGAGCACATTCACGCACAGCGAGAAGTACGTAAAAGCCGCGGACTCTGTGATCTCAAGGTACACTGGGCGATCGTGAAAAAAAAGCGGGTCGTCAGGGCGAACCAGCCAGCCCTCGTCGAGTTCATGGGGGTGCAGGTTCACGAACAGGGGTTCGTCCGTGCAACGGGCGAACGCGACCTCGCGCACTTTGCGGCCGAGACTGCCGCAACAGCGCTCTTCCTGCGCCTGCTCGAACAGCTTCATCGGGTTCTTGAATTCCGGCCACTTACAGCGCGTTAGCGCCTCGTGGGCGAACGTTGCGCCCGTAGACAAGTCGAGGATCGGCTGAAAGACGACGTCTAGGTCACTGGTGGTGATGTCGCGCACCGACGACGCGGAAGCGCGCGGAACAACAATGGGAACGGGCCGCGCGATGGGCTGCGTCACCGAACTCGGCACGTCACGGCCGGCCGAATTCGGCGGTCTGCAGGTGACAGCTTCATGTATGGCAGCAGTCGGCGGCTTCGTTCGTACCATGGCCCAGTTGGTCAGAACGGCTCTGCACGCACAGCCATAAGCGCAGCCGTCAGAAAACTGGCACCGTAGCGTCTCGCCTTGCTGCAGCGCCGCGCAGGCCGCCGACGACAGATTTCAGTACAGGCCGATGCTGAAGTGAAAGGCACCGATATCTTCCCAGAAACGTTGGTTGTCTCGCTTTGGGAAAAAATCGTCGAGCACGCGGTCGACGTTGAAACCGTAATCGAACACGAGCGGACCGATCGGCGTCGCAATGCGCAAGCCGGTACCCACGGCGTAACGCAAATCGAGGGGCTGAACGCGCGCGGGGTCGGTCCACAGATTGCCCGCGTCCAAAAACAACGCGGTCTGCACGCCGCCACCGACGGGGATGCGCAGCTCGGCGCGCGGGTTCACGAAGATGTCGCCGCCACGAATCACGACGTCGTTCAGCACCAAGCCCGAGTTCGGATTGAGCAATCGCTTGGCGATGTCTTGAGGCACTAGCGAGTCCTGCAAGAAGCCACGCAATGAATCCACACCGCCCATGAAGAACAAGCGGTCCGGATAAGTCTGCGAGCCCGAAAGCAGATGTTGGATGAGCCCCCAACGGAAGCTCATGGCCAAAGCCAAGCCTTTGTCGTTCAGGCGGATGTAGCCGGCAACGCGACTCGTGTAGCGCAAGAAGTCGCTGGGTACGGATTGAAACGGATCGATCAGCGGCTTGCCGGTCGTGATGGGCGCTCCGCCTGCGCAACCCGTGTTCTGGGACGTGCTGGTGTCAATGGGGTTCGCGTGCACGTGCTCGACGCTGGCAGACACGAACGTGCCGCTCGTCGCATCGAGCGGGTTGTCACGCCGGTCCCATGTGACACCGAGGCGTTGCGCGAGCGCGATCGAGACGCCCTGCGGAACGCGGAACAGCGCTTGCTGAGTCGGGTGATCCTGTAGGTAGCACTTCAGCGCGTCCTTCTGATCGTCGCCGAAGATCTGAGCGTAGTTGCGTTCTAGGGACGCGCCGAGCTGTACGGAAACGCGACGATCCGGCCGAAAAGAGAGCGTGACGATGCCGGCGTCTTTGCTCAGTCCGTAGTCGCGTGCGTTGTCGCGCACATCCACGCCTTCGACGCTCAGGCGGAACAGCGGTCCGAGGCCGATGCTGGGGAATTCGACGGTCGCGGTATCGCGCCGCTCTAGCCGCTCGCCGACGTGCAGCTCGTTGTACTTCTGCTGCACGTCGCTTTCGAGGATAAAAGCGGTCGGCAGATAGCCGAGTTGCGAGCGCAACGTGAGCTGAATGGCCTGCCCGCCCAAATTGCGATGGCCGTACTCGAACGAGATGCGAAAGCCCTCACCCGTGCTGAACCCTGGCCGCACGTCGAGGTATTGCGGCACGCGCTCCTCGAGCTGAATCACGACCACTTTTTCGCGCGCGGGGACGTACGGATCTTCGAAACCGACGCTGATGCTGGAGAACACCCCGAGCGTCGCCAAGCGTTCCTCGGTCTTGCGCACCAAGCTGCGCTGATAGAGGCCGCCCGCGTCCAGCGCGACGCGGCTACGAATCAAGCTCTCGCTGGTGCGCTCCGCGCCGTGCACCACGATCCTCGACACGCGCACTTGCTCGCGCTCACTTACAATGAAGCGAACGCGCGCGCGTGTGTGATCGAGCGACAGGTCCAGCGCGGTTTCGACTTCGGCGAAAGCGAAGCCGCGCTCGCTGTATTCATCGAGCACGCGACGCCGCGCTTTTTCGATTTCGACCTGCGAAACCGCCGCGCCGAGCGGCAAATCCGCGACGCTCTGCAGCTCTTTCTCGACGATAGCGCGATTGCCCTCGAAGCCTAGGTCATACAGCGTGGCGCGCGGGCCGAGCTTGATCGGTAAATGCAGAACCAAAGAGGGCTCGCATTTCACGCCGCGTTTCGGATCCGGGATGCACGACAACGTCGGGTCGACCGCGGCCTCCTCAAGCGGCAGGCCGATGCGGTCATAACGACACGCGGTCACGGGACGACGCGGCGGCCCGATGGGCACGCATTGTCCTGCGGGTGAACGCGGCGCGCAGGCGCGACGCAAGACCTGCACTGGCCCGACGTTGGCCGCCAAGTAGCCCTCAGAGCGATACAAGTCTTGAACGTGCTTGATCGCGCGGTCGTACACGTCCGGTGCGTATACCGCCCACGGGCTCAGTTGATCTGGGGCTGGGCGCGCGCCGGTTTCCGAGGTGGGGCCTTGCAGGTCGTCGACCACACTCGGATCGACGGCATCGAACAGGCGCCCGTTGGGCAGCTCGGCCAAGAAGCTGTCGATCTCGCTGCCAACTTCTTGTGGCGTACGCTCGCCCGTCAAGCATGGGTACTCCCGCGCCACGACGTGCACGAGGGCGCCCTCGCGAATCGTGAACACGACATCTTGAATCGGGTCCGTGGGCTCGCCACGCTCCGAGTCGGTCACCTGCACGTCGAAAAAGCCGCGTTCTCGGTAGAATTTGGCGATGCGCTCGGTCAACGCCGAGGGTGACAAATCACTCGCGCTCTCGACGCCCAACACGTTCTCGAGTTGCGCCGCGTCGAAGTGGCGATTGCCTTCGAAGCGAAAGCGAACCCTAGCGTACGCGTAGACCGAGACTTGCAGCGTGGTCGATTGCGCGCCGGAGAGCGCGTGCGACACCTTCGCGCGATGAAAACCGCGCGTCTTCAGATCGGCTTCCAGCGCGCGATCCGCCTCTGCCAAGGTGTCCTCGTCCGCGCGAGCCCCAGCGCCAACTGAGTAGCCCGCCAAAGCGTCCGCCATGCCGACCGCTTGCGGATCCGGCCAGACCCCGAAATGACGTACCGCGATGACTCGCGCAGGCCCGGCGACGACGTCGATGGTAAGGACGATCGAGGTCGGGTCGTCCGTGTCCACGGCTTCCACCACGGCGCGCGCGTGCGCGTAGCCGCGGCGCACGTACAGCGCCAGAATGCGCTCGCGCATCACCTTGAGCTCAGCCGCAGTGACGGCGCCCTCTTGACGTGCATCTGCAGCGCGGAGTACCTCCTCCTGATCGATCGGCCCGGCCGCAACGCGGATGCTCGCGATCAGCCGGCGCGGCTCGACGCCGATCACCAGCCGCACGCCGTCTCCGTCGGCTTCGACGCTTGCGCGCAGGTTTGCGTAGCGCCCCGTATCCCCTAGCTCTGCGAGAACGCGCCGGACGAGGTCCGTGGTCATCAACTGCCCGACACGCGCGTGCTCGATAACCGGCACGGTCGTCCAGCGCCCGCCGTCAGTCACGACCTGAATCGCGCTTATCGGCCGCCCGACGAACGCCGACAAGTCCGGCGCCGATTGCAACACCAAAGAGGCATCGGAATCGGCCGCACGCGCGGGCGTTGGGGGCAGGCACGCAAAAACGGCTGCCAGCACCCAAAGCAAGGGCATCTGTCCGAGCCGCATGCCGCCTGTCTTACACCAGACCGCGGCGTCAGGGGTCAGCGTTCGGCGAATCTCGCGCGAGAGTGTTGGCACGAGGCCCTTCCTCTACTATCCGGCCTTGTGCCATGGCGAGCCGAGCCACCACCAGCGTGAAGCCGAAGACCGCCCAACGGCGTTCGCACCGAAGGTCGTGGCTCGCGCGCTTAGCGCTGCGATTCGTGGGCTGCGGCGTGCTGCTGATCGCGCTGGTCTGGTACGCGGTGCACCATTTCGACTGGGCCGGGCCGCTCGTCGCAAACTCGCTCCGCGCGATGTTCGGCGCCGACAACGTCGCCAAACTCGAGGACCTGGTGTACGGCGCGGAAGATCGCGTCAACCGCGTGCTCAAGAAAAATGAAGCACCGAAGGCATATTGGAACGTGCCTAGCGCGACACCCAGCGCGAGCGAGACGTCGGCGACGCCGAGTTCGAATGCCGCCGCGCCGTCGCCGTCGCCAATCGCGGCCGTCCCGAGCTTCAAGCTAGAAAACCCGGGACCCGCGCTGAAGGATTGGTCGGCTCCCGGCGACGGCGAGTGGGTCGCCGTGCATGACGTGCGTCATCCGGAGGAAGCGCCGCGCATGTACAAGACCTTGCTCCACCCGGACAAGGGTCGCTCCTGGGCGGAAGTCTTCGTCGTCGCGATCGACGTGAAGCAAGTCGAGCTGTTCCCAGTCGCCGGAACGCAAGAGCCGCAACCGGATTCGGACGAAGCCAAGAAGTACGTGCGCGAAGGCAAGATACCAGTCGCGAGCCACGCGGAGCTCGTGGCCGCGTTCAACGGCGGGTTCATGACCGAGCACGGCGGTTACGGCATGAAAGTGGACGGTGTGACGATCGCGAAGCCCAAGCCGCGCGCCTGCACGATCGCGATGTACAAAGACGGTTCGCTGCGTATCGCAAGCTGGCCGGCATTGGCGAGCGGTGAATCGGACATGGTCTGGTTCCGTCAAACCCCGGAGTGCATGTGGGAGGGCGACAAGCTACACGCGGGGCTGCAGGCGGGCGCGGGCTTGAAGAAGTGGGGCTCGACGGTCGACGGCGAAACGGTGATCCGCCGCTCCGGCATCGGGCTCAACGCTGATCGCAGCGTACTGTTCGTCGCGATCACGAACCACACATCGGCGCGCGTCCTCGCCGATGGCCTGCATCACGCAGGCGCCACCGACGTCGCGCAACTCGACGTCAATTGGTCGTACCCGAAGTTCGTTACCTTCGAACCCATCGGACACAGCACCGTGCTCCACCCCGTGCCGCTCGCCCCCGGCTTCGAGTACTCAGACGACGAGTACCTCCGTAAGAAAGAGAAGCGCGACTTCTTCTATTTGTTGCGCAAAGACAAGTGACCGTTTGGGGTCGGGGCCCCTAACTCAGGGGTGGGGCCCCGCTGAATTCACTTCAGCGGGCGCGGGGGAGAATCCCCCGACGAAAGAGAAGCGCGACTTCTTCTATTTGTTGCGTAAAAAGCACGCGGAGAAAGCGGGGCCTTGAACCGCACGCCCTTTCTAAGCATGCCCACAAAAGTGGAAACCCCTGCGGGCCGGGGGGGACAGCCACGTCAGGGGATCCACACCAAGAATTGATCATGCAGGCTCGTTCCGCAAGGCGGATGGCCTAGCATGATTCACAAGACTTCTCGAAAACCGGAATCTTTACGGGAAGATCGCCGGGACGGGCGGCAAAGCCGAAACAATTGCACACACTGTCTGCTCAACGGCGCAATTGGGACCGCGCGCGGCGCCGCTCCATTGCGCTAAGACAAGCCGGTACACCCGTGCCTGAACTACCCGAAGTCGAAGTCACGCGTCGCCGCCTCACGCCGATTTTGGTCGGGCGGGTGATCGAACGCGTGGAAACGACGCGCGACAGCTATTTTTTCCTAACCAAGCCGGACGTGCTCAAAAAGCGGCTCGCCGGGCGCACCGTGCTCGCGCTGAACCGGCACGGGAAATACCTGCTCGCTGAATTGGACGACGGAGACCAACTGATGCTGCACCTGGGCATGACCGGGCAGCTCTTCTCGTCTGCGGTCACCAGTGTGCGCTTGTTCTCCGCCAAGATGCGTGGCTCGTTGCCACCCGAGGAACTGCCCGAGTTCAAGGCGGACGCACACACGCACCTGAGCTTTCACTTCCGTGATGGCGGGCCGTCGGTGCTATTCCGCGACGTCCGCAAATTCGGCAAGGTTCTGCTGCTCAAGGCGGGAGTGGCTGACCCACGCCTGGAAAAGCTTGGCGTGGATGCGCTCAGCGCAACCGGGAAAGTCTTGTTCGAAGCAGCACGCGCGCGCAAAATTCCGATAAAAACGTTGCTCTTGGACCAAAGCGTGATCGCCGGGATTGGCAATATTTACGCCGATGAAGCGCTGTTCTTGGCCAAGGTGCGGCCGGGACGCAGCGCGCGTCGCGTCACCGCTGCCGAGTGTGACCTGGTCGTCGCTGCCGCCAAACGGGTCATGAAGCGCTCCATCGCGACCGGCGGCTCGAGCATCAGCGACTACGTGACACCCGATGGCTCGGACGGCGGTTACCAAAACGAACGCAAGGTCTACGCGCGCAAGGGCTTGCCCTGCTTGGTCTGCGCTACGCCCATCCGCCGCGTGGTGATCGCCACCCGTTCCACACACTATTGCCCCGAGTGTCAGCTGTAGCAGTCGGTGATAGGCTCCAGGGCCCATGAGTGAAGACGAAGCCAAGCGGCGCGCGGCCCTCGCCGCATTGGAGCTGCTACCCGAAAGCGGAGTGATCGGACTCGGTACGGGGTCTACGACGCGCTTCTTCATCGAAGGGCTCGGGGAGCTGGTGCGCGCTGGTCGTCGCTTCACTGGCGTGCCCACGAGCCAGCAAAGTCGCAAGCTCGCCACGGAGTGCGGGATCCCGTTGCTGGATGACGTCGGCCCGTGGGCGATCGATCTGTGTGTGGATGGCGCGGATGAAGTGAGCGACGCCCTGGACCTGATCAAGGGCGGCGGCGCCGCGCACACGCGCGAGAAGATCGTGAATTTTGCGTCAAAAAAGAACGCTATCATCGTGGACGCATCGAAGCTCAGTCGGCGCCTGGGCGAGAAGCGGTCGATTCCACTAGAAGTACTGACATTCGCTCACCTGACGACGCGCGCGGCGCTCAGCGCGCTAGGTCAGCCCGTGCTCCGCCTACGGCTGGACGGCACGCCGGTGATTACCGATTCCGGCAATTACATTTACGACCTCGCGGTCGCGCCGCTGGACGCTCCTTCGGTACTGGACCATCAACTCCGCGCGGTGCCGGGTGTCGTCGAAACGGGCTTGTTCTGCGGCCGCGCGAACTGGGTAATTGTCGCGGAACCCAGCGGAATCCGTAAACTTTCGCGACAAACGTAAGCCCGCCCGCCGGGACCTCGGTTTGGCGCTAAGCTTGCCACCCGTGAAAGCGCGAACGCTCCTCCTCCCCGCTCTTCTGTGTCACGCCTTGCTTCCCTCGCTCGCACAGGCGGCGCCGCCCGACGCGAACGCGAAGCTGCCTGGGGCGAAGCCAGTCGCGCCGGCCGCCGCACCGCTTCCAAGCAAAGCGCCGCTTGCGCCTTCGCCGGGCACGCTCGCGCCGGCCAGTGCGCCCCCCCCAACCTCTCAGCCGCCTGCTGCTCCGCCCGGCGCGCCAGCGAAGCCCGAGGCCAAGCTCCCCGCTCCCAAGAACCCGGTCGACGCCGCGTTGTACGGCACCGTGCGCCTCGAGCGCGCGGGCAGGCCCATCGCCATCGGCACGCTGCTCAGCGGTGACGGCCGCATCTTGACTGCACTTTCACCGCTCACGCACGGCAATCAGATCGATGCGCGCTACCCCGAAGGTCAGCTCGTGCACGTGAGGATCAGCCACGCGGATCGAGGCTGGGATCTGGCGTTACTCACTCCTGAGGGTAGTGCTTGGCGCAGCGGCCTCAGGGCCTCGCACGACCCGACGCCGAGCGCGGGCAGCAAGCTGCATGCGGTGGGTTACGTGGGCGACAAGAAGCTCGGCACCACCGATCTGACCATCAAATCGAGGGGCAGCCTGCGCGGCGGGGACAGCGCCGAACTCACGGACGCGCTTGAGCTCGGCTTTGCGCCGAAGCCAACGGACATCGGTGCGCCGCTCATCAACGACAAAGGCGAGGTCGTGGCCATCGTCGCGCGAGCGTGCTCGGCCGGCGACAAGATCGGCTGCACGCTGATGCCCTACGCCGCGCCAGTCAGCGCGATCCGCGAGTTCTTGCGGGGCGTGCCGATGCGGCGCGGTCCGTGGCTCGGGCTGGAGGTGGTGGCATTCGACGCGGGCGTCGCGCACGGCGTGCGCATCGCAGCGCTGGCTCCTGACGGCCCGGCGAGTAACGCGGGCCTGCACACGGGCCCGCCGGGGGTGGCGGATGTCGTCCTGGCGGTGGACGGCATCCCGGTGAGCACGGCTGAGGCGTTCTCGGACGCGGTCCAAGGACACACGGCGGGCTCGCCGCTCCGGCTCATGCTGCTGTCCGAGGGCCGCTACCGCGAAGTGCGTTTGACCGCTCGTGAAGACGATGTAGGCGGTGGTGGTCCCGAACCGGCGGAGCGGGTGATTCAATCGGATCCGACGCGCCCCTGGCCGCGCGCACCGCGTCCGCAAAGCACGCCGAACCCTTACCGCTAGGGTTACGGCTGACGCCAATCGCCAAGCGAACCTGCAAAGTCGCGCTTCCCGTCACTAATTCCAGGAAATCATTGACAGAAGGGGCACCTGCCGAGGAGGATCGATATTCACCCTACCCGGGCTCTTGCCCGCTCTTCCACGGGATTTACGCTTGAATCGGCCCCTGCGTATTGAAGTCGCTGGCCAGACTGACGTCGGCCGCAAACGCTCCCACAACGAGGACAACTTCGCGATCATGGCGGAGTACGGTCTGTACGTCGTTGCGGACGGCATGGGCGGTCACGCCTCCGGTGAAGTCGCGTCGAAAATGGCGGTCGACACGCTGCAAGAGTTCT
>JBDTJC010000126.1:0-16413 GCA_039936055.1 Polyangiaceae bacterium | reverse complement strand
ACTGCACGCAGAAGTACCCGACATCACGCGCGTACTTGATGGACTCGATGAAATGCGGGCTGAGCGTCGGCTCACCGCCGGAGAACTGCACGCTGAGCTGACGGCGCGGCTTGACGTTCAGGCTGTCGTCCAAAATCTGCTTGATGTCCGCCCACTCCAGCTCGTGCACGAAGCCAACCTGATTGGCGTCCATGAAGCACGGGTCGCACATCATGTTGCAGCGGTTGGTCAGATCCACCGTCAGCACGGAGCCGCGGCCGTATTTGATGGTCGAGCTGCCGTGGTTGCGCAGGTTGCTCTTCGGCGACTCGAAATCACGACCGGGGAACAGGCTCTCGATGCGCGCCATGAACGCCGGATCCACGCTCATCACGTCTTCGAACGCGCCGTGCTTCGGGCAGGTTTTGACCATCAAGACTTGGCCATCACGCTCGATGATATCCGCCTTGATCTCGCCCGGGTTGCCCTCGACGAACTCACGCAAGTCCTCCGCGCCAGAGAGCACCGCGTCACGCACTTCCTTCACGCAACGCGGGCACAAAGAATCCGTGCGGCGCGGCCAGCCGAGCTGCGGCTTCGTGCGCTCTTTGCCGCGCAGCAGAGGCGCGGGGGCCCACTTGGGCTGCAGCCGGCCGCCGGGAAAGCGCTCGTTGTACTTCTGATACATGGGCCAGACGCGGTTCACGGCTTTGGAGGCAAGTTTTTCGGCCTCGAGGGTTAAGCGTTCCAAAGCGTTCGGCATGATGATGGGCCAGAGCATACACGGGCGCGCCCGCGGCAAAAGCAGTTTCGAGCGTCGAACAGCCACGAATATCGCCTTTTTTGCGGGCAATTTGTCACGATCGTGGCGTTCGCGTGCGCCCAGGAACCGGCGCCGCGCGGGCAATGCTAGGCTCACCTTGATTCGCTTCGGCTACAGCGTTCGTCATGCGGCCCCTCATCGTCACTAGCGATCTGCATCTCTCGGCTGATGCCTCTGCGGGCACCGTGCAAGCGCTGGCGCAGCTGCTGCGCAATAGCCCCGGTCATGAGCTGATCCTCGCTGGGGACGTGTTCAACTTGTCCTGGGAGGCCCCGGGTAGCTCGGCGGTGGCGGCGGTTTTAGCGTTGCTAGCCGCTTATCCGGAGCTGCAGCGCGCGCTGCGTGAGCACCTAGCGGGCGGCGCGCCGCTCACGCTCGTGGCCGGGAACCACGACGCGGGCCTGATGGCGCCGGGGCTTCGAGAGGCGCTACTGAACAAGCTGGAACTCGCGCCGGACAGCGCGCTGGAAGTGGCCCCCTGGTTCGTGCGGCGCGGCGGCGTGCACGTCGAGCACGGGCACTTTTACGACCCGGATAACGCACCCGCGCACCCCTTGGCGGAGTGGACCCCGGAAACCGAACCACTGGGCATCGCTTTGACGCGGCGCTTCGTGCGGCCGAGCGGCGCGTATCATTTTTCGCATGCCCACGACACGACTCCACTGGCAGGCATCACCAAGGCGTTCCGCATGTACGGCGCCCGCACCCCATTGATCATCGGGCAGTGGTTCCAAGTGGCGGGCGGTCTGTGTCTGGAGACCCGCAAGCAAGGGCGCTTCGTCGCGGAGGAGCGTGCGGGTGAAGCCGCGTTGGCTGAATTCTCCAAGCTCGTCGAGCTAAAGCCCGAAGTATTGCGCACGCTGCTGGATTCAGGCGCCGTGCAAACGCACCGCGATTTCAAAAAGACGTTCATGCGGCTGTATTTCGACCGCGTGTTCGCGAGCAGCGGCTTGCTGCTCAGCTCTGCTGCCTACGTGGCGTGGCGGAGCCGTGCTGCCGGCATCGCGAGTTTGCTCGCGGGCCTGTACCTGATTCAATCCGTGCAGCGCACCGGCAACCGCTACGAAGATCTGCCAGTCGAGCGGCTGCGCGCCGCCGCTCTGCGCGTGCGCGAGTTAACGGGCGCCAGCGCCGTCATCTTCGGGCACACGCACCACG
Source organism: Polyangiaceae bacterium (assembly GCA_039936055.1). GTDB lineage: Bacteria > Myxococcota_A > Polyangia > Polyangiales > Polyangiaceae > PMG-095. Next base: position 14,453 of record JBDTJC010000126.1, on the reverse strand, counting down.
TGGATGAACTGCCGGGCTACGCGAATTCCGGCTCCTTCGGCTATGCGCGACACAAAAGGGCGTACGTACGCGTGACCGAACACGGCGCGCTGCGCGTGGAGCACGTTTAGCGGTCCGCGGCTGGGGATGAGTGGGCGCCCGCGCTCCAGCAGCGCACCTCACAGTTCCACAGCGTCCCCGTCCCTGCCCGCCGCCCCGCACTGGCGCACGCGTGGGCAACGCGAGGCGACCCCCAAAGATCAGAAACGAGGGCCTGTCGCTGAAGGCTGACTCCCCGTCCCCACCTGGACGGCACGTGAATTCAGGGCCGCGCCCGAGTCACGGCTGTGGCGCGTTGAGCGCCGCGCGATATTCGCGCATCGCTTGACTGGTCGTCGGCCGCTCCAAAAAGCTGAGCAGCTGCGTGAGGTCGATTCCAAGCAGAACCTGACTCGCGGGAGCTTCAACGTACTCACCGTCTCGCAGGAGGTGCACGCTGATGCGGTTCTTGCGCCAGAACCAGACTTCTTGCACACCCAGCTGCTTGTAGATGTCCAACTTCCGCACGCCACCGGAAGTCCACACGACCTCGATCGCGAGATCGGGACGCAAGGGTTCGGCGATCGCGCTGAACACGTAGCACTCGTCCGGTTCGAGTCCGCGCTCTTTCTCTTTGTTCTGGAGTGTCCACGACCCGTACCCGGAGAACTCGACACCCTTTTCTAAACACCACACTTCGACCAAGCAACCAATGCGTGACTTGATCGATTCGTGAGGCAGTGAAGGCGTCATGATTTCGAGATCCCCCTCCAAGTACGCCAACCGCGGCACAGACGCCTCACCGCGTACCTCCAGCAGCCGCTGGTAGTCCGACCAACTCATGCCACGCAGCACCACAATACGATCCTCACGCGGAGTGTCGTCGTGGTCTTTCAGGCGTTCGGCGAGCATGATCGTGATTGTACCCGCGTATCGGCTCGCCGCCCAGTAGCCCTAGAACCAGGGCGTAATCAGGGCCGAATCACGGACGTGCCAGGCGGGGGCGTGAAGTTGAATTCACCCGCGGGGGCCTTCGTGTTGATCTCGGGATTCAAGAAGTCGAAGCGGTTGCGATTGCCTTGCGCATCCAACAAGAGCACGCGCCGCACTTGGTACGTGTTCGCATCCACATACAGCACGATCGATGAGTACGAAGGCGAAGCTTCCGTCGGGTCACCGACGAGCACGTAGCCACCTTCGAAGCCCATCTGCTTGGCATCCTTCTTGGTGAACTTGAAGGAGGTCTTCAAGTTACCGCCGCCGACCAAGAACGAGAGAGCCGCCGGGTACTGGCTTTTGTCCAGCGGCTGCTCATACATCTGCTTGTTCTCTTTCTCGTACACTTTGACGAGCTTGCCGTCGGACACGACGCGGTTGCCGTTGTTCGTGTAGCGCCAGCTCATCTTGCCCGGTTTCTCGAACACTACTGAACCTTGGCTATCGATGGTTTTGTCGTAGGCGCGCACGCGGTACTGCTGCTTGAAGCCGGCGCGGAACGTGTGCGAGTGATCGTAAAAACCCTGCACGCGTTCGGCGATTTGCTCGGCCGTGAGTGCGGCGCTGGGCGCAGCCGGCGCGCCGGGCTTCGGCTGAGCGGCAGCGCCGGATTTGCCGGCAGGCTCGGCCTGAGCGGACACCGCCGGCAGGGTGAGCGAGAAAAGGCCAACGAAACCAAGCAGAACGGAACGGCGAATCATGATGATGAACCCTGAAGGCACCAGGTAGATGGCAGCTTCCAGCGGGCCTTGCAATCCTTCAGACGTTTGATACGCCCCCGGGATTCTAAAGCTTTCCTGTCCGAACACCTTTCCACGAACACTGTAAGCACGGCCGCCCCGAAGCGCGCGGTGACTAGCGGATCTTGCTTAGCTTCGGCAACTTCGGGCCTGTGGCGCGGGTGCGACGCTTCTTACCGAGCAGCGCACGCAGACCATCCGCGCTGACACGATTCGGGCTGCCGTCTTTAGGCCGCAGCGCCTGCATGAGTGCGCCGATGCGCAGGTGGGTAATCGCGAGCGCGAGCGCATCCGCCGCGTCTGCCGGCGGCAGCGCATCGAGCGCGAGCATGGCGCGAACCATCATAGCGACCTGAGATTTGTCAGCCTGGCCGTTGCCCGCGATAGTGCGTTTGACGCGTGCCGGCGGGTACTCCGCGATCTCGATGCCCGCACGGGCCAACAGCAGGAGCACGACGCCGCGTGCGTGACCGAGCTTGGACGCCGCCTGCGCGTCCTTGTAGAAAAACAGATTCTCGACCGAGCCCACTTCCGGCTGGTGACGCTCGATGACTGCGCCCAGTTCCACCTCGATGCACGCGAGGCGATCTGCAATCGCGCTCTTGCCGTTCAAGTGAATCACGCCGTGGGCGACGTGGCACAGGCGGTTCCCCTCGCGCGACACCACACCCCAACCGAGGTGAAGCGTACCGGGATCGATGCCGAGTGCGAGCACCCGATTCACATAGCGCGTCTGCGCGCCTATGGAAAGCCTGCGCATCCCGCGCAGCACTCTTGATCCAGAGAAGCGGGAGCGGGCGAGCGCGGCCCCGGGAAGGGGTTGGGGTTGGGGTTGGGGAGCGGGAGGGGGCTCGGCAGCGGCTTCACCGCTTCGGGTATCACGAAGCGCGTCGGGCAAGGCCGAGCCGGGGCCGCGCTCGCGCGCTGCCTGGGATCGGTCTCGGACAGAATCCGGTATTTGGGTTTGGGTGCGGGGGCTTGGCCGTGCTGGAAGTGAGGGTAGCCGTGACGGTGCGCACGACGCCAACCAGGGCTCCGCCTTCGCTGTGCGTTTGTCGTTGCGCATCCAATCGAGACTGATGCCGCGCAGGGCGCAATAGCGGCCCGGTCAGTCGACTTCGAACTTACCCGGCGCCTCGGCGTCCAGACGGACGGGCCGCTCCTCACCGCGCGCCACACGCTCGATGAGCTCATCCACACACGCAAACAAGATCGAGTTATCGCGCGAGGGATAGCTTTGGAGTGTGTCCTGGTAGACGTCCACCCGCTCCAAGAACTGCTGTAACGGTTCCAGTTCCAGCTTGCGTGCCCAGGCGCCGTAACCGAGCTGCTGAAGGTAGCGCGCGTTGAGTTCTTGCTCGTACTGGTGGGCGACCGGCACGGACAAGAGCGGCACCTTCAAACTCACGGCCTCACTCAAGAGGCTGAAGCCACCGCCGGCCACAGCAGCGCGTGCCGTTCGCAAGTCTTCGAGAAAGCCCAACTCGGAAAAGCCGCACAGCGTGACGTTGCCCTCTTGCCCCTCACGACCCATGCCGTACACGCGAAAGCGATAGGGCAACTTCTTCAGCGTGGGCACCAGGCTCTGGTTGGTGGGCGCAGTTTGATAGACCAAGACGTGCGCGCCGGGTTCTCGCTTGGCGGCGATCACTTCGGGACGCAAAATTGGCGGAACGAGCGTGGTGTACTTCTTACGCACCTCGGGGAAGAAGAAGCTCGTGGCCAGGTAGTGATACGCGCCCGGCATCTTGATCTTCACGGCCAGGCGTGCGAGGTCGAAATCGAAGCCCTTGCCAGCGATCAACGCGCGCTCATGGCGGCAGCGATTGATCACCTGCATGTTGTCGATGCTGACCACCGGCACCCGATGGTTCAGCGCGTACAGCGCCGCCCAAGACTCGAAATCACTGATCACGAGCTCGGGAGCGAACCCGCTTTCTGCCACTTCTCGGTAAACGGCAACGTTCTTGCGCATGCCCTTGGGAGCTTTACGCAGGTTCTCGAAGAGGCTCTTCGAGCGGTCCAGAGAATTGCCGAAATAGCTGAGGGTTAGGCCATGGATCTCCAAGACGCTGACGTTGGGAAAGCCTGTCAGGCGCTCGGTCAGGAAGCGATGTGCGCGCCCCGAGACCACCACGCGCACCTCGTGGCCGGCACCGAGCAGATGCTCGAGAACGACGCGACTGCGCGTCGCATGCCCCATCCCCTCGCCAACCACTCCATACAGAATTCGCACTTGGTTTGCTCCGCGGCGGAGCATGCCATAGTCTCCGGGCGCTTTGGTGACACCACAAAACCCCACACTTCTCTTGGGCAAACAGCGCAGCTTCTTGCGAGCGCTGGCTCATCCTCTCAAGCCACTCGTGCAGATTGGCCATGGTGGGCTGACGGATGCAGTCGTCGCGGCTATCGACGCCGCGTTATTGACGCACGAGTTGATCAAGGTACGCGTGACGGGTAGCGATGAAGTGTCGGCCTGGGATCTCGCGCCGGAAGTAGAGAAGCGCACCCGCTCCAGCGTGGCTCAGGTCATCGGCAAAACGCTGGTCGTGTACCGGGCGCGCAAGAAGGACCCGGTGATCGTGTTGCCGAAGGCGGGCGGCAAGACAGCGAAAGCTGCCAAGCGAGCCACCGCGAAGGCAAGCAAGTAGGAAGACCAGGCAATGGGCGAACGCATTTCACGCACTCAAAAAGACGGCAACCTCGCCTGGCTCGATCTCGAGATGACGGGGCTGGCTGCGCAGCAGGACGTGATCCTGCAGGCCGCGCTGATCATCACCAACGCGGAGTTGCAGCCGCTCGAAGAGTTCGTGTGTGATATCTGGCAGCCGGAGGAGGCGCTTTCGCGCATGACTCCGTTCGTGCGCGACATGCACGAAACCACGGGGCTAACCGCGCGCGTCCGCGCTTCGAAGCTCGACCTCGGCGCGGCCGAGCGCAAGCTGATGGAGCGCGTCACCGGCTGGTGTGCGTACGGCGCCATTTTGTGCGGGAACAGCATCGGGCAGGACAAGCGCTTCGTGGATGAATGGCTGCCCGGTTTGAGCGGTTATTTGAGCTATCGCACGGTGGACGTCACGTCGATCAAGATCCTGGCCAAACTCTGGTACGGGGACGCGGCCACGTTTCAGAAGTCCACCGTCGGTGAACACGACGCGCTCGTAGACATCAAGAACTCGATCGCAGAGCTTTCGCACTACCGCAACCTACTGTTCAAAGCCAAGCTCTGAGCGGGTCCTCACTTCGCCAGCTCGGCAACCGGAGCCGCTGTCGGCTGGGGGGGCTGGTTCGGCTGAACGCCGACGCAGCCACGCTCGGACCGGGCGTTGGAGGTCTTGCACACACACTGGCTCGGTTCTGCACACCGGTTTCGACCTCGCGCCGAACTTGGTGCATTAACTTCGCGTAACTCGGATCCGTACTTGCTACTGCGGCATCCGTGTTTCATGGCGGTGCTGCCAACGCAAGATGGCTGACCCAAAACCGAGCGCAGACCCTCTGTATCAGTTGCTGCGTGACGACGAGGTCGTCGCCTTCAACAAGCAACGCGAGCCCGGCCGCACGTATGACTTCCGCGGCTGCACCTTTCGGGGCTCGGACCTGCGCGGGCTCGATGCGCGTGGCCTCGACCTGCGTGACTGTTACTTCCGCGACGCTGACCTGCGCGGCGTGGACCTACGGCAGGCGCAACTCGAAGGCGCGAGCTTGGGCTCGGCGAAAATTTCGGGCGCGTTTTTCGCAGGCGAACTAGCGCCGGAAGAAATCCGGTTGTCGATCGAGTTCGGCACGCGGTTGCGCGTCACTTCGCGCACGTCCGGCTGAAACGGCAGCCTTGATTGGGTGAAGGGGCCGGGAGGCGATTACCGAGCCCGAGCCCCGGACCGAACCCCCTTCCGGGGCCGCGCTCGCGCGCAGCCGCTTCCATGGATCAAGACTGGCTGAAACGGCTTCGACCTTGGCGCGGGCCGGGGTTCGAGCGCAGACTGCGCGCGCCCGATGCTCGGCTCCGCTCTGCCCCCCCCTGCCCCGCAGCTCGAATACGCCCGTGAGCCCGATGTCTCCGAGCAGCTCGACCGTGAGTTACGCTCGCTGATCTCCAGCTGCTTCACCAGCGCGGCGGACGCATTTCTGCGCCATCAGCGCTGGGTTCGCGAGATGCCCCTGCATCGTTACCTGCTGCGTAGCCCGGGCGGGCAGCTCGTCGCTCACGCCGCGGTCCACGAGAAGCTGATTGGCGTGGGAGATGGCGAGCGGATGGTCGGCGGCATGGCGGAAGTCTGCGTGCTCGAGTCCGAGCGCGGGCACGGCCACGTCCGGCGGTTACTCGCGGCCGCGCACGCGGGCATGTTGGAGCGCGGCATCCACTTCGGCCTGTTGATGGGCGATCTCGCGGTGTACTCGCCCAGCGGCTACGCGCGCGTCGAGGCACCGATTCGTCGCCTGAATCACGAAACTCAGACCATCGAGGTCGGGCCAATGGACAAGGTTCTGGTCAAGCCACTCACGGGCGAACCGTGGCCCGAAGGCCCGGTCGATCTCCGCGGACCGCTATTTTGAACGAGCCGGGCGAAACATCACTGCAACAGGGCGTGCAGGAATTGGCTGAAAAAGTGGCTGGTTCCTTGTCGGTCGGCGAACAGCGTGCGTGTGAAGCCGCGCTTTCGGAGCTGCGCCTCACTTGGAAGCGCAACCCGAACGCGTTCTCGCCCGACCTGCTGGAGATGCTGAAGCGAATCGCGAGCCTGCTGGCCGAAGGCGCCGTAGCCCACAAACAAAGTGACCCCGCTGCTGTCTTGAAAGAGTCGTTCGGGTACGACGCTTTTCGGCCCGGTCAGCGTGAAATCATCGACACCGTGCTGAGCGGGCGAGACTGCATCGGCGTGATGCCCACGGGCGCCGGCAAATCGATCACCTACCAAATCCCCGCGCGCATCCTGGGCGGCGTGACGCTGGTCATCTCGCCATTGATTGCGTTGATGAAAGATCAGGTCGACGCGATGACGGAGGTCGGCGTGCGCGCGACGTACCTGAACTCGAGCTTGTCCGCAGATGAGCGTCGGGCTCGCGTGTCCGAGCTGCGCGCTGGGCGCTACGAGCTGCTTTACTGCGCGCCGGAGGGCTTGGAGGCCTCCGTGGGCCGCGCGCTGGGCGAAATCAAGCTGAGCCTGATTGCCGTAGATGAAGCGCATTGCATCAGCCAATGGGGGCATGACTTCCGCCCCGCATACCGCAACCTTTCTGGGCTAAAAACGCGCTTTCCACAGATCCCCGTGCTCGCACTCACGGCGACGGCCACGCCGCAGGTCACTGCGGACATCGTGCAGCAACTGGGCATGCGTTCGCCCGCGCGTTACCGCGGCTCGTTCTTCCGTCGGAATCTGCGCCTGCACGCCTTCGCCAAGGGGGATTCGCTCGGGTGCACGGCAAAGGAAGCCGCGCTCGCCGTCGCGCGCACGCGGCCGGGGCAGAGCGGCATCATCTACTGCCTATCGCGCAAAACCGTGGAGAGCACCTCGGAGTTCCTGAAGAAGCACGGCGTCCGCGCCGGGCACTACCACGCGGGACTCGACGCGCAGCAGCGCTCGAACGTGCAAGATGCTTTTCAAAACGACGAAATCGACGTAGTCGTGGCCACAATTGCGTTCGGCATGGGCATCGACAAGTCCAACGTCCGCTTCGTTGTGCATCACGACATGCCGCGCTCGGTCGAGGGCTATTACCAAGAACTTGGGCGCGCCGGCCGCGACGGTCTGGAGGCGGATTGCGTGATCTTGTATTCGTGGTCGGAGGTCAAAGCTTACGATCGCTTCGCCGACCAAAGCGACGACGACGCGCAGGCGGACCGCACGCGGGCACAAGCGCGCGAGGTGTTTCGCATGGCCGAGACGCGCACCTGCCGCCACGCTCAATTTGCAGCCTATTTTGGGGAAAACTTGCCAGCTTGCGGCACATCCTGCGACGTGTGCCAGCCCTTTGAACTGCTGAGCAAGAAGCCGGCCCGCGCGACACCCGCGGAGCGCGCTCAGGCTCGCGCCGCGCGCAAACGCGAACGTTCCGAACAACCGGAGTCGCAAAGCAGGTCGGGCGAGGACGCCCCGTTCGATCCGGACTTGTCGCTCTTCGACCGCCTGCGTGCGCTACGGAAGGAAATTGCGCGCGAGCGTGGCGTACCGCCGTACGTCGTGTTCTCGGACGCCACGCTGCTGGAAATGGCCAGCGTGCGCCCGCGCAGCAACGCGCAGCTGCTGGGCGTCTCGGGCGTCGGCCCGACGAAGCTCGAACATTACGGCGAACGCTTCCTCAAAGCGCTCGCCGAATAGCGAGCGCGGCTCGCTTCAGGCGCAGCGCAAGCGCACGCGGAACACGGCCCCGCTGTGCGTCGGCCCGAGCGTCACGGTGCCTCCCATGCGCCCGACGGCGTGCTGCACGAGCACGAGGCCCAGGCCGGTACCCGCCTCGCCCTTGGTCGTGAAGAACGGGTCGAAGATGCGTTGACGCAGGGCGTTCGGCACGCCCGGACCGTTGTCACGCACGGAAATGCGCGCTTCGTGCCCGGCGCGGTACACGCGCACCAAGATGTGCGGGTTGCTCGTGTCTGCCGTGGCATCCAGCGCGTTTTGCAGCAAATTCAGCAACACCTGCTCGAGCAAAGGCGCGTTGGCCAAACCGCGCACGTGCTGATCCCCCGCCAACTCCAGGCGCACGTTGGGCGCGCTGAACGCACTCAGCGCGCGTTCGGCGCATTCCCAGAGCGTGACCTCTGTCAAGGCGGGCTGCGTGCCGCGTACCAAGGAAGTCACCGCGCTCATCACGTCACGAATGCGGCGTAGCGCAATCGCCACGTCATCCACGGCGGCCATGCGCTCGTCTTCAGCCAAACGCCGAGTCAAGTCGGGCTCGCGCAGGCACTCCACGCTAGCCAGGGCGGCGGCGAGCGGGTTCCTGATCTCGTGCCCAATCGTGGCGAGCACCGATTCGAGGATCGTGACAGGCATGCCTCTGGCCTGGTCGAATACGTGCCGTGACTGGCGCAGCAGTTCGTCCTGAGCTCGGAAGCGACGCAGGCAGAGCAGGAGGTCGCTAGCGGTCAGCGGGCGACGCAGCGTCAGGCTCGCGCCAGCCGCCAGGGCGAGTCCTTCAGCTTCACCGGGCGCGAGCAGCGCCAGCGCTTGCATGACCGAGTCCGGACCGTTCATCCCGCGGAGTAGCTCGAGCGCGCCGGGTAGCGCCGATTCGATCACGACGAAGCGCGGCAGGAACGCCAAATCATCGATACCGGCTGTGGCCGACGCGAAAACAACGGTGAATCCGGAGGCTTCGAGCACGGCACGAGCCGAGCACAGGTCCTCCCCTGGGCTCGCGAGGACCAACACCGCCGACTCGAAGAGCTCAAAGACTCCGCTGTCGCTCTCGCCCTGTCCCTCGTCCTGCGGTACCTCGCGTAAGGGATGCGACGGTCGTGAGCGCGAACTGCCTACATCGGGAAAACTGTTCATGAGAAACGCCCAGGGGCGTAACGCTGACGAACGGCTTCAAGGCCGAGAGCGTTAAGCCCGCGAGCGTTTCAAAAGTGTCGCAGTGCGACGTTTCTCCGCTATCTCGAAGCGAGACGAGCCCGCGCAAAGGCGAGCGCCGGGCGCGTTTAGCGAAAAGACTTCGCTATCTCCTCAGGGTTAGAGCGGAGCACCCCCGGTTTAGCGTAGCGCGACGTTTGCACGAGCCGCTCGAGCGCGGCTGCGTACTCTGCGGGATCGAGCGGCAGCTCCACCGTCTGCTTGCGGAGGCCGGAATAGATCATCGCGTTCGAGAGCTCTACACTGGCGATGCCCTCGGTGGCGGGCGCGATCAGGGGCGCGCCGTCCAAGATGGCATTCACGAAGTTGGTCAAGATGGCGTTGTGCTGACCTTCGCCGGGACGCAACTGGATGTTGACCGTGCTGGACGCGGGCCGCGTGCAGCGGTCCGGGCTGTTCTTCACGAAATCCATCATCGACGCCTGGTTGCGCGTGACCTCCAGGCCCGCATTCGTCAACACGACCGTGCCGAGATCCCCGACGACCTCCAGACGGTTCGTGCCGGGGGCCTCAGCCGTAGTGGTCACGAATACGCCGCTCGCGCCGTTCTCATACTCCAAGTACGCGGTGACTTGGTCCTCCACCTCGATCTCGTGGAAACGCCCGAAACCGCAAAAGGCGTGCACCCGCGCGGGCATGCCGAACAACCACTGCCACAAGTCCAATTGATGTGGGCATTGGTTGAGCAACGCACCCCCGCCCTCTCCGCGCCACGTCGCGCGCCAGCCGGCGCCGCGATAGTAGGCCTCGGTTCGAAACCAATCAGTGATGATCCAATTCATGCGCCGCAGCATGCCGAGCTCCCCGCTTTGGATCAGACCGCGCAGCTTCAAGAAGCGCGCATCCGTGCGTTGATTGAACATTTCGGCGAACACTTGGCTTCGCTTCGGGCGAGCCTCGTAGGCGGCCAACATGCGCAGACAATCCGCCTTGTGCACGGCCAGCGGCTTCTCCGTCAGCACGTGAATGCCGGCCGCGAGCGCTTCAATCGCGAGCGGCGTGTGGTCATAGTGCGGCGTGGCGATCAACACGGCGTCTGCCAGACCGGAAGCGTGCAGCGCGCCACTGTCGGCAAAGCCGGGCACGCTGGCCACGACGGCGAAGCGCGTCAGCGCTTCCGGATCGGTGTCGCACACCGCGACCAGCGTGGCCCGCGGGATGTGCCCGAGTGCCAGCTCCCGCGCGTGCACGGCGCCCATGCGGCCCACGCCGATCACGGCGACACGCACTTCACGGTCTTCGGCCATGCTCGGCTTCTTCATCAAAGTCAGAGTTGGGTCAACACCACGACGTAGTCCGTCTTCGGGAATTCGGCTTTGGTCAGGGCTTCGACCTGTGCTTGCACCTGCTTTGGGTCGCCGGGCGGCTGGTGTTCGAGACGAATTGTAACCGTGGTTTGGCCGTAAGCGGTGTGTACGTTCACGCTTGCGTCCGTGCCCACTTCATCGTGAATTCGCGCGCGAAGCCGACCGAGCCCGGCGAGATCGCTGTGAAAACCACAGGCGCAGGTCAGGACGCAGGCAACGGCAAGCAGCCACACTCGCCCGCTGAAACTGGTCAAACTGCCGCTGGAACTGCTGAGCACGCGGCATTTACTCCCATTGGACCGAGGGCGACAAAGCTTTGCGCGTCAGGGCTTGCAAAACCCGCCCTGAAGCCCGATGACCTGGGGCGATGGAGCGCGTCGACTACCTCGTGATTGGCGGCGGCAGTGGCGGCCTGGCTTCGGCGCGCCGCGCTGCGTCTTATGGCGCCCGAGTGGCCGTGGTCGAAGCCGCCGCCCTGGGCGGCACCTGCGTGAACGTCGGCTGCGTCCCCAAGAAGGTGATGTGGAACGCCGCGCAGATTGCGGAAGCGCTCGAACACGCAGCCGGGTACGGCTTCGACGTCCACGTGGGCGGGCATGACTTCGCCGGGCTGCGCGAGCGGCGTGAGGCGTACATCGAGCGCATGCGTGGGGTGTACGCCGCAAATCTGGCCAAAGACAACGTGGAGCTGATTCACGGTCGAGCGGTCTTCACGTCCGCGCACGAGGTCAGCGTCGGTGACCGACAATTTTTGGCCACGCACGTGCTGATCGCAACGGGCAGCGCTGCAAGCGTCCCGGAAATCCCGGGCGCCGAGCTCGGTGCAACGTCGGATGGCTTCTTCGCGCTCGAAACACGGCCCAAGAGCGTGTTGATCGTGGGCGCGGGTTACATCGCAGTCGAGTTCGCGGGCGTACTCCGCGCCTTGGGCTCCGAAGTGACGCTGGCCATGCGCCACGAGCGTCCGTTGCGCGGCTTCGACAGCATGCTGGGCGAAGCACTGCGCGAGGCATTGGAAAAAAGCGGCGTTCAAGTGCTGCACGACGCCAACGTGGCCAAGCTCAGCCGCAACGAGCGCGGCGAAAAGCTGGCTTTGCTCGCTGATGGTCGCGCGCTTCCGCCAGTCGAAACGGTGCTGTGGTCAATCGGCAGGCACGCGAACGTGGCCGGCTTGGGTCTGGAAGCAGCCTCGGTGCGCAGCGACGCCTCCGGCCACGTCGTGGTGGATGAATGGCAGAACACCACCGCTCCGGGCGTGTACGCCGTCGGGGACGTCACCGGTCACGCCACGCTCACCCCAGTGGCCATTGCCGCAGGCCGCAAGCTCTCGGACCGCTTGTTCGGTGGCAAGCTGGACGCCAAGTTGGACTACGCGGACATCCCGAGCGTCGTGTTCAGTCACCCGCCCATCGGCACCGTGGGCCTCAGTGAGTCGGACGCCCGCGCCCAGTACGGGGACGACGTGAAGGTGTACAGCGCGCGTTTCACGAACATGTTTTACGCCGTCACCGAGCAAAAGGCGCTCACGCACATGAAGCTCGTCACCGTCGGCAAAGAGGAGCGCGTGGTCGGCGTGCACGTGATCGGCCGCGGCGCAGACGAAATGATACAGGGCTTCGCCGTCGCCGTCCGAATGCGCGCCACCAAGGCGGATTTTGACCGCACAGTGGCGCTTCACCCGACTGCCGCGGAAGAGTTCGTCACGATGCGTTGAGTCGCGTCAGCGTGCGCGCGCGATCACGATCTGTTGCGGCGCGCGAGCCGTAAAACGCGCCCCCGAGAAATCGCCATAACGTGCGAGCACGGTGAAGCCGGCGCGTTCGAGCAAGTCATCGATCTCGGGAGCCAGGTAGTAGCGTTGCGGGATTGAGATGCGCCGCGCTGGGCCGCCTTCGCGCGGGCGGTAGTCGTAGCTCACGTCCAAGCGTTGCCGAGCGCGTTGCACGCGCGAGTGCTCGAAGACGTCCCAGGTACGCGCGGCGTGGCGAAACGTGACGACGGGTTCGTCGTCGTCGTCGGGCTCACCCGTTTCAGAGCGCGCGAAGGGCGTGGCGTTCCAGACGTCGAACGCGAACAGGCCGCCAGGCGCGAGCGCGCGCTGCACGGCGCGAAAGCAGCTGAGGGCGGCTGATTTCGTGAGCAAGCAATACAGCGCGTTGTACGGCAAGAGCACGCGTTCGAAGCGCTCTTTCAGCTCGAAATCGCGAATGTCACCGGCTACTAGGCGCACCGAGCGCCGCTTGGCCGGGCTCCAGGCACGCAAGTTACGCCGGGCCAAGGCCAAGAACCCGGGGTCCAACTCGAGCCCCACGACGCGCCGGCGCGCGCCGGCCAATACCTCAAGCACGCGCCCAGATCCGGAACCGAGTTCGAGCACGCCGCGCGCGCCGCCGCACAACTCCGAGTAGAATTCGAGATCGCCGGAGTTGCCGCGGTGGGTCAGCGCGTACAATTCCGCGCTCGCGACCGCACGCGCGCCCACCTTCTGGCGAGATACAGGACGCGCCCGAGCGCTCACTCGGCCTGCTTGAGCTCGAGTTCTTCCCAGCGTTTGGTGAAGTTGTCGACCGCGGCTTTGGCTTGCTCCAAGTCCGCAGTCACTTTCGCGATCTCTTTGCCGCCCCCGGCGTACGTTTTCGGATCGGCGAGCAGCAACCCGAGCTCGGCCACACGCGCCTCGGCCTTTTCGATCGCGTCGGGAAGGGTTTGGAGCTCGCGCTGCTCGTTGTTACTCAGGCCTTTTTTGGCTGATTTGGGGCGCTCGGAGCGCGCCGGGGGTGGCACCGATGCCGGAGCTGCAGCGCCTTCTTTCGTGCTCTTTGCGCTCTTCGCGCTCGCCTTCGGCTCGCTTTCGCGCTGAGCACGCAAGCGGCGGTAGGTTTCGTAGTTGCCCGGGTAGCGCGTCGCGGTGCCGCCCTCTTCGAACGCGAGCACACTGGTGGCCACGCGATCCAAGAACCAGCGATCGTGGGTGACGACCAGAGCCGTGATCCCGAAATCCACAAGCATGCTCTCCAGCGCGCCGAGCGTGGCGGTGTCCAAATCATTGGTCGGCTCGTCCAAGATCACGAGGTTCGCGCTTTGGCGCAGCAAACGGGCCAGCGCGACGCGCGCGCGCTCACCCCCGGACAAGGACCCCACTGATTGTCGCTGCTTGTGCGGGTCGAAGGCGAAGCGCTCCAAGTACGAGCGCGCTTCAATCACCTCGCCGCCGAGCTCAATCTTCGATTGGTCACCGGCCACGTTATCGAAGATCGATTTGCTGTCGTCCAAGCCCGAGCGGCGCTGATCGAAGTACGCCACCTTGGTGTTCTGACCGAGCACGACGCTCCCGGATGCCGGCTGGATCTCGCCGAGCAGCGTTTTCAAGAGCGTGGTCTTGCCGCTGCCGTTCGGGCCGACAATGCCGATGCGCTCGCCCTCAGTCAAAAACAGGCTCAAGTTCTGAATCAGCGTGCGGCCGCCGATTTCGACCCGCAAATCGCGCAATTCCAGGATCGTCTTGCCGCTGCGCACGACGTCCAATTCGAGCGTCGCGGTGCGGTCCAGCTTGGGAGCAACGACGGCTTTGGCATTCTCCGCGCGGTCGATGCGCGCTTTCTGCTTGGTGCTGCGCGCTTTCGGTTGGCGGCTGAGCCACTCCAGCTCTTTGCGCAAGAAATTCTGGCGATTGGATTCGGTCCGATCGGCGTGCGCCAAGCGGTCCGCCTTCTGCTCCAGGTACAGTTGGTAGCCGCCGTCGTAGCTGTACACTTCACCGTTGGCGACTTCGACCGTGCGCTGCGCGACGCGGTCCAGCAAGTAGCGATCATGCGTGA
>JBDTJC010000125.1:0-8280 GCA_039936055.1 Polyangiaceae bacterium | reverse complement strand
ACGGTCCGCTGAATCACGGGCATGTCATCGGCGCGCGCTTGAATTGAAAGCGGTGTAGTGTGGGTGAGGTGATCTCACCGACCCGCGTTGCCGCGTGCGCTTTGCTACTCGCTGTTGGCTGCGCGCGTGGCCCCGGGAGCACTCCGCTGGGGCCATTTCGTAGCCCACCGCCGCCTCGCCTCCCTGCGCCGTTACAGGCCGAGTTCCGCGGCTATCGCCTAGCCGCGAGTTTCGTGGACGAGGGGCCGTTCCGTGACGGCGCGCCGCTGCGTCGCGGCGTGATCGTCGGCGGGTTGCGCGTGCGCACGGACGCGAGCGGCCTCCGCCTGGCCGAAACCACCGCTGACCCGCCACTCGAAGCGGGCGTGCGCTTGCCGGATGCACAAGGCGGCGGCCTCTTGTTTTGGAATGATCACGCGCTGTACACGGCGGACACGTTCCTCGGCACGTTGAGGCCGCTCTTGGACGTTGGCTTCGAACCCGACCACGTGTCGTTTGCGCCGAACTTCGTGCTGATGCGGGGTGGTGACGGTCGCCGCTTGGCCATCGATCTGCGAACGCGGCAACGCACGGCGGTTACGCCATTGTCGTTGGCGGACGTCGCCTCCAGCGCTGACGGTCGCGCGCTCGCTTTGCTCGAGGGGGGAGGCTGCGCGAGCAGTGAAGATGCCGGTAAGAGCTATCACCCTGTGGAGTTAGCAGCGGGTGAGCACGCGCTGAGCGTGAAAGAGAGCAACGGCTCCTTGATCGCGGCGTTGTCGTCCGGAGCCCAAATTCGGCTCGAAAAGGGCGCGGCCCCAGTGCGGGAGAACGGGCCTCCGCCGGCCCCGCCGGCGTTAACGGGTGACTCGTTGTGGCCGCTGGCATTGCCGCCGCTTGAGCAAGCGCTGCGCTTCGGCGCGCCGCTGGGGGATGAGTTCGCGGGGGTGGCCGTGGCTGGCAGCGTTGCGACGGTGAACCTGCGCACCGGGGAGCTCGTGCAAATGACACGCGCGCTGGTTCCCAGCACGCTCACGTGCCGCACGTTGGACGAGAACGGGACGCTGCTCGTTGCCTGCTCGTCGCACGGCGGGAGCGTGCTCTTCTCGGACGTGTTCGGCGGGCACCCGCAAGTGCAAGCCAAGTTCCCGGACGGTGTGCCGCTCGCGTTCGCAGAGGGGGTGTTCGTGGCGGCGGCGCGTTGTGATGGGCAGGTACAACCGGGTGCCGTGTGCGTGCGAGACAATGCTGGGCGCCTTCATGATTTCAGCGTGGCGGCGTCGCTGGCAAAGCTCGCCGAGAAAGCCGCTGGAAAATCAGCGCTGCTGAAGGCGACGATCAGCTACTGGGTGCCCAAGGAGGGCGGCGACGCTGTCGCGGTGGTGAGCGGCCCGGTCAACGGCTTACTTGATGCAAGCACCGGGAATTTCGTGCCATTCGCCGCGGATTCAGCGAAAGCAGCGCTTCTGCACGCGCACACGCCGGATGGCTGGCTCGACCTCAATCGCTACGCTTCGCGCGACGGTAGCGTGCGTTTGTGGCAGTCGTCCAGCGCCGTCGCGATCGATGCGCAGGGGCGAGTCGAGCCGAGTGTGTACCAGTTCACTGAACTCACGGCGGTCGGCGCGCACGCTTTGGCGTTGGATCGCGCGCGCCACATGTTTCAAACCTCGGACTGGGGGCGCAGCTGGGTGGAAACTTTGGCGCCGCCCGGTTCTGGGGCGGGCAAGAGGTCGTTCAAGCCGTCGCAGTGCTCGCAAGTGGGGTGTGTTCTCGGCCCTTGGTTGCGCGTTGGCTGGCTCGCGGAAGTGCCTGCCTCCTTCCCGCAGGCGACGGTCGTTGCCGCACCTTCGCCTGTGATTTTCGAGCCACCGCCAGTGCTCACCTGTACGCCGTTGGGTGCGCCCGTGCAGGCAGAGGTGCATGGCGATACGCGAGACCCTGGACAAGGAGGGGGGCTCGTCAATGGGCCAGCGTTCGGTGTTGATCGCAACACGGTTGCGGCCAGCAATGAATACCAGGGTGCTTTTGTGTGGTCCACGCTGCGCGGGACGGTCGGCTCAAGTGATGCCTTAGGACTGCGCGCTGGCATGGTTTCTCGCGTGCTCGAAGCGCCAGCCGCAGATCCGCCGCCGAAAGCCTGGGCGGGCTTCGCGCAAAGCAAGCGCTTCACCTTCGTCACGGCGTTCGAGCCGAGCGCCTCGTTACATACCGCTTCTATCGGCTGGCGCGCGCTGTTCGATGCGGCCGCCGCTGCCGGCGCTGATCCCCCCTCGCTGGATACGGATCAATCCGGCATCCACTCTGCTTTACCCGTTTTGGGCCGCAATCCAGGCCAATCGGAGGGGCTCCTGCTCGGCGCTGCCCCGCCGGTCTGGCTGCACGATGCCGGCTCGGCCGAACCCGTGTCGCTCGGCCACACTGAAAGCGTGCTGCTGAGCGCTGCGGCGCGCGATGCGCACACGCTCGATGTGCTCGCCGTCAATCCGGCGGACGGCGCGGTCCTGGTGAGTGAGGTGCAGTCCGGCAAAGCGCGCGCGCTGTTTCGTGTTTCGGGTACTAGTGACCGGCTCTACCCGGGCAACTCGGACGCGCTGGCCATCAGCGCAACGGGCAACGTGGCGGTGCTTCGCACTCCTTCCGCGGGTGAGCCTGCCAGCCGTGCGGATCCCGCGCTCCTGATTCAACAAGACGGCAGCATCACGCCGCTCGCTTCCTGGTCCCACGCGCTGCTCGCAAACGCGCCCGAGTGCAAGCCGGTACCGAGTGACTACCGCGCGCTCCTGCAGACCAGCCGCGCATGGTTGCATCTGGTGGAAGGCGGTCAACCGGTGGCTGACGAGCAACTCGAGTACGGCATGTTCGCGATCGTGCGCGTGAATGCCGAGCGCGTCTGCTTGGAAGCCGTGGAGCTCGCGGACGCGCCCTTCGAGGTCGCGGACAACACGTTTGCCACGCGCCTCTCGGCGCGCTTCGTGGGCGCGCGGCCCGGCGCCGCAAGGCTGGGTTTCGAGCCGGGATTCGAATTTCGACAACCCATGAGCTGCACGTTGTCCGGCTCCCGCTAGCGTGGCATTACGGCAGTATGACGCGTGGAAACCGGTGGCTTTGCGGGCTGCTCATGGCGGGCCTGCTGGCGGCTTGCGAGACGGACCACGCGGCGTTGCAGAAGAAGCCGAATAGTGCCGGCGGCGCTGGCGCAGGGGGTACCGCTGGCGTCGCGGGCTCACCAGCACCAATCAGGGGCGGGGCGGACGGCCAAGGCGGCGGCCACGCGGACGACGAACCGCCGGGTAGCAACGTATTCACGATCGTGAACGGCGTGGTGGACGCGCCCAGCGTCGTGTTGTGCTTGGCTAAAGTAAGCGCTGCTGGTGACTCGGTCCCGTTCGGGGCTCCACTCACAGAAGAGCCGTTCGTGTACGGTGACAACATCGTGCTGAAGAGCGTGCCCGGCGCCGCGTTCGACGCGGACACGTTGCAGCCGTTCATCATTGCCGGTGAGCTGGATCTCGTTGCAGGCCTCACGTGTGAAGACGCGGTCACGCGCGCCCAAGATGAAGAAGCCGTGGCCATTGATGCGAACGCGCGCGCCGCGGACCCCGCACAGGCCGGCGCCTCTGACGGCGTCACGGATCCGGGAGCCGCCGGCGCGAGCAGCGGCGGTAACCCGGCAGGCGGCAGCGCGGCAGGTGACGGCGGGAGCGGCGGGGCAACATCCGTGGAGGTACGTTCGCGCTTGCGCCTCCGTAAATTGCCGGCGATTCCCGCTGGAACGTTGAGCGCGGGGCGCAGCATCCTGTACGTCGCCACTGGCTGCATGGGCGGCGCAACGTTCAACACAGCGAGCTCCGCCGAGTACTGCGGTGACGGCTACACCGAGCAAATGCCAACGGTGTCCGGCATGCTCGTCTCGTTGTCGCGTCGCACCCTATTCGGCGAAGCTGGCATGCAGTTTCTGCACGCCTCGCTCGCCAGCCAAGCGGTGGACGTGAGCTCTCGCCCGCCGTTGCCCGCACAGGATACTGGCATCTCGCTCGTCTCGACCGTTACTGCGGGGCAGCTCGCGCCGCACTCGGCGATCCTCTCGCATCCGGCTTCGGAGTTCGGCGCGACTCGGCTATATGACGTAGCTATCTTGGACGGCGGCACGGTGCTCACTGCCGAGCCTTGGACGGACGTCCTTTTGCGCGGCGGCGTGAAGGCCCTGACTGACGGTGTGACCTACGCCCTTGTCTTGCTGGGCCCGCGCGCCGACCACAGCAGCGCGACCACGCTCTGGAACCCGTCGGCGATCACCGTGATTCCCGTGGAAGGCAAGTGAGCGCGCCGTGACTGCGCCGCTCAGTGATACAGCGATACTTCGGCGAGTTTTGCGCGCGCATCGTTGATGTGCGCGCTGTTCGGAAAGCGGCGAATGAAGGCGCGCAGCGTGTTCTTCGCGTCATTCCAAGATTGAATCGCGAGCTCCGCTTCGGCCAGCTCCAGCGTCGCTTCGTCCATCACTTCCTTGTCGGCGGATGCTTCGGAGAGCTGCATCAAAATTGGAATGGCATCGCGGTGCAGGCCGAGTTGAATCAACGCGCGTGACAACTGCAAGTTCGCCTGCGGGCTGTGCGCCGCGTCGCTCTTGTACTTGAGGGACTCTCGGAACGCCTGCTGTGCCTCATGCCAGCGCAGCATGCGCATGTGATCCACACCCGTTTGATACGCGATCAGTGACAGCTCGTTCTTGGCGCGCTCCACCGCCGCGTCGAACACCGCGCGCTCGGTCGGCGTGAGCTCCAGCTTGACCACGTCCGGATAGGCCGCAATCAGCTCTTGGCGCTTACTCTGCACGATCAGCTGATAGAACTCGCTGGCCTGGTGGCTGGCGCGCTTCTGCTGCTCTTCGCGCTCCTGCTCGACCTTGATGTCCTTCTGCACCGCATCCAGCTGGTCGCGCGTCTCTTTGTTTTCGCCGCGCACGGTCTCAAGCCGAATGTCCCAGGTCAACTTCACGAACACGAGCAACACGGCGATCGTCACCACGTACGCGGTCGCGCTGTTCAGCACGACTTTGCGTTCGGCGCCCTGCTGCCTTTTCGAGATGCTCTTTAGATCAGCCGCCAAGGCGTTGACCAAGTTGTTGGTCTTGATGGTGAGCGCGCGGCTCTCCACGATTTCGCGTTTGATTTCCTCGATCTCGTACTCGTTCATCGTGCCGGCTCTTGAGTATCGCTCGGAGGCGGGTCGAGCAAGCGGAGGGGCGTAGAAGCTCGCTTGAGGCCGCAAAAAGCACCGCTAACCCATCGGAAAGCCGTTTCTGGCTTGAAAAGGGGCCGATCCCTAGCTAGAGCGGGGCGGGCTCATTGGCCGAGTTGGCCGATAGCCTTGCTCCAGGCCGCCCGGGCGGCGGCCAGCCACTCTCGAGGAAACTATGGACACTAGCGACATCCGCAAGGGCCTGAAGTTCATGATGGACGGGAATCCGTTCGTCGTCACCGATTTCCAGTTCGTGAAGCCGGGGAAGGGTCAAGCCTTCACGCGCACGAAGATGCGCAACATGCTGAACGGCGGCACCATCGAGCGCAACATCCGCTCGGGTGAAAAGCTCGAGCCCGCAGACGTAGAAGACCGCACGCTGCAGTTCATTTACCCGGAAGGCGACGCCTACGTGTTCATGAATTCAGTCACCGGTGACCAAGTCACCGTGCAATCCGAGATAGTCGGTGACGACGCGGGCTTCATGATCGACGGCATCGACGTCATCATCACCATCTACAACGGTAACCCCGTCGCGATTCAGCTTCCGCCGCACGTTACCGTGCAAATCACCGAGACCGAGCCGGGCGTGAAGGGCGACACCGCCACCAACGTCACCAAAAACGCGAAAATCTCCACCGGCGCCTCCGTCGCCGTGCCCCTCTTCATCAACGAAGGCGACTGGGTCCGCGTCGACACCCGCACGAAGTCCTACCTCGAACGCACCAAGGCGCCCTCCAAGACGCCCTGATTCGTTGCCCGATCTTGGGTTGATGGTCACCGAGCGGCGCCGAGAGGACTGAGCCTTCGGCGTCCCAGCAGGCTCCCCCCACACGGTCACCGGACCGCGACGCCGAAGGCTTCGACGGTCCGCGTCGTGTTGCGTGACCATCAGTAATCCTGCGGCGAAGACGCTGCGCACGACGCGAGTTACTGAGGCGGCATAGCAGCCTCACCGAATTGCAGAAGATTTGACTACCTTGACTCGCGCAGACCTGTGCGACACGGGCTGCTTCAGCTTGAATTAAAGCGAAACGAGACGATTCGTTCCAGCTGCACTCAACACACGCAGCGCGTGGGGCGGCATACGATGCGATGTGCTTTGCACAACCGCGGCTGCTTGCTAGTAATTGGAAGCGGCTTCGCGGACAGCGAAGTCCGAGGGAGAAGCTTCATGCGAGTTCTATGGCTTAGTGTTCCGGTTCTACTGGTGTTTGCCTGCGGCGGCAGTGGCAACAGCGGTAGCAAAGATGGGTCGGGCGGCGCCGCTGGCTCCCCGGACGGCGGCGCGGGCCCGGACGGCGGTGCCGCTCCCTCGGACGGCGGCACTGGCGCAGAGGCCGGTGACGACAGCGCTGCAGGGCAGGGCCACGGCGGCAGTTCGAACGGTGGCCATGCTGGGTCCGGGGACGGCGGAGCCGGCGAGAGCGCAGGGGGAAGCGCGGGTGATGCGGCTGGCGCGGCTGGCATGACTCCCGTGACAGTGATTGAGGTGCCGCCGTCAGCCGCGACCGTCACCGTTCATGTCGGCGCTAATCGTCACGTCATCTCGCCGCTGATCTACGGAGCCAATCTACAAGGCATCGCTTGCGACAACCCGACGGCAAAGCTCGGGCTGTGCCGGCTCGGCGGACACCCGTGGACGACGTACAATTGGGAGACTAACGCTTCGAACGCGGGCTCCGATAACTGCTCGGAAAATAACGCCGCACTCTCGGCTAGTGCGGTGCCCGGCGCCGCCGTCACGACGGTCGTCGCGAAAGCGCACGCGGTGGGCGCCGCCGCGTTGGTGCAGGTGCCCACGCTCGATTACGTCGCGGCCGATGAAGCGCCTGGCACTGCGAGCCCGGCGTGTTCGGGTGATGTGCGGAAATCGGCGAATTACCTGACCACTCGTTTTAAGGCCAATCACTCGACGAAGGGTGCCGCGCTCTCCAGCACCCCCGATACGACCGATGCGAACGTGTATCAGGATGAATTCGTCAGCTTCGTCCAGTCGCAGGCGGCGGGCGCGCAGGTGATCTTGTCGCTCGACAACCAGCCGGACACTTGGTCGGCGGATCAGCCGGCGTTCCACCCCATCCCGGCCACATACCAGGAGGTCGTGCAACGCAACGTGGAGTACGCGACCATGGTGCGTAGCATATGGCCAACTGCCCCGATCACCGGCTACGTGGGCTACGGCTATTACGGTTTCGAGACGTTGCAGGACGCGTCCGATGCGGCTGGCAAGGGCGTGTTCATCGACTACTACCTCGCGCAAATGAAAGCCGCGTCCGCGACCGCTGGTCAGCGACTCGTGGACTACCTGGACGTGCATTGGTACTCAGAGGCGACCGGTGATGGCGGGCAGCGCGTGCTCGGTGATGGCAACACGGCCGGCATGGTCGAGGCTCGTGTGCAGGCGCCACGTTCGTTCTGGGACACCACGTACCTGGAAAAGAGCTGGATCACGAACGTGAGCAACCAGGCAATCTCCCTGCTCCCTTGGCTGAATACGCGCATCGCCGCTAACTACCCAGGCACCAAGCTAGCTATTTCCGAGTGGAACTTCGGTGGGGGCAATGACATCAGCGGTGCCATCGCCACGGCCGACACACTGGGCATTTTCGGGCGTGATGGCGTCGGACTCGCGGCTTACGTCTCGACCTCCACGAGTGATGCCTTCGCGTACGCTGCGTTCAGCGCGTTCCGGAATTACGACGGCGCGGGCGCCGCTTTCGGCGACACCTCCGTGAACGCGACCTCGACCTCGGATGCGTTCGTGCCCGCGTACGCCAGCGTATCCAGCACGGACGGTGACAAAGTGGTCGCTGTCGTCATCAATCGCAGCAACGGAACGCTGCCGACGACCATCAACGTGGATCACACCACGACCTACGCTTCAGCGAAGGTCTACCGGCTGACCTCTGCCTCTGCGGCGGTGGTTGCGGCTCCGACCGTTATGGCGTCCAGCACGAATACGTTCAACGTGTTGTTGCCCGCGTACTCGATTACCGTCGTCGTGCCCCAGCAGTAGCAAGCTCAGTAGCGGTGCACGGCGATTCCGGCGTGCAC
>JBDTJC010000124.1:0-5548 GCA_039936055.1 Polyangiaceae bacterium | reverse complement strand
CGCGGCGCATGCCGCTGCGGTAGTCGTACAGTGGCAGGCCGTCATGCGGCGAATCCACGATCAGCAAATGCTCGTCCAAAAATGGCAGCGCATCGCGCAGCGCGCCGAGCACTGCCTCACGCGCTTCGAGCAAGCTGAGTGAGCCGCGCGCGGGCAAGATGGTTTCGGCGACGAGCAGCGTTTCGGCGCGCGCTTGTGCGCGGCCCTCGGAAAAGGCCGAGGCCTCGAAGCGCTGCAAATGCACGGCGGGGTGCCGCGGGTCACGCCGTTTCCGCTCGGGCGGCAACACAAAGGCCTCTTTCGAAAGCGGCGTGGGCAGCCCGCGCGTGTTCACCACGAGGCTGACGACGAAGCGGCCTGCTTCGGGGTTCAGTCGCGGCCAATCATCTCGGGCGGCCTTGCTGATGCCTTCGCCGCGGGACAGCCCGGCAAGCACCTCACCCGGCTGATCGGAGAGTACCGCGCTGGCGCCCGTGGCTGCTTCTTCACCGTCTTGTATGACGCCGACGGCGGTACCGCCGCGCGTCACCAAGGAATCCGCCCGGCGCTTCAATTCGATCACACCACCGTGCGCTTCGATGCGCTCGCACAGGAACTCAGCGAGTTCGTCTTCACTGCGGGTGAGCGCCTGCACCCCGCGCGTCCAGGCGCCGTGCAAGCGTGCCAAGGCAAAAGCTGGAAAGTCATTGCCCAACAACGCCGAGTTCGAGGCGAAGCCCGCTGGGATCGTCGTGATGTCGCGATAAGCGTGTCCGCTCGGAAATTTCCCGAGCAAATCCAGCCCGCGCTCGTTCTGGGTGAGCGGCAGGGTGGCCGCGATGCGTCCGGTCTCGAAGCGCTCCCAGAAGCTACCCGGCGGCCACAGCGCGTCGCGCTCGAACGCGCTGTCCGCGGCTGCGTTCACTTGCGCGATGGAGCCGTACAACTCATCCACGAGTTGGCGGACTTCCGGGAATTCACGATCGATTTCGCGCCCGAAGAGCTCCATGTCCGGCGGTACTTCAATGCGCCGACCTTCACTCAGCACGGTGAACATTGGATCCAGCGCGGTGGCACGGCGACGAAACTGCGGGCTCTGTGCGAGCTCGTGCAGGATGCGCCGCCAGGTCGGCGAAGAGCCGGCTAAGAGCGTGAACGAGCGCCGGAAGAGCACGTGCTCTTCGAAGCGATACGTTTGCCCGTGCTGCCCTTGGCCGAGCAGGAGCACCCTAAAATCCCTCCGCGCGAGCACCGCAGCGGCGGCCAGCGCGCCGAGCGAGCGACCGAGAACGACGACGTCGTAGTGCCTCGATGTCACGCGCTCAGGTCTCGCTAGTCGAGTTCGAGAACGGCGTGACGTGCCCGGCGGCGATGTCTCGAAGCACGCTCACGAAGAGTTCATGCTCGGCGCCGTGGATGCGCGCGGCGAGCTTCGGCAAATCATCCCCTGCCTCCACCGGCACCGCGCGTTGCGCGATGATTTTGCCCGAATCCACCCCGGAGTCTACGAAGTGCACGGTGCAGCCGGTGATCTTCACGCCGTAATCGAAGGCTTGTTTGGCGGCATCCACGCCCGGGAAAGCGGGTAGCAGGGCGGGGTGAATGTTGATGATGCGCCCGGGGAACGCATTCAAAAACACCGGGGTGATCACGCGCATGAAGCCCGCCAAAACCACCCAATTCACCTCCGCCTCGCGCAGCGCAAAAACCAACGCTTGGTCGAACGCTTCACGCGTCGCAAAATCACGATGCGGGATGGTGAGCGCGGAAACGCCCGCGGCGCGGGCTCGGTCCAAAGCCAGCACGTTCGCGCGATTCGAGATCACGACAGGCACGCGCGCGTTCAGCGTGCCTGCGGCGATGGCATCCAGAATGGCTTGCAGATTCGAACCCGTACCCGAAACCAGCACGCCGAGATTGAGCGGGGGTTGGGCGGTCATCGGGCGCCTGGCATAGCACAGCTCAAGCGCTGCGCTCCGGGCTAAAGGCTGTGAGCTCGATCGGCGCGCGCTGCCCGAGCACCGCGGCGCGCACGATCTGCGCGCTGATGGGCGCCAGCAAAATGCCGTTTCGATAGTGCCCTGTACTGAGAAAGAGTCGCTCGACTTTGGTGCGGCCGAGCAGCGGGAGTTCGTCTTTGGTGTAAGGGCGGAAGTTCGACCAGGTCGCGCGCAAACCGGCGCGGCTCAGCGCGGGCAGCAGCGCCGTCGCGTGGGTCAGCAGATCGCGCACGGCGCCTGCCGTCACCTCGCGCTCGTAGCCGACGAACTCGACTGTCGAGCCCACGAGCACGCGGCCGTCGTCCCGCGGTACGAGGTACGCGCCTGGACCGAACACCACGTGTGAAAGCGGCGGCGCGGGCAATTCCAGCTCGACGATTTGCCCGCGCGCCGGAATCACCTGACCCGCTGGCAAGCCCAAGCCGTCGATCAGCGAGGTCCAACTTCCAGCAGCGACGACGACATTGTGCGCGTGCAGCACGCTGCCGTCGTCGAGCGCGACGCCCACGGCACGCTCGCCCGCGACCACGATGCGACGCACCAACGCGCCGCTCTGGAAGCGTACTCCGCGAGCGAGCGCCGCGATGTGCAACGCGCGCAGCAGCGCTTTCGGATCGACGCGCGAGTCCGCCGCGAAGCGCACGCCGCCGGTGAGACCCGGAGACAACGCGGGTTCGTGTACCGCCAAGCTCTTCCGCGTGAGCGTTTCGACGCCCAGGCCGCGCTTCTTCTGCCACGCTGCGGCCGTCACGAGTCGCTTCGCGTGTGCGGGCGCGAACGCGACTTGCAGCACGCCGCTTTCGCGGTAGCCGACGTCGACGTGCGTCTCTTTGCTCAACGTGGCGGCGAATTTCGCGTAGCGCTTGCGGCTCGCCAAGCACAGCTCGGCCATCGGCCCTGGCGCGTGAGCCTCGGCTTGTGCCCCCAAGATCCCAGCCGCCGCGCTGGACGCTTCGGCACCCGGCACGCTGCGCTCGAGCACCACCACTTTCGAACCGTGGCCGGCCAGCTCCCAGGCGGCGCTCGTGCCCATGATCCCGCCGCCGATGATCAGGACGTCGGGGATGGCGAGGCGAGTAGCGGTTTGGCGGGGCATGGCCCTAGTTGACCTGCGAGGTCTTGGAAGAACAGATCACGATCGTCTTGGAGGGCACGACCCACGAGAGAAAACCGGCGCGACCGGCGCATGCTGCCTTCGAACAGTCAGCGTCGCCACACTTCAACGGGTGATCTCGCGGCGAGGGCACCAGACATGCAAGGTCGCACTCGAACCACGCCAACAAAGCAGGCAAGTCACCGAGACAAGGTCTTCCTCAGCTCACCTTCTGCGTCAACTTGGCGAGACCAATGACACTAAAGGTAGCAAAGCCGAGAAATAGCCCGCACAAGCCGAGCGCCCAGCGCGTGGTGTGCGGCGCTTCACCGTCTACAAGCAGCCAGGCGTCGTCCGGGACTGAGCCTTGCCAAGCCTCTGCCACGGCGGCGCGCACCATGCCGTGGCGAATGCCCGCGCGGCTGACCGGGATCAGGCGGCCGACGAACGAGGTGGGCGGCACGAAATGCGCGCCGTCCGGATCCGATGGGTCATCCGGCACGCTGACTTGTACCCAGAGCTTCTCGTTGCCCTCGACTTGAGCCAGACGATATGTGTCTTGCTCAAGCGGGCGCGCGTAGCGTACTGCGCCGTCGGCGTGCAGCGTGGCGTCGCCGTGCACCCAGGTGTTCGCGTGTGCGGTCGCGGGACGAAATTGACTGAGCTCCCCGAGGTCCACGGGCGGCCCGCTCTCCAGCGCGAAGAACGCCTCACCGCGCAACTGAAACGCGAGCAAGAGGGAGCCGAGCGCGGACAACGCGAGCGCGCCGAGCGTGGCGCGGCGCCAGGGGCGGCGCGGCGCGGGCAGCGCCTCGAGGTCATGATCAGAAGCGGCCGGAGTGCCGAATACGTCTGGGCTGGAGGGGTACCGGGGCATCGATTCGCGCCAACTTTATCCGACACACGGCGTGTGCGTTTGTTCCACGGCGTCGCAGGCGGGCACGCTAGCAGAAAGGCGGAACCCTCGGCCGGCTCCACAAGATCCGCGCGACCGAGCGAGCCGCGGGCTCCCCGGCCCAGTGGCCACCCTGCCTACACTGGCGAGCGCTGTAGGCGCGCGCAACTACGCGACAATTCGTCGTAACCCGTGTACGTTTTTCGGGACGAGCCCGACTTGGGCGGTCTTGGAAAGACCAGATCACGATCGTCTTGGAGACCAAATGGCTGTCGCTAGCAAGATCATCTGCCCGTCGTGTGGTTTCTCCAACACGCCTCCGCTCGCCAACAATCGTTGCGTCTCGTGCGGGGCGAAAATTGAGGACCTGAAGCGTTCGCTGACGCGGCAAGAGGAGCTCGAACGGCGCTACCAGCAGGAGGGCTTCAGCCTGCTTTGGTTTGGCGTCTCGATCGCGATCATGGCGGTCATCACTGCGGCGCTGGTCATGGGCTTGCCGATGGTCGTGCCGGCCTTCGATTTCGAGGGCTCCGCCGGAATGCGCATCTCGATTCCGGTGTGGTTCCTCGGGGGCATGCTGATCGGTCTGATCTCGCCCGGCAAAACCTTCATCGAGCCGATGGTCGCGGTGTTCTTGGTGGCCATCCCGACTGCGTTTTTGCTGTACGTGAATCAGACCGTGAAAACGATGCCGGCCTTCATGTACGTGCTGTACGCGGCGCTCGGCGTGCTGTTCACGTTGATCGGCGCGTACATCGGCGAGCGCATTCAGATGGGCCCGTCTCCGAAAGCTGCGGACTGAGACGCTCCGCGTTTTTCTTTTGGGTTTCGCTTTCATCCGCGTTCAGCGAAGCGTGCTCGTTCGGTGCGTCCGCGAGTGACAAGGCCGAGGCCGGCAAGATTTGCCGCGCCGTGGATACACTGCGCGACGCGCCAAACGCCGAAAAGCGGCCGCTATTCGCGGCGCTGCAAAGCGCGCCGTGTGAGAATGCGGACCTGTGCGCGCTGAAGGCGCTGTGCCTGAGCGGCTATGAGCAACACCTGCGCGGGCTCGCCGAAACGGCCCGCGCCAAGGCGCTCTTGAACTCGGGCGGCACCGACGCTGACGCGGCCAAAGCGCTCGATCAGGCGCAAACCGCGCTCAAGCAGGCTGCGCCGCTGCTCGGGCGCTGCGCCGATGACGAAGGCGCAGCGCAGCGAAAATACAAACCGTAACCGCTCAGCGCGGGATCGCGGCGGGCGCCGGAGCCGCGCTCGGCTTTGCGGTAGCAGGTGCTGCAGAGCGCGCCGGAGCGCCGGACGCGGCCGGTGCGCCAGAGGCGGCCGGTACCGAGCTGGCAACGGCGTCAGGCGCGCCCTTCTTACCCCAAATGATGCGCCCAAAGCGCGGCGCGCGATGGAAGTTGCCTTGGCCCAAGATCGGCGACCAAGCGACGCCCGCATTGTTCTTCATTGCGTAGAAGTTCACGCGCCAGCTCGAGCCGAGCTCCGGCGGCAGCTTCTTCGCTTTGCTGAACGACTTCCACGGAATGAAGGCTTCCACGGTGTAGCCGCGATCTTCGTCGTCGCTCTTGTCGAGGG
>JBDTJC010000123.1:0-2564 GCA_039936055.1 Polyangiaceae bacterium | reverse complement strand
GCCCGTCGATCTTGCGCCGCTCCGCGGTGCCGATTACGACGGGCCGCACCATGAATCAGAAAGCCCCGCGCACGGCGATCCAGCCGACGCGCGCCCAAGACTACGCCGAGTGGTACCAGCAGGTCGTCCGTGCGGCGGACCTAGCGGAGAATTCCGCGGTCCGTGGCTGCATGGTGATCAAGCCGTGGGGCTATGCGATCTGGGAGAACATCGAGCGCGTGCTCGATCGCATGTTCAAGGATACGGGACACAAGAACGCGTACTTCCCGCTGTTCATCCCCAAGTCTTTCTTGGAGAAGGAAACCGAGCATGTCGAAGGCTTCGCCAAAGAGTGCGCGGTCGTCACGCATCATCGGCTGATTGCCGGCCCCAACGGCGGGCTGATTCCGGACCCGAAGGCCGAGCTGGAAGAGCCGCTCGTCGTGCGCCCGACGTCGGAAACGATCATCGGCGCGTCGTTCGCGCAGTGGGTGAAGAGCTATCGCGACCTGCCGTTGCTCATCAATCAGTGGGCGAACGTGGTGCGCTGGGAGCTGCGGACGCGCCTCTTCCTGCGCACCACCGAGTTTCTCTGGCAAGAGGGTCACACCGCCCACGCGACCGAAGCCGAAGCGCGCGAAGAGACGCTGAAGATGCTCGACGTGTACGCGACCTTCGCCGAAGAATTTTTGGCCATCCCCGTGATTCGCGGGCCGAAGACGGCGAGCGAGCGCTTCCCGGGCGCCGTCGACACCTTCGCGATCGAAGCCATGATGCAGGATCGCAAGGCGTTACAGGCCGGAACGTCTCACTTTTTGGGCCAAAAGTTCGCGCAGGCCAGCGGTATCCGCTTCCTGGACGCGACCGGCACCATCAACCTCGCCTGGACCACGTCGTGGGGCGTGTCCACGCGCCTCGTCGGCGGCCTGATCATGACTCACTCGGACGACGACGGTCTCGTGCTGCCGCCGCGCATCGCGCCCGCGCACGTGGTGATCTGGCCCGTGTATCGCGGTGACGACACGAAGGAAGCCATCTCTGCCGTGATCGATGACACCGCGCGTACGCTACGCGTCTTGAACTTCGAAGACCGCCGTCTCGAGGTGGAGGTCGATCGGCGCGACAACAGCGGTGGTGACAAGAACTGGGAGTGGATCAAAAAAGGCGTGCCGCTGCGCATCGAAGTCGGTCCGCGCGATCTCGCCGCGGGCACGGCCATGGTCAGCCGTCGCGACCTCGGCGCCGCTGGCAAAGAGTCGATCCCGTTCGCTGACCTGCCGAAGCGCATTCCGGAATTACTCAAAGCGATCCAAGACAACTTGTTTGCGCGCGCACTCGCCGAACGCGACGCTTACACGGTAGCGGTCGACGACCGCGCCACGTTCGACGCTTTTTTCACCCCGAAGAACCGAGACAAGCCGGAAGCTCACGGCGGCTTTGCGCTCAGTCACTGGTGCGGGTCGCCGAAGTGCGAGAGCGCCATCAAAGACGCGCTAAAAGTGACGATTCGCTGCATTCCGACGTACGGCATCACCGGCGCGAAAGCCGCCGACCGCCTAGTAGAAGCCGGCAAATGCATCGTCTGCGGCGAAGCCAGCGAGCGCCGCGTAGTGTTCGCGAAGAGCTATTGAACGAAGCGCGCCGCTGCTGCGCGCGGCCGGGGCCCCAAGCGTCAGCTACCGCTGCCGCGGAGCCCCTCCGGCTTCAGGTCGTCACGGTGTTTTTCGCAAGCTTCGCCAAACAGTCGTACGCCGCGTACTTATACGAGTCCGCGAGCGTCGGGTAGTTGAACACCATGTCGATGAACAGATCGACCGTCCCGCCGAGTTGGATCGCAACTTGGCCGATATGCACGAGTTCGGTTGCGCGCTCGCCGATCACGTGAATGCCGATCACCTTGCGCGTCGCGGCAGCGACTACTAGCTTCGTGATGCCTTCGAGATCCCCAGTGATTTTGCCGCGTGCGTTGTTCTCGTACAGTGCGCGGCCGACCACGTAGTCGATTCTCTTTTCCTTGCAGGTCTCTTCGGTTTCGCCGAAGGAGCTGACTTCGGGGATGGTGTAGATGCCGTAGGGCATTTCGGCGGCGACGGCCTTCTTGTAGCCGAAACCGAAGGCGTGACACATCGCCACTCGGCCTTGCTCCATGGACACGGACGCCAACGCGGGAAAGCCGATGACGTCACCCGCGGCGAAGATGTGCGGTACCTTGGTGCGGAACTCCGCATCAACAGGGATGTAGCCGCGTGAATCGGGCGTGATGCCTACGTTCGCGAGCCCCAGATCCGAGGAACACCCCGTGCGGCCAGCGGCGAACAGGAGCTGCTCGTTGTCGATGGTCCTACCGTCCGCAAGCGTGGTGGTCACACCACTAGGGGTGCGTACGTTCGTCGTCCACTTTTGACCTTGGACCATGCGAATGCCGAGCTTGATCATGGAGGACTTCAAGCGAGCCACTATTTCAGCATCCAGGAAGGGCAGGATTTCCGAGCGCGCGTCCACGAGCGTGACGCTCACGCCCAGTGCCGCGAACATGCAGGCGTATTCGCAACCAATCACACCGCCACCCAAGATGGTCAGCGAGG
>JBDTJC010000122.1:0-71389 GCA_039936055.1 Polyangiaceae bacterium | reverse complement strand
CGGGATCCACGCGCACGACGATGCCGGCTGCGGCGTCGCGAACTCGCTCGCGGCGATCCACGCCGGCGCGCGCCACGTCCAGGGCACGATCAACGGCTACGGCGAGCGCTGTGGCAACGCGAACCTGTGTGCGGTGCTGCCGGGGATCGCGCTCAAGCTCGGGCTCGCGGCGCTGCCGGAGGGCCGGCTGCGCGAGCTGCCCGAGGTCGCGCGCGTGGTCGCCGAGCTCGCGAACCTCACGCCCGATGACCACATGCCGTACGTCGGGCGCTCGGCGTTCGCGCACAAGGGCGGCATCCACGTCGCGGCGATCCGGCGCACGGCGGCCAGCTACCAGCACGTCGATCCGGCGCTGGTCGGCAACATTTGTCGGGTCGTGATCAGCGAGCTGTCGGGCCGCGCGAATCTCCTGTCGCGGGCCGACGAGCTCGGCATCGAAGGGATCGGCGAGCTCGCCGGCGACGCACTCGCCGCGCTCAAGCAAGGCGAGGCCTACGGCGCCAGCTTCGAGGCGGCCGATGCTTCGGTCGAGCTGCTCCTGCGCCGCCACGCACCGAGCTACGCGCCGCCATTCTCGCTCGTCGAGTATCGCGTGCTGTCTCACGGCGGCGACGGGGGAGCTGCCGCCGAGGCGACCGTCAAGCTGCAGATCGGCGAGCGCGTGATCCACACCGCCGCCGAGGGCGACGGGCCGGTGCACGCGCTCGACGCCGCGCTGCGCAAGGCGCTGGTGGCGACCTACCCCGAGGTCTCGCGGATCGCGCTCGCCGACTACAAGGTGAGGATCCTCGACGGCCACGCCGGCACCCGCGCGGTGACCCGCGTCCTCATCGACTTCACGGACGGGGACCACGGCTGGTCCACCGTCGGTGCGTCGGCTTCGATCCTCGAAGCGACGTGGACCGCGCTCGCCGATGGCATCGAATTCGGGATCGCAACCGCGGCACGACCCGCCGCACAACTCTTGGAGGCACGCGCATGAAGGCCACGATCGTCTTGTTTCCCGGTGATGGGATCGGCCCCGAGGTCGTCGAGGAAGGCCGCCGCATCCTCGAGACCGTCGCAGGCTTGTTCGGTCACAGCTTCCGGTTCGTCGAGCAGCCGATCGGCGGGGCCTCGATCGACGCGACCGGCACCGCGCTCTCGGACGCCGCGCTCGCGAGCTGTCGCGAGGCCGACGCGATCTTGCTCGGGGCCGTCGGCGGTCCGCGCTGGGACGACCCGAACGCCGCGGTCCGGCCCGAGCAGGGCCTGCTCGCGCTGCGCAGGGAGCTCGGGCTGTGGGCGAATCTCCGCCCGGTCCGACCATATGGCGAGCTCGCCGGCTGCTCGCCGCTGCGCCCCGAGCGGCTCGCCGGCGTCGACGTCCTGGTGATCCGCGAGCTGACGGGCGGGCTGTACTTCGGTCCGCGCCGGCGCGACGAGCACGCCGGTCGCCGCCGCGCCGTCGACACGCTGGAGTACTCCGACCACGAGATCGAGCGCGTCGTCGAGCTCGCGTTCAAGCTCGCGCGTGGCCGGCGGTGTCGCGTGACCTCGATCGACAAGGCGAACGTCCTCGAATCCTCGCGCCTGTGGCGACAGATCGCGACCGAGGTCGCGGCCCGCTATCCCGACGTGCGGCTCGACCATCAGCTCGTCGATTCGGCCGCGATGCGCCTGATCACCTCGCCCGCTCAGTTCGACGTGATCGTCACCGAGAACATGTTCGGCGATATCCTCAGCGACGAGGCCTCGGTCCTCGCGGGCTCGCTCGGCTTGTGCCCGAGCGCATCGCTCGGAGACGGCCATCGCGGCTTGTACGAGCCGATCCACGGGTCGGCGCCCGACATCGCGGGTACCGGCGCGGCGAATCCGATCGGCACGATCCTCAGCGTCGCGTTGCTCCTGCGTCACTCGCTCGGGCTCGACGCCGAGGCGCATGCGGTCGAGCGTGCGGTCGAGGCGACGATCGCCGCCGGGAGCCGGACCGCCGACATCGCGCCACCCGGATCCGCCGGCCCGGTGGTGTCGACCGGCCGCATGGGCACGCTGATCCGCGATCGGCTCGACGACGACGATCGGTTCGGCCCGATGCGCTGTGGCGCGTGGTGAGCACGATCGTTCGACGCCAGCGCCATTCACGCTAGCAGAACCGCGCGGCAGACCGGCGCCGGCCGTCCCGCAGCGTTCGGTCTTGTCGCGGGTCAGGTCTCGATCGGTAGCTCGAGCACGAACACGCAGCCCTTGCCGGGTAGGTTCTGCACCCGGATCGTCCCACCGTGCGCGTCGACAGCTTGCTTCGCGATCGCGAGCCCCAGACCGAATCCGCTCTGCGTCGTCTCGAGTCGTACGAACGGAGCGAACGCCTGCTCGACCTTCCCGGGTTCGAGCCCGCCGCAACAGTCTTCGACCTCGATGACGATGCGGTTATTCGCGACCGTTCCGCGGAGTGTGACGGTGCTCTTCGCATGCGTGTACTTCACCGCATTGCGGACGAGGTTGCCGACCGCAGACCGCAGCAAGCGCACGTCGACGTGGAGCCGTTCGTCCTGTGCGAGCACGACCTCGATCTCTACGCCCTTGGATTCGGCTTCCGAGATCGCGCCGGTCTCCGCGTCCTCGAAGAGCGCACCCAGGGTCGTCCACTGCCTGCGCAGCTCGATGCCAGACGCAATGCGCGCGATGCGAAGCGTTTGATCGATCAGCTCGTTCGTCCGTTGTAGCCCTCGTTCGAGTGCGCCGACCTCGCGTCCCCCGGTCGGTAGCAAGCCTTTGGCCCTCAGGTTCTCGAACGCTAGCATCGCGGCGGTCAGCGGATTGCGCAGCTCGTGAGCGATGAACGCGAAGTGCTCGTTGCCCTGGCGCAGGAGCTCGGCGTCGCGTTGGCGAGCGTACTCGGAGACCGCATGCGCGATCCCCGTGATCATGCAGTCGAATACGACCTGGATCTCGCGAAACGTGACCTGCTCGCCGGCGTCGATCGCCGTCGTGACGATCGCGTCTCGCAACACGCCGTACTCTCGAACAACCGAGTCGAGGCTGAATCCCAGCTTGAGGCGTTGTTCGCCGTGCCCGGCGGCCGTCCTGCTCTCGTGCAGCGACTGGCCGGCGGACGAGAGCCCGGCATCGTCGCGGAGTGCGGCGACAACCTCGTCGAGAAAGTTGGGCAGGTGATCGAGCAGCTCGATCGACGGCATCGCCATCGGAGCGAGCGTCCCCTGAACCTGCGCCTTCCAGCGATGCATCACGTCGTCGCGCCGGTCTGCGAGAACCTGATGAAGGGACATGCGCCGGTATGACACGAAACCCCCACCCGTGTCTTCGGCGTGGATCGCGTCGGCTGAGGCGGTCGCCGTGCTCGTGTCCAGACCGGGGATATTGGTCTCGACATCGCCAGCAGCTTCGCTTCGATCATCGCCTGCAGACTGAGCGTTTGCCGCACTCTCGACCAAGCCCATCCGCAGGATCCAGCCGACCGCGACGAGCGCCTTCGACCAGCCGCGCACCGACGTCGCCAGCGAGAACCGCCACAGGGGGGTGACCGACGGGTAGATCGGAGCGTACGGGATGTTCTAACGCGCTAGACTGCCGTCCGGCGTGGCCAACAAGGACAACGACAACGAACCGAACGACGGACCTGCGTTTTACGACCGCTCCGATGTGTTCGACCGATACCGAGAACTACGCGGTCGACCTTGGAACGCCAACGATACGCTCGAAGCGCCAGTCGTCGAACAGGTCGTCGGCGACGTCCGTGGCCTACGCGTCCTCGATCTCGGCTGTGGTGCCGGCGGTTATGGGCGCGCGCTACTCGGGCGCGGCGCGAGCCGCTATGTCGGGCTCGATGGGTCCACGCGGATGGCCGGCCTCGCGCGCAACACCTTGCGCGGCACCTCCGGCGAGATCATCGAACGTGACCTCGCCGGCGCGACCTTCGAAGCCAACGCGTTCGATCTGGTGGTGTCGCGTCTCGCGTTGCACTACCTCGCCGACCTCGACGGCGTCCTCGCAGCGGCCGCACACGCGCTCGTGCCCGGGGGCCGGCTCGTCTACTCGGTCGAGCATCCCGTGATCACCTCCTGTTCCCGCGCGGGGACCGGACCCCGCCGCCAGGACTGGATCGTCGACGACTACTTCGTGACCGGACCCCGCCAGGAGACCTGGCTCGGCGCGACGTTTCGGAAATATCACCGCACGCTCGAAGATCAGGTCGCGGCCGTCCAGCGTGCGGGGTTCGTGCTCACGCACCTGCGGGAATCGCGACCGCGCCGCGAGCTTCATCCCGACGCGAGCGAGTACCAGCGCCGGAGCCGGATCCCACTGTTTCTCGTGCTCGGCGGTCAGCTGCCGCGCCCGTAGAGCGCGACCACGGCGATCGAACAGGTCGTCGACCAGATGATTAGTTAGACGATGATTAGAGCGTGGCCCGGGCATCCATGAATGCTGGCGTGCGACGTAAGATCGATCACGTGCTCTGCGACGACGTATGTACGTAAAGCCCGCCCCCGCGGCGCTGTGCAACATTCGTCGACTTGTGCCGTTCGATGATCGGAGCAGGATGAAGGGATGCGAATAAGCTCCGCCTCATTTGGACTGATCTTTGGAACACTCCTCGCCGCGATGCTCGCGTGCGGTGGATCGAACGGCCCCGGCGAGGGCAGCGCGCTCTGCGGAGTCAACGGCGCCGATTCCTGCCGGATGGGCGAGCAATGCAACACCGCGCTCGGTTGCGTGCAGTGCAACATGGACAGCGACTGCCCGGCCACCGATCCGCGCTGCGTCGAGGGTGGCTGTGTCGCGTGCGGATCGAACGCCGATTGCGGTGCCGCGATGCCTGCGTGCTGGGCCGATAACCAGTGCCATGCGGCGTGCACGACGAACGCGAATTGCCAGCAGGGGCAAGGGCAGGACAATTTTCCGATCTGTGACACCAACACGGGCGCGTGCATCGGCTGCACGACGAATGCGGACTGCGCCGGCACGCGACACCCGCTGTGTGACACGACCACGGACCGCTGCGTCGACTGCCTCTCGAACACGGACTGTGGTGCGGCGGCGCCGCGATGTTTTCTTGGCGACCACACCTGCGCGCAGTGCTTGTCGAACTCGGATTGCGGCACCGCAAAACCGATCTGCGATCCGCAGGACTTCACGTGTCGCGCGGGTTGCACCAACAACGCTGGCTGTGGTGGTGGAACGCCGTTGTGTAACACGATGGATAGCATCTGCGTCGCCTGCCTCCAGAGCAGCGACTGCCCGCTCGCCAATCCGGTCTGCGACCCGCGGGGCGCGTGCGTCGCGTGCTCGGTCAACGCAGATTGCAAGGACACCACGAAGCCGCTCTGTGACACGCACATCGACCAACCAACCTGCGTGCAGTGCATCCGCGACAGCGACTGTCCGCAGGCGACGCCCAAATGCAACAACACCGTTTGCGGGCAGTGATCACAGCTTGAAGAGGTCGGGCCGTCAGGTTGTCCATCTCGTGGACGGACGATGTCGCTGTACTGGCTCGGCCACGCGCTCCCGTTTTGAACGCCGGGCGGGGGTGCGACCAGGCTCGCCGCCGCCGAGCTCGAGCGTGAGCTGGGTTCCACTCACCGCTGCCCACCGGCGGTCGGCTGCCGGCTGAGCGGATCGGCGTCGTCGCGGTCGTCACCCGTCCAAACTTCAGTGGTAATAGTTGTCCAGCGGTGAAGGTTATCTCATGAAAAAACTATTGAAACTCGTGGTCGCTGTCTTGGTCCTTGCCTTTATCGCTATCCAGTTCATCAGACCTACCAAAAACGAGGGCGAGGAAGTCACCGCCAACCAAATTGCGGCCGCCTACCCGGTTCCGGATCCGGTGCAGCGGATCCTGAAAGTGTCCTGTTACGATTGCCATAGCAACACGACGCACTACCCATGGTATTCGGCGATCCAACCCGCGGCATGGTTTCTCAATCGCCACATCGTTGAAGGGAAAGGCGAATTGAACTTTTCGGTCTTTGCTACCTACGCGCCTTACCGGCAGTACAAAAAGTTCAAGGAGATTGGCAAACAAGTGAAGGGCGGTGACATGCCTCTGTCTTCTTATACACTGGTGCATCGGGATGCATCATTGACTCCCGATCAAAAGGTCTTGATACAGAACTGGGCCGCCGATGCCATGAAGCAAATGGAAGCGAAATATCCGGCGGAGAGTCTGGTCAAGCCCAAGTAGGGCGGGACCGAAGAGCCGGGGTGGACTTGCCGACAGCGTGATCATCAGGCCACGCGATAGCCACGCCTATGCCGCGCGCTCGAGGACCAGGCCACCGAGCGAGTAGCCAGCGCCGAACGCGGCCATCACGCCGAGACTGCCGGCCGGGAGATCGTCGTTGTGCAGCGCGAACGCGATCAACGATCCGGCGGACGCGGTATTGCCGTATTCGGCGAGCACGAGGGGGGCCTCTTGATCCGTCGCGACGCGGCCGAGCACGCGCTTCACGATCAAGTCGTTCATGTTGCGATTGGCTTGATGGAGCCAATAGCGTGCGATCTCGGCGGCGCCGAGGTCATGTGCAGCCAGGGCGTCGTTGATGAATTTTTCAGCCATCGGCACGACGTCCTTGAACACGCGCGGCCCGAGCTGGTGAAACAGCTTGTCGGTCCCGCCGACCGAATTCGGATCGCAGCGGTTCATGAACCCGAAGTTGTTGCGGATGTTGTTAGACCACTTCGATGCCATGTGGGTCGAACGGATCTCCCAGGCTCCGGCCCGCGCGCGATCGCTCGGCTCCACGACCATCGCGACCGCCGCGTCACCGAGGATGAAGTGGGTATCGCGCTCGCGCCAGTTGAGGTGCGGGCTGGTGAGCTCGGGGAGCACGACGAGCGCGCAACGCGCCTGTCCGAGCTGGACCGCCTGCGACGCGAGTTGCAGCCCGCACGTTCCGGTCGCGCACCCTAGCGAGATATCGAAACCATACCCGCGCGCGTGCAGCGCGTTCTGGACCTCGATCGCGATCGCCGGATAGCTGCGCTGCAAGCACGACGCGCCGAGGATGATGAGGTCGACGTCCTCGCCGGAGCGACCCGCAACCGCGAGCGCCTGCCGTGCCGCGTTAACGGCGAGCTCCGCCTGCAGGCTGATCTGATCCTCCGGGCGCTCGGGGATGTTCGGCCACATCCGCTCGGGATCGAGCAGGCCGGTCTTGTCGACGACGTAGCGCCGCTCGATGCCAGAAGCGCGAACGATGAACTCGGGCGAGGATTCGCGGAGCGCCACCTGGGTCCCGGCTGCGATCTCGTCCGCGTGCCTGGCATTGTCTCGACGAACATATTCGTTGAAGGCCGCGCACAGCTCGACGTTGTCGAGCACGGTCGGCGGATGCCAGACTCCGGACCCTGTGATGGAGGTCTTGGTGGTCGCTCGTGCCATGGCGACCAGCGTAGCGGGCCTGAGCTGCGGCGTGTGAATGTCGTGCAATGACTCGGTCACAGTCGGGGGGCGTCGCGCGAACGCGGATCTGACGCCGCGTCACCCCGCCGTCGCCCTCGACGGGGCCCCTAGTGGGTCGCGATCTTTGCGGTCCGTGCGACGCCACCGCGCTCGAGCGCGAGCGTGATCGTGGAGCCGGGGTGATGGTTAGATAACATGACCTGCACTCCCTGCGGCAGCATGCCCTGTAACGACTGACCATCGATCGTGACGAGGTGATCGCCGGGCGCGATGCCGGCCGCGGCCGCCGGTCCTGCGGGCTCGACCGTGTTGACCGTGATCGGGAGGTTGAGTGGCACCAGATCGAACCCCACGTTCGCCGGTGCGTTGCCGGACGTCGCGCGTACGCTGACGAGGTCGACATGCGGGACGGTGCCGAGCGCGACCTCGACATCCGTCCCGGCAACGCTGAGCGGTCCGCCCGCCGGGTTGAAACAGAACACGCGGACCTTTCCCGTGGGCGTGGCGAGGGAGAAGTGGCCGGCCGCATCGGTGAACGCTTGCCGGCTCTCGTCCGGGGGTGAAGGTCCCATCTGACCGCCCATCGACAAGTTGCCGTCGCAGCGCATGCCCTGGACCGGCAGCTTGGTCCCGAGCTCGGTGACCACGCCATCGACGTGGCCAGCACCGCGGCTGGTCAACGTGACATGCGCGGTCTCACCCGAGCGGACGTCGACCGCGACCCCATCGATCTCGATGCCCGCTTTCGCTTCGACGGTGTACTTGCCGGGCGGCAAGCCGACGATCGAGAACGTATTGCCCTCGACGACGGCGGTGCCACCGATGTGGAGATCCGCGGTGAGCGTGTTGGACTCGACGATCGGCGTCGTCGAGAATCCGACGAGCGTCCCTTCGATCGCCCCGGGTCGCGCGAGGGTGATCGTGACCGGATCGCCGGCGGCCGCGATATCGAGCACCTCGGTCTCACTGCCGTCGGACGCGTGCGCGTGAACGTTGTACGTGCCGCGCGCGAGGTTGCCGATCACGAATTTCCCGTTCGCATCGGTCATCACCGAGGCCAGGCTCATCATGACCGGGAAGCCGTGACCGATCGCCTCGACGTGCACGTCGGGCACCGGCGCGCCGGTGTCATCGATCACCGTTCCGCGAATCGACAACCGCTCGTTCTTGATCGCGAGTCGCACGCCCGTGATCACGCCGTCTTTCGGCACGCTGAGCGTCGGGAACTTGTCGCCGGTCGCCGGCACGAACTGCTGCCCCGAGCTCGGCGAGGGTGCGACCTTCGCGGTGTACTCGCCGCCCGCGAGCGATCCGCAGTCGAAATTTCCCGCGGCGTCGGTCATCGAGTCACCGTGATCGCCGCCCTCGACGAGCTCGATGTCGACGTACACCCCTGCGACCGGTGTTCCGGCTTCGTCGACGACGGTGCCTTTGACTTCACCGGCGAGATCGAGCTCGAGATCCTGGGTGCGGTCTTCGCCGGCTGCGAGATGCACTGGCTTGCCCATGGTGAACGCCTTGGCGTCCACGCTCCATCCCGACACCTGGCCCGAACCGGCCGGCAGACCCTCGAGGACGTATGCACCGTCGATGTCGGTTCTCGCGGTCATGACCGGCGGGGTCGGCGGCATGTACTCGACGTCGGCGCCGACCACCGGCTTGCCCTTGCGAAGGACTCGGCCTCGCAAGGTCGCGAGCTTGGCGACATCGAGCACGACGCCGTCGATCTGTGCAGCCTTGACCTCGAGCGTCTTCGGCGTCTCGACCGAGAACGGGGCGGCGGAAAACGCGACCGTGCCGAACGGCACCCCGTCGAGCGTGAACGTGCCATCGCTTTGCGAGAACGCGAACGGTCCGGACGGCGCTCCGGGACCTGGACGTGCGGCGACGACGCGCGCACCCGCGACGGGCGCGTCGCTCATCACCACGCGGCCGCTGACCCGCGCGAGCGGCGAGACCACGATCCGCAGCTCCTTCGACGTGGTGGTCGCTCGCGCGAACGCGACGACCGGCACCGAGGAACCGAGCGTACGCGCCATCGCCGACACCTGGAACTTGCCGGGCGCGAGCGCCGCGATCCGGAAGTGACCATCGCCGTCGCTCTCGGCCCAGTTGCTGGTCAGGTGGTGAGGGCCCTCGATCGCATCGGGCTCGGCGATCACGCGTGCACCTGCGACCGGGTGATCGTCGGCGGTCACGACCCGGCCGACGAGCACGGCTTCGGGCACCATCACGAAGTCCTGATGCAGCGCGCCTTTCACGACGACGCGCTCCAGGGTCGTGCCGTAGCCATCGGCTTCGAGGCGCACGAACGCCGTCGGCACGGCGAACCCTTCGCGCGGTGCGAGGCAGAGCGAGTAGTGGCCGCTGGTCTCGGACTCGGTGCTCGCGAGATCGATCGAGAGGCGAGCCTTCGAGATGCCGCCACCCGAGGCATCCGAGATCGTGCCGGACATCCGTGACCTGCAAGTGCCGAGCACCAAGACGAGCTGATCGGTCTTCGCCCGCGGATCGGCGGTGCGTACGACGATCGACGCAGAGGCGTGGTCCTCGGCCTGGGCGGTCACCGTGAACTGCGCCGCGGGCCGCATCCCGAAGTCGAAGGAGCCGTCCGGGGCGGACGTCACTTCGGCGACCGGCTGGACGAGATCCTCGTCGATCTGGAGCCCGATCCGCACCGTCGCGCCGGCGACGGGTGCGCCGCCGGACACCACGCGACCGGCGATCTTGCGCGCAGGGGCGTTCGCCTGGAGCGCCCATTCGGGGAGGTGGTCGAGCGCGCGATGAGAGGTGGTCGAGGCCCGAGAGATCGCTCCCGGGGTCGCGACGGCAGGTGCCGAGCTACGCGCGCCGCTGTGTAGCTTCCACATCCACAGCCCGGCAGTGACGAGGACGAGCACGACGACAACCGCGATGATCTTTTTCACGATGAGAGCTCCCACGAAGGTCGAAGGTGGAACCGCGGGCGTCGGCGGTGTTGCGAGTGGCGCGAGCGCGGCGAGCCAACCGTGTTTTGGTCGGCCGTCGCGCGCATCGAGCCGCGCCCGCAGCTGATCGAGTGCAGTCTTGAGCCGGCGGCGGACCGAGCCGTCGGGGATCTCGAGTCGGCGCGCGATCTCCGCGCTCGTCAAGCCCTCGAAGAAGTGCAGCAGCACGGTCGATCGATACGGCTCGGCGAGCGCGAGCACTTCGCCGGCGACGACGCGTTGGAGCTCGACCCGCTCGATCAGCTCCTCGGGCGTCGCGACGGCCTGGCCCTCGTACGCTGACTCGCGCTCGCCGCGGCGAGCGTCGCTGCGCCGGCGCGTGTGCGCGAGGTTGCGGACGACCCGCGCGAGCCATGGCCTCAGGGGGCGTTGCTCGTCGGGCTGTTGCGATGCAGCGACGAGCCAGGTGTCCTGGACGATGTCGTCGGCGGCAGCAGCGTCGTCGAGCAGAGCGCGGGCGAGCCGGCGCACCCAGCCCATCTCGACCATCAGCTGCTCGCTGGTTGGCTCCATCCACATATCAACTGCCGCCGGTGCGCCGATCGTTCGCAGGATCCGCAACGCGGAGACCACGATCGAGCAGCATCATCGGCTGTCGACGGCCATGACCCGCGTATGCTCGCGGCCGATCGGATCAATGACGCTTCGCACCAGTGCGCTTACTGGATGACGCCGACGCAACAGCCGCTCGCGCAATACGTCTGATCGGGGCACCCGCTCCCGGTCGGGCACGTCGCCTGACCGGAGGGGCACGAGATCGTGCCGTTGCAGTCGGGCGGCAGATCGTTCGTGTTCTCACCGGCGCACAGCACGCACGTCGTACCGCCGCAGTCGCCGCCGCCACATGCGGTGGTCTTCGTGCAGCGCTTGCATGCGTTCGGATCGGATAGGTTGTCTTGCGTACAGTTCGGCGACACGATCGGGTTGAGCGCGATGTCGAAACACGTCGTGGAGCCCGGCTCGCACACCGTGCAGCAGCCGAAGCAGTCGCAGCCCGGCGGCGTGATCGGCCCGCAGACGTTCACGCACTGTTGCGGAATCGTCGCGCTGCCCAGCGGTGCGAAGCACTTCGTGACGTCGTACTTGTTGCCCTCGACGTCGGGGTTGTTGACGAGTCCGATCAGGTCGGCCTGGCACTCGGCCTTCGTCGTCGCGCCGAGCAGACAGCACACGTGCTGGTTGCAGCCGTCGTCGCCGCCGCCGCTGTTGCCATCGAAGAAGCAATCCTGGTTGATCGCGTCCTTGTTGTCGCCGGGGATGCCGGTCGCGAACGAGCCCTCGTCGTTGTCGAACGGACCGGTGCACTCGGGATCAAAGCCATCGATCAGACCGTCGCCGTCGTCGTCGATGCAGTTCGAGCATTGCGGGCCGCCGGGCGTGCACGTTCCGTCAAACGGCGGCGCGTCGATGAACATCATCGGTCCGTCCCCACCAGTAGCGGCGTCGTCGCCGGTACCGTCGCCGTGGTGACCGCCACATGCGGCGAGAATGATCAGGATCGTAAGGCAACTCTTCAAGGTGACCTCCCACGTGTCCTAGTGGGAGGTCACCTCGCAAAGGTCGCAGCTATTTTCAAGCAGGTGCTAATTCGTCGATCCGAGCACACGCTGGCAACCCTGCGTCGACGCGTTCCAGTTGCGCTGGATCAGCCAGTTACGCCCCCCGAAGTTGAGGTTGTACTTGGAGCCATTGCTCGCGGTCTGTTCGGTGCCGAACGTCCAGGCGCACTTGTCGGCGTTCTCGGC
Source organism: Polyangiaceae bacterium (assembly GCA_039936055.1). GTDB lineage: Bacteria > Myxococcota_A > Polyangia > Polyangiales > Polyangiaceae > PMG-095. The sequence continues at coordinate 59,252 of JBDTJC010000122.1, read as the reverse complement.
ACCGCTGCGGTCGTACCAGGCATTGAGATCGGGATCGCTGATCGCTTCCTCGCTCTCGTGCGCGATGATCGACGCCATGCCATCCGCGCCAGCGTTACCGTTCGGCGAGGTCGTCTGGTCCTCGCACGACGACGGACAGCGGTCCGGGTTACCGATGAACGCGTACTTGATATTGCGACCGTTGATCGTCGCGTCGGTGTGCCAGCCGCAATACTGCGTACAGAACCCCGAAGTCGCGGTCACGTCGGCCGACGTCAACACCATGTAGATGGCGTTCGTATCGGTCGGGTTCGTGGCGGCGACGACCTGTTCGATCTGCGCGTCGCTCAGGGACGTCCCGTGCGAGTAGTTATCGTTCGTCGAGCCTCCGTACGTGATGCTGCCCGACACGTGCTGATTCGACGCGTTGTAGTAGGTCGCGTTGATCTGCTCGTACGTGCTGCCGCCGATCCCGTTCGCGAGGTCGGTCAGGATCGTCGTCGCGGTGTTGCCCGACCAGTTGCCGTACCAGATGTAGTGGATCGACGGCGTGCCGGTCATCACGGGACCACCGTGATACGTGATCGCCACGGTGTGGCCACCGCCGCCCTTGCCGGCCTCTCCCTTCGGACCGTGGACATGCTTCGGCCGGGTCTCGCTGCCTACCGCCTGGGACTGCGAGCTCGTCGCGGGATCTACGTCGTCATCGGTCACGCATGCAGATGCGAACAAGCTCGCGGCGATCAAGAACGGTGCAATTTTCGTCACTCGGTCCTCCTGGATGTATGTGGCGGCATCGTAGGTGGGCGCGCGTGCGTTGCCCAGATATCGTGCTCTCATGTTCGCTCTATCTTGGACGGCCGCGCGAACGCCGAGCCGAAATCGCTGCGACTTTTGGGCGGCGCTTTCCCACAGCAACGATCGGGTGGGCTCGCCGGACAGAGCCTATTCGCTCGTCGGCGCGCACTCGCGGGTGTGAATCGGCCCGTCGGAGCTCAGAACGAGACGTTGACGTCGTACGTCCCGGAGCCTTGAACGGCCGTTCCGACGACCGTCGTCGTCCCAGGGGCTCGAATCACAGTTCCATTGCCGCCGTCGGCGAGCTGCCCATTGAACGCGAGGTTCAACACCACGTCGCCTGCGATGTCTCCCGTGAGGTGATAGGTGCCCACCAACGTGCCGGTCAGCGTGCCCGTCGGGATTCCTTTCAGCGAGAGCGTCAAGGCCGGTTGCGATGCGGCATCCGTCGCGAACGTGATGTCGACCATATCGCCCGTGCTGTCGACGGCGACGGGGCCGTCGTTAAAGCCGGTCATCGCGACGAAGAGTCGCATCCCCTTGTTCGCCGAGCTCCCCTGATCGACCTGACCGGTGATCGTGAGGTCTCCGGCGACGCTGCCTGCCGCCATTTGAGGCGCGATGTTTGCGCTGTTTGCGGTGTTGAAACCATCGAAGCCAAGGGCCATCGACGTTTCGACCGAGGGATCGAGAGCGAGATACGCGCGCCGCGCTTGTTCGTTCGAATCGATCGAATCGCTGGCACATCCGCTCGTAGCCGCGAGAAGCAGGAGAAGACTAGTTCGCATGGTGGTCTAGTGGACCCCACAGCGGATTTGGTCGCAGAAAAGGATCCCTACATCGCCGCACGCCCCGACGGTTCACTGCGGGGCGTGCGGCCGTTGGGATCCAACGGCGTGTCGTCTCATGAGGATCTCCCTGTGACATGGGGGCACTGTGGCGGTCGCGTTCACCTGTGGCCGATGTCGCGGTCTCGCGCTGCGAGACCAATCCGAGCGCCGACTTCGGTTACCATCGTGCGGCAACCGCAGTGATCGGGCGCTGGCGCTGCAGTCGCCGCCCCCGCATCTCGCAAGCGCCGCACGGTTACCAAAGCTCGATGTCCCTGAAGCCCCTCTCGCTCGTCCTCGTCGCTCTCGGGTTCACGCTCGCGAGAGCGGAATCACCGAGGCTCCGTGTCGTGCTCGCCGACGCGGATCCCGCGCTTCGGCGAGCGGTCGCGGATTCGTTGGAGCCGTGGCACATCGAGGTCACGGTCGATTCGGCGACGCCGACCGATCTCGAGTCGGCTCGCATCCGCGCCGATCAGAGCGCAGCACGCTTCGTAGTGTGGCGCGAAGGCGATCAGCTCGTCGTCTTCGATCGCGGCAGCGGCGAGGCCGAGCGCCGTACAACGCGCGTCGGTGCTTACGATGCGGCCGATGCGGCGGCCGCCGCCCTTACCGTGAAGACGATGATGCGGCTGCCGGCGCTGCCCGCGGATCCGATCGTGGTTGCGCCGGCCGAGGAGCGGGGGCTCGAGGTTCGCGTCGAAGGAGGCGCTGGGTCGCGCTACGAACGAGGGCTCGACAGCAACATCGCGCTGCGCTTCATCGCGGCCGCCGAGCTGCGGCCTTGGCACGATGCCGGATGGCGGTTCGGAGTGCTCGGCGATTTCGGCGCGAGCGCGGCGGTCGATCAAGCGGGCTTCAAAGGAACGTGGAGCAACGTGTCGGCGCTCGCGCTCGCGAGCTGGGCGCTGCAACGCGAAGCGTGGGAAGTTGGACCGTGGCTCGCGGTCGGGCTCGAGCACTCGTCGCTCGACGGGACGGAGATGGCGGTGGCACGCACCGAAACCGCGACGTTGCTCGCGCTTCGCGGTGGCGTCGTAGTTCACTACGACGTCGGATTGTTCACGGTGGGCGCGATCGCCGGCGTCGAGGCGCTGCCTACCACCGAGACCTACACCAAGACCAACTCGCCGGCACAAACTTTCGAGATCCCACCGTTCAGTGTGGCCGCCGAGCTCATCGTCGGCATCGACCTCGGTCGCTGAGATACTTGCGACCTTTTGATAGCGCCATCCCACTAGACCATCCGTGGGTACGAACGTGAGTAGCGCCGCGCGGGATGAGGATCTCGCGATCGCGCGCCGCGCGGCCGGCGGCGATCGTGTCGCCCAGCGCGCCTTGTTCGTGGCGCTGCGCCGGGCCGTGCACCACACCCTGTATCGAATTCTCGGCTCGAACCGGGACATCGAGGATCTCGTTCAAGACGCGTTCATCGAGATCTTTCGCGCGCTGCCCACGTTTCGCGGCGACAGCACGCTATCGCGCTGGTGCCAGACGATCACGACGCGGATCGCGTATCTCGCGATCTCGCGGCGTCGGCCGGCGACGATCGAGCTCACGCTCGTCGAGGATGTCGTCGCAGACGGCAGCCCCGACGCGCATCGCGTCGCGCTGGCGCGCGATGCCGCTCGCCGGCTCTACGCCGCGCTCGATCATCTCGATCCGCACAAGCGCGTCGCGTTCGCGCTCGCGGTGATCGACGGGCTGTCGTTGCGCGAGGTCGCGGAGCTGACCGGAAGCTCGACGTTCGCGGTGAAGACGCGGGTGTGGCGTGGACGCCGCGAGCTCTACAAGCGCGCGCAGAACGATCCGGTGCTTCGCGAATACCTCGGGGCTCTCGATGGAGGTGACCGATGACAGGGCCACTTGGACCGCCCACGGTCGAACCCTTGCCGGATGCGGCGTGGAACCGCGTCGAGCGTGGGTTGTGGAACCACATGGATCGCGAGTCCGCGGTGAGCCGACCGCAGCCGCGACGACCACGCCTCTGGCTCGCGGTGCCGGTGCTCGCCGCCGCGGCCCTCGCGTTGTGGCTCGGGTTCCGATCGCACGACACGCAGCCGATCGACGACGAACCGACACGCATCGTCGCCGGCGCGACGCCGTCATCGGCGTCGTTCGGAGACGCACACGTCGAGCTCGATGCGAACACCGCGCTCGACATGTTCCACCAGGGTCGATCTCCGAGCGCGATGGTCGAGTACGGCGCGGCATGGTTCTCTGTCGCACCGCGCGGTGTGCGTCCTCCGTTCGAAGTGCGAGCCGGCGATGCGATCGTGCGCGTGATAGGCACGCGGTTTCGCGTCGCTCGCGATGCGGAGCACGTCGACGTCCTCGTCGATCACGGCATCGTCGAGGTTCGGTTCCGTGGAGCGCTGGTCACGTTGACCGCGAACCAATCCTGGAGCTCAGCGAAACCCACCGAGATCGCGACGAGCGAGACGCACGCGTCGATCGACCCGGCACCGGCGATGAAGCAACCCGACGTCGTCGCGCCGCCGGCATCGACGCCACCGCCACCCCCCACGCTCACGCCGAATCGCGTCGACATCGAGCGCGCACGCTACGAAACGCTCCAGCGTCTCGAAGCCAAGCGCCCGGACGCCGCGATGACCGGCTACCTCGAGCTCTCGAAGGGCTCGAGCAAGTGGGCGCCGATCGCGTTATTCGCGGCCGCGCGCCTCGCCGTCGATCGACACGACCGGCGCGCGAAGAGCCTGCTCACGATCTATCTCAACCGCTTTCAACAAGGCGCGAATGCCGATGACGCGCGCCAATTGCTTCGCCGACTCGACGAGGGCACCCCATGACCGGCTCGTTGCATGTCTGGTCCCTCCTCGGCGCGTGCGGCGGCAACCGCGGCACCGGGCCGAGCGACGATCACTACATCAACAAGCTCGACGCGCGCACAGTACGGCCAGGGGGGGTCCGACAGCGTGGTCACGGCGGCGCCGACGACCACGGAAATGGAGGCCGGATGCACCGGCGCCACGGTTATCTTCTAGCGGCGCTCGTCGCTAGCTGCGGTTTTCATCCGAGCTCGGCGACGAGCGACGAGGATGCCGCCACAACCGAGGCACCGATCGATGCGAGCTCCGTCGATACACAGGTCGACGCTCACGAGACGAATGACGTTGCGTGCGCGGCGGCGGGTGGAACATACGAAGACACGACGTGCACGATCGACGTCACAGATCCCGGCCCCGTTGGGTGTCCGCCCGGTTTGACGTGTGACATCAACTGCAAGGGCGACGGCACGTGCAACGCTGGCGTCGATTGCTCGCTGTCAGTCTGCACGATCCAATGTCGCGGCGATCACTCGTGCTCGGGAGACCAGATCGAGTGCTCCGCGAACGGCTGCGAGCTCGATTGTCTCGGCAAGCATTCATGTAGTGGCTCGAACATCGCGTGCCTGGGCGGTACGTGCACGTACGAGTGCGGACCCGGCGGTGGCTGTGGTGACACGTCCTGTATCAACACCATTTGCTCGGGAGGCGGGACTTGCACGCAAGGCAACGACTGCCCTTGATCCTCGCAGTCGCGCGAGCGTCTCGGCTCGGTGCATGCCCGTCTCCAGCATCACGCGGTGCGCTTCCTTGCGGCCTTCGGCGGAACGTCGAAGAGGATCGCGGCAGTGGCGTAGAACGACACGTGCGACGCCTCGTTTCCGAAGTAGTCCGTCGCGCTGTATTCGGTTTCCCCGAGCAGCTCGACCGCCGGCTCAGGTCGTCCGTCGGCTGGCTCGCGATAGCGGCTGACCCAGGGAGGACGAACCAACCACGTTACGTCATCCGATTCGTGAAAGTCCGCATGGAACTCGATCGGCAGTTTCCGCTCGAGGCTCGACCCCTTGAGTCGCTTCTGCGCGAAAATCTGCTTCTCGCGCGCGCTGGCGTCGCGGCGCAGACGCCAGCTCTCACCCGCGCACGTCTCGAACACGTAGGAGGCGACGCGAGGCGCAAGCCCTGCGCGCTCCAGGGCGATGGCGACGAGACGGTCCCGCCCCTTCAGATGATCGTAGAGGTTGTCGATTCCCGGGAGCGTTGGCTCCTGCGTTCGGACGGCGTAGAGGTGCAGGCAAGGCATCCCGAACCTCCCGCCGCCCGAGACGAACTTCGGGTCCGCGAGTGCTTCTGCGAGGTCGGACATGAACGCGGCCTCGGCCTCACTCGGCTTCCGAGGCACTGCGGCGTGAGCGTCGGGCGCGCGCCGCAGCTCGTACGTCAGCGTCGCTCGGCAACCCGAGGTGATCGTCTCGATGCGATGGTCGACGTCGCCAAAGAATGCTGCCCAACGAATCCGCCGGGCCGCCGTCTCGGGAGACGATCCGAAATACGATCGCGCTTCCCAATCAAACGTCGCACGCGACTCCTGCTCGACGACCAACCGTCCGCCGCCGAAGGCCAGCGGCAAGCACACGACGAGCGTACCGAAAACACCCGGGTCGCGCGGCGTATCTTTGTGAGCGACGAAGTGGCCACCTCGACCATAGACGTTGAGCGAGTGAAGCTCGGCGATCGGCAGCGCCTTGTCCAGGGGGCATAGCGATTGGCGGATCTGGCCGAGGATCTCGCGGAGCGCTTCGTCGAGCCCTTCGACTGCGAGCGCGCCGTTGCGGGCGTAGAGCTGTCGTCCTTCGCGCACGCGATCGTCCGTTCGGGTCTCCGTTCCTTCCCCGAACGACGCCGGGGCACACCACGCGCGGAGCCTCTTGTCGACCTTGCTCGGTCGAAAGCCGATCCGCTCCACGACTTCGAGCTTCTTTCCTCCGGGACCGCGTAGCGAGAGCGGGGCGGCGACCTCGACCTCGCCGCCACAGGCGAAGATCGCGTCGAGCGCCCTCGCACGCTCGACCAGCGTCGTGAGCCACTTCTTGGTCTCGGCGTTCTGTAGATTCGGTGCCGTTGTCATGGTGGATCGTCGGCGTCGCGCGGACGGTTCCGCCGTGCCGGGCGCCCGAGTCTACCTGGACTCGAGGGACGAGCAATCGATCGAGGCCTGGGCGGGACATCTGCGGGACGTCGGTGTCGTCGTGGTCAAAAGGAAGCCACCATGCCCAGACCCCGCATCAAGAAGCCCGTCCACCTCGAAGTCACCGGCCTCGCACCGCTGCCCTCTCGCAATCGAGGAGTGGGAGCGCGCCCTCGTCGAGCATTGCCGACGTTCCCGCGCCTCGATCGGGAAAGCATCGACAGCGGGCTGATGTGCTACAGTGCCAGTATGCGTTCCGGGCGAACTAAAACCACCAGCTTCTCGCTGGATGACAACACCCTGAAGAATTTGAAAGCGCTCGCGGCGCGGCGCCACAACGGCAACGTGTCAGCCTTACTCGCGGAGGTTGCGACGCGTGAAGCGAAGTTCGCGGCCGCCGAGGCTTACTTCGAGAAGTACGGCATTCCGCAGCTGACCCCCGCGGCCATCGAGCGAATCGAGGCGGAATGGCAAGGGGTCACCTCCCCCAAGAAAAGGCGCCGAAAGGCCGCGTGACGTTCACATTCGATACCGGAATGCTGATCGCGCTCGAACGGCGCAAGCAGCGCGCAACAGAAGCGTTCCGAAATATCGTACGCCGCGGGTTCCTTCCGATCGTGCCTGCGGTCGTCTACGTCGAATGGTGGCGCGGAAGGAGCAACATTCGAGAGGAAATCCTGGCGGCCGTCGTCGTCGAAGACATGCCGCCTTCGCTCTGTCGGGCCGCCGGGGAGGCGCTCGGCGCCGTCAAAGGATCAACCCTCGCGGATGCCGTCGTCATGGCTTCTGCCGCGTTGCGGGGCGGCGGCATCGTCTACACGTCGGACCTCGACGATCTCAAGCAACTCCAGCGTCACTTCCCGACTGTGTTGGTCCTCCCCGCATAATCTTTGGATGACGCGGCCAAGTTCTTCCTTCCGTCGCGGGTTGGTGACTACCGAACCCGAACGACTGCGAGCTTTTGCTCCCGAACAGCTCCTCAAGTAAGAACTTTTCGTCGTGCGTGATCGTGGATTTCGCTACGGCAAGAAAAGCACGGACTCAAGGCACGACGAGGCCGCCGAGTGATGAGCGTGCGTGCGAACAGGTGGTGCTCTTCGGTGACTGCGAACGGGTATGACTACGCTGCCTCGTCGCGAAAAAGACGGGGAACCCGTGGTTGTAAGTGCTATTCTCCTGAGTATGAAGTCGGTGTTCGACGTCGCGGAGGACCTGGCGCGAGCGCACAAGAATGAGGATCCGGAAACCCAAGCGGTGTACCTGGCCGAGAGCGCCGACACACCAGCAGAGGTCCGGCTGGTCGAAATCTCTGGCTCGCTAGGGAACTCGGGCGAGGTTCTGCCATTTCGCTTCGCTCCGCGTGCGGACCTGGGCGTGCCGTATGCATCCGTGGTCCTGCTGCTTGGTCTCGATGATTGGGAGCGCGTGAAGCGCGGCGAACTGTCCCTGCCGGCTGGATGGGGCCAACCCCAAGACCTCAAGAAGATTGCTTGAAAGTCGATGGTAACCGAGCGCGACTGGGCTGAGGGCTTCCTCGCGCAGGCTCGGGCAGATCTTGAGGCCGCCCATGTCCTCACCACGCAGAACTCCATCACCGCGTCAGGAGCTTCTGTTTTCGCCATGCTCCTGCAGATGGCGTTCGAGAAGTTCGCGAAGGCAGCCTTGCTCCGCTCCGGCGCGATCGCGTACGGCGGCGCGAGGAGCTCACACAAGGGCGCCTCCACCATGGTCGCCGCGATGCGTCGACAAAAGAACCTTATCGCGCCGATCGGCGGCCCACACTTGTGGACGGCTGCCTTCGAGGTGATCGAGGCCTTAGAGCGGGCGCAACCCTCGCTCGCAAAAGCACACGGGGGCCCGCAGCTCGAATACCCTTGGGCGTCGGTTGCTGGCTCGTCCTTTGGCCAGCCAAAGACCTCCCGATCGCAAACCGGCTCTCCAATCCGAACAGTAGGCTCGTGTTTCACGTGCTCGACTTTGCCGAAAGGCTCAATCGCCAGTTCGACGCCATCTTCCCGTGATTGCTCCGCGCGCTGCCACGTTACTCGTTGATTCGTTCGAAACTAAGTGAGGTGGGCTCCCGAAGCGTTCGATTTCTCGAACCTGGGAATTCCAGGCGATCACCGGCTTGTATACTGCCGAACTTCTTGTCACGCCCCCCCGCGATCGCGAGCGACGGCCGCGGTCCCTCAACGGGTCGGCATCGCCCGCTTCAGCCGCGAAAGCTCCGGCCAGAGCAGAACAGCCGCGATCGCTGCTGGCACCACCGCCAACGCGAACACGATGGAGGCCTCGGCTAGGGCCTCGCGCAGATCGCTCGCGCTCGATCCATACGAGCCGTGCAGACCAGTGCCCTCCACCAAGCAGTCGGGCACGTTACGTAGCCACATTCCTGCCGCCACCTGAGCCACGAAACCGAGCACGAGCCTGACCTCTCCGCCCCTAGCAGCCACCAGCTCGAGCGCGGAACGTCGCTGGAATCGACGCCAGAAAGGCGCCACTCGCACGAGCAGGAACACGACAGGAAGAAGCGTGAGCCCGATGAGCAAGGACCACGGGGTTTGGTAGTTGCCGACATTGAGGCTTTGAAAAGAGAAGCTGAAAAATCCCCGCTCGGGTAGCGCGCCGAAATTGTTCGGAAGATGCACGAAGACGCCGTGTACCCAACTCAACGCCACCAGACACGGCCCGACCACGAACGCCAACTTACGCAGCGCATCGGGATCCGAAGCGCGGTAGCGCGCGAGCGCTATCACGGTCGGCACGCCGCTGAGCAACCCCAGCCAGCTCAAGAAGAACCAGATTCGCTCGCTCATTCTGCCGCCCTCCGCTCAGCCGCTCCCTGGACCCAAAAGCACGCAGCCCCGAGGTTATCACCTCGAGGCTGCGTTAGCTCCGACTCTAGGACTCGAACCTAGGACCCGGCGATTAACAGTCGCCTGCTCTACCAACTGAGCTAAGTCGGAATATCTGTGAGGACGCGAGACATTAGTCACCGAACTTCCAAGGTCAAGCAGTTCTGTGCGGTTGTGCAGGGATTTCGCGACGTCGCTGGATTTGGCTGATTTCTGGCGCGGTCGTTGACGAATCGCCGGGCCGGATGCGATAGCGCTCGGGTGACGCCTGCATCTGAGCTTCCGGTGACGCCAAACGCGCTGCCTCTGGAGAACCCTGAACTCGCGGTCGCGGAGCCGGCGGCGGTGCCAGAAGACGCCACGCGCACGGCCGGCCGCGGCGGGCTCGCGGTGGCGTTCGCGAAGATGTACTTCATCGTGGTTGGGCTGGTGCAACAGATCGCGCTGCCGCGCTTGCTGGGGCTGGACGGCTACGGCGCGCTCGCGAGCGTGCTCTCGATCGCCGGCATCACTTACAACCCGGTCACGACGACTTCCATCCAGAGCGTGAGCCGCGCGGTCGCGCAGGCCACGCCGGAAACGCAACCGGGTACGATTCGGCGCGTGTTCACCGTGCACGCTGTGTTCTCGGTGCTGCTCGCGGTCGGCTTTTTTCTGCTGGCTCCCTTCATCGCGAACAGCGTGGGCGCGAGTCACCTCGTGGGCCCGCTGCGCATCCTGAGTGCGGTGATGTTCCTATACGGCCTGTACACCCCGCTGATTGGCGTGTTGAACGGCCGCCACCAATTCGTGTCACAGGCGGCGCTCGACGTCATTGCAGCCACCCTGCGCACCACCGGTCTGATCGCCGGCGCATGGTTGTTCGCGCGTCGCGGCATGGGCGTGGAAGGCGCGACCGTCGGTTTCGCGTTCGGTGCGACGTGCATCTTGGGCGTGGCCTTGGTGCTGGTCGGCATCGGCAAGCGCGGGGCGTCCGCGATCAGCACGCGCGCGCATTTGCTGTACGCCCTGCCCGTGTTGCTCGGCCAGATCTTGTTCAATTTGTTACTGCAAGCCGACCTCACTCTGCTGCGGCGCTTCGCTTCGGAAGCAGCGATCGCTCAGGGGTTGCCTGCCGCGGCCGCAGATCCACTGGTCGGCGCCTACCGCGCCACGCAATTATTCTCGTTTCTGCCTTACCAGCTGCTGATCGCCGTCACCTTCATCCTGTTCCCGATGCTGGCCACGGCGGCGCGCGCGGGCGATCGCGAAGCAGTCGCGCGCTACGTGCGCACCGGCGTGCGGCTCGCGCTCGTGCTCGCCGGCTTGATGGTGAGCGTGACGGCGGGGCTCAGCGAGCGCCTGCTGCACTTGGTGTTCGGGGCAGAAGCCGCCACCCTGGGCGGACCATCTTTGGAGCTCTTGGCCGTGGGCTTCGGCGGCTTTGCAATTTTTGGCGTGCTCACCACGGTGCTCAACAGCCTCAAGCACGAACGCGAAAGCGCCATCGTCACCGGTGTGGCCGTGACGCTCGTCGTTGCGCTGTGTTACCTGCGCGTGCGCGGCGCACCCTTCGGTGCAGATCTACTGCTGCTGACCGCACAGGCAACTGCGGCGGGCTTGTTCGTCGCCACGCTTTCAGCCGCATTTTTTGTGTACCGCGCGGCGGGCGCGGTCGCACCGCCCCTCGCTCTGGTGCGCGTGCTGATCGCAGCGGCTGTCGCCATCGGGGTGGGGCGAGTGTTGCCACACGCTGGCAAAATTCTAACCCCTGTGTATGCAGTCGTGGTGGCGCTCGCGTATGTGTTGATTTTGCTTGTCAGCCGCGAACTATCCACGCGCGATCTCGACACCGTTCGGGCTGTCGTCTCGAAGCGCAAAGCGCTCTGAGCTGCGTCGCGAACTCCGCTATTACGCGGTTGTGATGAGCGACAGACCAAGGCGCGACGACAAGGCGGACATGGAAGGTACGGTGAGGCACGAGGATTGGCGCTAAGTCTCGATCGCCTCGCGCACGAACAAGTCCTCGAGTGTCTCGTGGCGCGGCGTGACTTCGGAGATCACGCATTCGAGCTCGAGCGCGCGCTTCAAGATCGCGCTGACCTTCGCTTCGCCTTCGATCTCGACGACGAGGCGTGAGCCAAGCCGACGCACGCTGTGCCCGGCGGCTTCGCACTCGCTCGCAAAACCCTCGCTGGCGCCAAGCAGCGCAACGTCCGTGCGCCGCACGTCACTGCGTAACAAATCCCTCAGGCGCCCGCTGACCACAACCTCACCGCGCCGCAAGATCGCGACGCGGTCACACATCGTCTCGACGTCACTCAAGATATGCGTCGAAAAGAAGATGGTGCGACCGTTCTTACGCTCCTCCAAGATCAGATCGCGCACCTCTTTGCGGCCGACCGGGTCGAGCCCGCTCATCGGCTCGTCCAGAATCAACAGCTCCGGATCGGACACGAGCGCGGCGGCCAAACCGGTGCGTTGCAGCATGCCCTTCGATAAGCGCCGCACTTGCCGGTCCGCCGCGTACAACACCCCGACCTGCTCCAACACCTGCCGCGTACGATCACGCGCCGCGCGTGCTGACAGACCGGACAGCCGCGCGCACAGCTCCACGAACTCGGTCGGGGTCAGATACGGATACACATATGGGTTTTCGGGCAGGAAACCCACGCGCGCCAGTGCTCGCGGGCTCGGCACTGGATCGCCAAACAGCGTGGCCTCGCCGCCGCTGGCAGAGATCAACCCGGTCAGCATCTTGATCGTCGTCGTTTTGCCGGCGCCATTCGGCCCCAAAAAGCCGAAAATCTCACCGCTCTCGACTTCGAACGAGACCCCCTTCACGGCTAACACCCGGCGCATGAAGAAGCCCTGGCGAAACTCCTTGCGAAGTCCGATGACGCGAATCAGAGTGCTCACAACGGGTGAGGGTACCGGTGCTGGAGCGCGACCGCAAAAGGCCTGTAATGAGGCGAACGGGTGAGGCCTCGGTTGGCGCCGCTGCCCCCCCTCGTCCGTCCCCGGCCCGCGTATCCTCGGCGCGCCTACAACGCTTCCGGCGCGCGGGCCTGCGGGCGGGCGGTCCCCCCCAATCACCCGCTCCGCGGGCTCAGGGGTGGACCCCTTCAGCTTCACACGGGGCCTGACTGACAGACGCAATTTGCCCAAAAAAACGTGTTAACAATAACGCGCGCTTTCGGGCGCTCACGGCGCGCTTTCGAGCGCTCACTGCGCGCTTTCGAGCGCTCACGGAACGAGGAATGATGAAACGGGTCGGTCTTGCTTCGGTGTCGTTGTTGGGTTCGTTGAGTCTGGCCTCGAGCCTGCACGCACAAACGCCTGCGCCCGCACCAGTCGCGGCTGCGCCTGCTGCGCCTGCTGCGCCTGCTGCGCCTGCTGCGCCTGCGCCTGCGCCTGCGCCTGCGCCTGCGCCTGCGCCTGCGCCTGCTGCGGCCGCTCCCGCTCCCGCTGCGGCCGCTCCCGCTGCGGCGGATGCAGCCGCTCCGGCTCCCGCGGCTGCGCCCGTAGCCAGCGCTGGCGTCGCCGCGAACGCCGGCACGGACGGCTTCGCCTTAGGCGGCGCCACGTCGGACGCCAGCACGCCCCCAACCTCGGAGGATGACGGCGCCGCCGATCGCGAATGGCGCGCCACGTCGCTTCAGCTTGGCAACGCTCTGAGCGGCTCGACCGGTTTGCTCCACGTGACCGAAGCCGGCGCGGGCGCGCCGGGCACGTTCCGCTTCGGTATCACCGGCTCGTACTTCACCGGTTCCGGGTTCCTCTGTAACGGCAACACCAAGTGCCCGGTGTTCGGCACCGAGAACCCCGCCAGCGCGGATGACGTCACGCGCGCCAGCGTGAACCTCGGCCTCTCGGTCACTCCCCTGCCTTTTCTGGAGGTTTATGGTGGTTTCCACAACCACGCCACGAGTGACAGCCGCGGCCGGCCTCAGCTGCTGCAAGTCCTCGGCGACACGAACTTGGGCGTCAAAGGCTTCTCGCCGCATTCGCCGGACGGCATTTTCTCGTTCGGTGGTGAGGCTGAGTTACTGCTGTTCAACGGCACCGGCGGCGTCGGCGTGGACAGCGGCAGCACCAGCTTCGCGCTGCGTGCTCTCGCTACTTTGGATCTGAACAATCGTTCGCAGGTCTCGGATCGCATCCCACTGCGCTTCCACGCGAACTTCGGGTACCTGTTCGACAACGCGGGCAACATTGTCAGCAGCGTGGAAGGCACCCCGCCACCGCAAGGCCGCGGCGCACCGATCTCGCGCATCGAACGCTTCGGCCTGGACATCGATCGGGTGGACTACGTGCAGGGGGGGCTCGCCGCCGAATACGTGAACGAGTACGTCCACCCGTTCATGGAGTGGTCGCTCGACATCCCGGTCAACCGTCAGAACTACACCTGCGTCGTGAACGACGCCGCGAAGAACGGTGACTTGTGCTTGGGCTTGAACCAAGGGCTGGCCACCACGCCGTCACGGTTCACGCTCGGCGCGCGCGCCTTCCCGTGGCCGGAGCACGGCCTGTCGGTCTTGGCCGCGTTCGACATCGGTACCGGGGCGACCACGCATTTCGTGCAGGAAGTGGCCCCTGAGCTGCCTTGGAACTTCTATTTCGCGCTCGGCTACGCGTTCGACACGGTCGCGCCTAAGCCGGTCATCGAACGCATTGCGGCGCCACCCGCGCCGTCGGCCGCGGTGGCCGAAAACGTCATCGAAGGCTCCGTGGTTGAGAAGAACACGACCAACGCCATCCCGGACGCCATCGTCAAATACGACGGCCGCCCGCTCACGGGCATGGTCTCCGGCGCCGAAGGCACCTTCCGCACGGCAAACCTCGACCCGGGCACGTACACTTTCAACGTGACGGCGGCCGGCTATCACGATGGTCAGTGCTCCGCGACGGTGCAGCCCGCGGGCGCGCCGACCATGCAAGCCAACTCAGTCACTCCGCCGCCCCCCGGCGCGGTCGTCGCCCCGGGAGCGCCCGGGTCGGTCGCGCTGCAAGTGCCGCCGGATCCGAACGCCGCTGCCACTGGCGGCCCGAACATCGTCAAGGTCCAGTGTGAGCTAGAAGCGTTACCCAAGGTCGGCTCGGTCATCGGCTCTGTCACAGATCCGGAAACCAACCTCCCGGTCGACGGCGCTCACCTTGTGGTCACGGATCGCCTGAATCGCAAGCTCGAGTTGCGAGCGGACGCCAACGGCGCCTTCCGTTTCGAGAATGTGCCGCCAGGCCCGCTCAAGTTCGCGGTCGACGCGCCCGGTTACTTCACGGCGGTGGCCGAGGTCAACGTCCGCGCTCGCGAAGAAGCGAATGCGCGCATGCTGCTCAACAAGAAGCCGACGCAGCCGAACGTGGTCGTGTCTGGCAAGGAGATCAAGCTCAAGAAGCAGGTTCACTTCCAGCATGATTCCGCGGAAATCCTGCCGGATTCGCAGGCAATCTTGGAAGAGCTGGCCGACGTGATGACCAAGCGCGCCGACATCAAGAACGTGGAGGTTCAGGGACACACGGACGACACCGGCGCGGCGGCGTACAACTTGCGCCTCAGCCAATCGCGCGCCCAAGCCGTGGTGGACGCCATCACTGCCCTAGGCGTTGATTCCTCGCGCATGACCGCCAAGGGCTACGGCCAAGAAAAGCCGCTCGTACCGAACAGCACCGAGACCAACCGCGCCAAGAACCGCCGCGTTCAGGTGATGATCACCGGGCAGGGCAAGTAAGATCTGCGCGGAGCTGAATCGTAGGCGCGGCAAGTGAGCCGCGCCCGCCTTGCTACTGCATCACGGGCTGATCGGGGTTGAGCGCCCAATGCTCCTGTAGGTAGCTCTCGATCGTGATCAGTTCCTTGTCGGTCACGATCCGGTTGTACAGCACGACCTCGGAGATCTGACTACTGCGCGAATTCGGCAGTAGTCAACGGCGCCACGCTATTCCTCGCTCGGCTCGGCGGAATCGTCCGCCTCGTGCTCTGCACCTGCACGCTTGATATCGTGCAGCAATTCCTCGACACGACGCGAGGCATCGTGCCCGGCGTCATAGTTGAAGCGCAGCTCCGGCGAGCGACGTAGTTCCAGCTTGGGGGCTATCAGGCGGCGCAAGCGGCCAGCGCCGCTCGCCAAAGCCTTCAAGACCCCGGCGCGCTTCTTTGGATCCTCGTCGCCCACGAGCAGGCGAACGCCGATGCGAGCCGACATCAGGTCATCGGTCACATCCACGGTCGTGACCACCACCGCCGCGAGCCGCGGGTCGTCCACTTCACGTCGCATCAGATCGGCGAGGTGCGCGCGAATCAGTTCGGCAACCCGCTTGCCTCGGCGTCCTTCACTCGTCATTCGTCGTCTCCAGCCGGGAAATCGAAGCCGGCATCACTGAATGCGCCGCGGTCGAGCGCTTGTTCGATTCCGCCGCGGATGCCGGTTCCGCCGTCACCGAACGAGACAATCTCGGTCGCGACGTCCGCCACTAGCGCGTCGTGCGCGCCGCCCGCGAGGCTCGCCACGTGGGACAGCACTTCCGAACAGCGCGCCGAGTCGTTCGAGACGACGCTCACGCCGAGCGTCGCCACCTGATGGCGCTCCAAATCGCCGATTTCGGCAATCGAAACCGGGAATTTGGCGCGCACGCGATCTTTCAAACCTTTGACGACCCGGCGCCGATCTTTGAGCGACCGCGAACCGGGAATTTGCAAAACGATCCGAGCCACACCAACGAACATGATTTTCTGCGTGCTCGTTTTGGGGCTCGGGCCCCGCGGCAGCGGGTGCGGGGGTGAGGCGCTTCGTGATCCCCGACCGGGGGAAACCCCCGATTCACAACGTTTGTTTGACTTGCTCGATCTCGAAGGCCTCGATGATGTCGCCGACCTGGATCTCGTTGAAGCCTTCGAGTGCGATACCGCAATCGAAGCCTTCCTTGACGTCGCGCGCGTCATCTTTGAAGCGCTTCAGGCTGCTCATCTTGCCCTGCCAGAGGGTTGCACCCTCACGCTGCAAGCGGACGCCACCAGCGCGCTTGACCACGCCTTCGATCACCATGCAGCCCGCCACGGTGCCTGCCTTGCTGAGCTTGAAGACCTGGCGAACCTCGGCCTTGCCGATGTTGCGCTCGACCTGGGTGGGCTTGAGCAAGCCCTCCATGGCCGCCTTCACTTCATCCACCACGTTGTAGATGATGCTGTACTGGCGGATTTCCACGTTCTCTTTTTGAGCAAGAGCCGCGGCTTTGCCGGCCGGACGCACGTTGAAGCCGATGATGATGGCACCAGCAGCGACGGCCAGGTTCACATCGCCCTCGGTGATGGCGCCGGCACCTGCGTGCACCACGCTCACCTTCACCTTTTCGGTGCTCAGGCGAACCAAGGCATCTTCCACCGCTTCGACCGAGCCCTGCACGTCCGCCTTGATGATCAGCTTGAGTTCGAGCTGATCGTCCTCTTGCATCGCCTTGGCGAGCTCTTCGAGGGACATCGCGCGCGCGCCGGTCGAGGGCGCCAAGCTGCGGCGTTCCTTCGTCTTGCGCGTGTCGGCGATCTCTTGCGCCTTCTTCATGTCCTTCATGGCGTGCACCGGGTCACCGGCGCTCGGCACGTCATTCAGGCCAATGATCAAGACGGGCGTGGACGGCCCAGCGGTTTCCAGGAGGCGACCCGCCGAGTCATGCATCGCTCGGACTTTGCCATAGGCGCCACCGGCAAGAATCACGTCACCGCGGCTCAAGGTGCCGTCCGTGATGAGCACCGTGGCGACCGGGCCACGACCGCGATCCAGCTCGGCCTCGATCACCGTGCCGCTCATGGCCTTGTTCGGATTTGCTCGCAAATCCAAAATTTCGGCCTGCAGCGCGATGGTCTCGAGCAGCTCATCCACGCCTTGGCGAGTGAGCGCGGAGACGTTTTGATACAACGTGTCACCGCCCCACTCTTCGGCCACGAGCCCGAGCTCACTCAGCTGACGCTTCACGCGCTCCGGGTTCGCGTCTGGCTTGTCGCTCTTGTTGATGGCGACGACGATTGGCACCTTGGCGGCGCGCGCGTGATTCACCGCTTCGCGAGTTTGCGGCATTACGCCGTCATCCGCGGCGACGACGAGCACCACGAGATCCGTGGTTTGGGCGCCGCGCATACGCATGGCCGTGAACGCTTCGTGGCCAGGCGTATCGAGGAACGTTACCGGACCGTGTGCCGTCGGCACCGAGTACGCGCCGATGTGCTGGGTGATCCCGCCGGCTTCACCGGAGACCACGTTGGTCTTGCGGATCTGATCCAGGAGGCTCGTCTTACCGTGATCGACGTGACCCATGATTGTCACTACAGGCGGCCGCGTGACGCGCTCCGCCGAGTCATCGAGCTCGGCACCTTGAGCGGCCACGAGCGCCGCCTCTTCACTGACCGCGATGTCTTCGACTTCCCAACCGAACTCATTGGCGACGATCTTCGCCGTTTCGGCATCGAGCGTGCTGTTGATGTTCACGCCGGTCATGCCTAAGCGCATGAGCTTCATCAAGACTTCGGTCGCCTTCGCGCCGATCTTCGCGGCCAGGCCTTGCAGCCCGATCGACTCCTCGATGCGCACGATCTTCTTGTGCGCCGAACGCTCTTGCGTGACGACCGCACCGCTGATCTTGCCCTTCGGCATCGAGCCGATGCCACGCGGACGCATGCCACCGCGACCGGCCGGGCCGCGATTGCCGCCCATTTGCGGCGGACCGCCAGGGCGCGGACGCCCTTGCACCGCACCCGGCGCTTTGGCATCGTACTGCACGCGCCGCGGCATCGGACCGCGCGGCACTTGGGGAGGCATGGGCACGCCAGGGCGGCCTTCCCAAACGTCGATGCCAGTCTTCGGCGCAGTCGACGGACGCGGAACCGGTGCCGACGTCGCCAGACCCGCCGAAGCGGCCATGGGCGGCGAAGGCTGAGCGGGCGGCGGCGAAACTGGCGCGTGCGGGGCTTGCACGGAGGGAGGCGTTGGCGCAGCAGCAACCGGCGCCGGCGCCGGCTCGGGTTCACGAGCCACGGGCGGCGGAGGCGGCGCGACCGGTTCAACCGGTTCCGGCCGAGCTTCGGCACGCGGCGCTTCCGCGCGCGGTGCTTCTACGATGGCCGCGGGCGGCGCCGCGGGCGGCGCCTCGACTTGGCGCTCACGCACGTGAACAGCCGGCGGCGGCGGCTCGGGTTCGCGAACCAATGGCGGCGGCGCGGGCGCGGGTCGCGGCGCTTCCTCGACCGCGCGCTGAGGAGTGCGTTGCGGCGCTTCCTCGCGTATTGCGGGCGCGGGTGGTGCGGCGTGCACCGGGGCGGAGGCTTCGCGCACAACCGCACGACGCTTCACAACGGTAGGACGAATGCGTTCTTCCACGACTGTCGGCTGCTTTTGCTTTTCCAGATGACGCTTAACGCGCTCCACGCCCTCGGGCGACACAGCGCTCATGTGATTCTTCACGTCGGGCACGCCCGCGGCCTGAAGCAAGGCCACCAGAGCCTTGTTCTCCATGCCCAAATCTTTTGCCACTTCATAAACACGCAGCTTGATGCTCATCCAACCTCCGACACCAGGCTGGTCGCGCTCAACGGAGGAGCGCCGACCGGCCTGAGCTCTGCAACATTCAGCGTGTGCACGAGCGCAGTAGTAATTCCGTCATCCAAGATCGCGATGACGCCCGTTTCCGGACGTCCGATCACGCGGCCCAGCAGCTCTTTCGAGCCGAAGGCGCGTGCTTTCCCGCTCACCACTAGTGCATCTACCCAGGGGGTTTCTGCGGCGGCGCGGGCGTCAGTAGCAACCAGCACGAGCTTCACCAGCCCGGCTGCGAAGGCATCGCGTACAGCGGTAGAACCCGCCGCGGCTTTGCGCGCTCGGAACGCCGAGCCGACCAGCGAGTAAGCTCGCCGTTCGGCCTGTGCGCGCAGTGCGGAAACGAACTCGGCAACGCTCGTGGTCACCGTGCCCTTCATGCTCTTGGAGAACCCTCGAGGTAAGGCTCTGGCGATACAAGCTTCACGCGGGTGAACCCACGCGCCGCGGCCGAACCCGCTCCCAGATAGATCCGGGACGGCTTCGCCCGAAGGGCCAAGCACGACGCGTACGAGCCGATCGAGACCACTCGGGTCTACGACCTCTCGACAGCCGGCACAGGTACGAAGCATCTCGCCTTTCACGCCTTTCAGACTTCTCCCGAAGTGGCGGGTTGAGCGGCGGCGGCAGCGGCAGCGGCGGCAGCCGCAGCAGAAGCCGTCGCGTGACGCCGAGCCTCTTCGATTTCACGAGCTTCAGTGCTCAGGAAGTAGCTAGCGCCGACCTGAATTTGGCGGGCTTTCTTGATGCCGAGGCCGGTGCGAATCGCGAGCCGATCGGCGTCTTCACGGGCCAAATCCTGGACCGTTCGGTAGCCGGCTTCTTCCAGCAGCTGCACCGTTCGGGTGCCAACGCCGGGGACGAAGCGCAACTTGTCGCGCTCGGAGAGCGGCTCAACCTGAGACGAGGCGCGGAGAATGCGGTCCCGACGCAGACGCTCCATGGTGCGCTCGGCAGCGACCTTGAGCTCTTGCGCGCGCTGCTCTGAGGTGACGCCCTCGATGGTGACGAGCTCCTCGATGGCCGCTTCGGCGATCTCTTCAAGGGCGCGGAAGCCGAGGCGGTACATCGCTTTCGCCAGCTCCTCGTCGACGTCGTCGATTTCCTTGAGAACGACCAGCGCCTCGTCCTCCATCTGCTTGAACTTGCTCTCGCTGATGATGTCGAGCTTCCAGCCGGTGAGCTGCGAGGCCAAGCGCACGTTCTGGCCCTTGCGGCCGATGGCGAGCGACAGCTTCTCGTCTGGAACCACGAGCTCCATGCGGTGGTCGGCTTCGTCGACGATGACCTTGTTTACCTCGGCCGGCTGAATGGCGTTGATGATGTAGCGCGCCGGGTCGCGATCGAACGGCACGATATCGATTTTCTCGCCGCGCAGCTCTTGGACGACCGCCTGCACGCGCGAGCCCTTGATACCGACGCACGCGCCGACCGGGTCCACGTCCGAATCACGGGTGGTGACGGCAATTTTGCTGCGCGAACCGGGCTCACGAGCCACGCCCACGATTTTGACGATTCCCTCGTAGATCTCCGGGACTTCGGCTTCGAACAGCTTCTCGACCAGGTTGGGTTGGCTGCGGCTCAGGATGATCATCGGGCCGCGCGACTCGCGGTCGATGTTCTTCACGAACGCCACGATGCGATCACCCGGACGGTACGTCTCGCGCGGCGTCTGCTCGCGTGCGGGCAGCACGCCCTCCGTCTTACCCAAGTCGACCACGATGTTGTGGCCCTTCTCGAAGCGACGAACGATGCCGCGGATCAGCTGACCCTGGCGATCCTTGTATTCGTTGAAGATGATGTCGCGCTCGGCATCACGCACACGCTGCAAGAGCACTTGCTTGGCCGTTTGCGCCGCGATGCGACCGAACGTGCTGCGCGCCTGCTTCATGTCCAGCACGCTGCCGAACTCTTTATCCTGCTGGCGAGCACGCTCGGCGTCACGAGGGTGCCAGAACACCTGGAACCCGAGTTCCTCACCGATTTCGGCTTCGAGCCCGTGCTTGCGCGCGACATCCAGAGCGATCTCGCGCTCGGCGGTGGTCACCTCTTCGACCACTGTCATGTACTGGAATAAGTCGATGTTGCCGCTCTCTTCGTTGAAGCGCGCTTCAAGCTCGCGCGTCGGACCGAACGCAGCTTGAGCGGCTTTCAAAATAGCCGCCTCCATCGTCTCGATGAGCACCTTCTTGTCGATGCCCTTTTCTTGGGCGACTTGCTCGACGATCGTACCGAGGTCGACGCTCATCCCTGCTGCTGCTGCCTGCGCTGCCATGTGTCACCTGCTCCGTTGTGGCGATTGGGCCTTTTTGGGCTTGTCTGAAGTGCGCTGCTCGGACCGCCTTGCCGAGGCGCGAACGCCAGTACCCTTCTTCCACTCGAAGAGGATGCGTGCGTTCTGAATCGTTTCGAACTCGATTGCTGCGAGTTCACCTTGTTCGGTTTCGATGAGCACGGCGCCGTGGTCATCTACACCGCCGAGCGTGCCGAAGATCACGAATTGACCGTTGCGCGCCACACTGAGTTTGAGGCGCGCAGCTTGGCCGACGAAGCGCTCGTAGTCACGACGCACGTACAGCGCGCGTTCGACGCCCGGTGAGCCGACCTCAAGCGTGTAACGATGCGGGATACAATCTGCGACATCGAGCGCGGCGGACAGATCGCGCGAGATGTCCGCGCACAGGTCGATGGTGACGCCGTAACCCGGTGCGCTGCCCTCCACCTCCGTTGCGCGTTCGATGCGCTCAATGCTGATCTCGAGCAGCCAGCCGCCTTGATCCGTACGCCAGATACACTCCACGCATTCGACGCTGTGCGCGGCGAGTACGGGACCGAGCGCTGCCTGCAGCTTCTCTCGATCAATACCTGGAATTTTTTCGTACGAAACGTTCATGCGATGGGAGCAGAAAATGAAAGAGAACGGACCCTCTGAGTAGAGCGGTCCGCTGGGAACCACCCAAGTTGTCGCGGCGCATTCTAGCCGACGGCCGAAGGGCCTGCAAGGCCCCCTAGCCAACTGAAATCATTAGCTATTTTTTTGGAATGCTTAAAAAACCGCTGTCACGCCAAATTCGGCAACGTGACGAGGTCCACATGCAGCACTTCGCCGTCAAAAGCCATGATTTCCTGCAGGGAGGCGTCTGAGGGGCGCGACGCCAATCGAATCTTGGCACAGGCCGCCCGGCCACCCTCGAAGACGGTGTTGTCCAGCTCCTGAACGTTGATGCCGTGGCGCTTGAGCACGCCGAGCACGTTCGCCAGCGCCCCCACCTTGTCCACGTGACGGACGACCAGTTGGTAGCGCGCCCACGAAGTCGCGCTGATGTTCACCACGTTCGGCACCTCACCTTTGGTGAGGAAGCCACGCAGGATGCGCACTGTTTCGTTCGCGATCGCGATCTGTGCTTCGTCCGTGGACGCCCCGATGTGCGGGGTGGCGTACACGAGGCCGCTCTTCAAAATCGGGTGGGAGTATTCGCCCTCGCGGCTGTCGGGTTCGTTCGGCAACACATCCAAACCGACGCGCAAGCCCTTCGTCGGGATTAACTCCAAGAGCGCGTCGTAGTCGACGAGCTCGGAGCGCGCGGTGTTCACGAACATCGCCCGGTCTGGCAGGGCCTCGATCACTTTGCGATCGACGATGGCGCGCGTGCGCTCACCGAGCTCCAAATGTACGCTTAAAATGTCGACAGAACGCGCTAATTCCTCCAGGCTCGTGCAGCGCACGACGCCCAGCTCCGCGGCACGCGACGGGCCGAGTGTACGTGACCAAGCGTACGGAATCATGCCGTACGCTTGCGCTAGCTTGATCACCGCACGACCGACATGACCGGTACCGAGCACGCCGATCTTGCGCCCGCTCAAACCGACTGCGCGCGCGAACTCGTGCTTCTCCCACTTACCGGCGCGCAGGCTGGCCACGCCGTCCGGCACGCGCCGGTCCAGACAACCAATCAGGGTGAGCGTGAGTTCGGCCACCGCTGACGCATTCTTGCCCGGACAATTGGCTACGTAGATCCCCCGCTCGCTGGCGGTCGACACGTCGATGTTACTGACGCCTGCGCCCGCGCGGATGATGAGATTGAGCGCCTTACCCGCATCGATAGCCGCCTTGTTCACGACCGTGCCGCGCACGATCAGCACGTTGACGCCGTCGAGGACGTTCACCAAGTCTTCGCCGTCGAGATCGGGCTCGTAAATCACCTCGACGCCGAGGGTGCGCATTTCGTCGAGGCTCGACTCCGAAAGCCGATCCGCTGCTAGAACTCTCATCTTTGGGGCCTTCTATCACGAGGTCTCCCCAAAGTTCCCGAGTGTCAGACGCCGTCCGGCGATTTCCAAGAAAATCTGCCCGTTTTCGTCGCTGACCAGCCAAGGCGCCAGAGCGGTTTGCGCGGCGGGTGTGAAACGAGCCCGGAATTTCCCCGTTTTGACCGTGGCGTACAGCGCGTCACGGTCTCCCACGACCAGCGGCGGAGCTCTTGCAGCCGCACCCAAGGCCCCTTCCGTACTTCCGGTCCCTTCCTCTAGAGGGCTTTCGCTGCCGTCCGAGAGCGCGAGCCATAGCTGCCCGCCTTGCTCGCGCACCCCAAGCACGAAGAACGGCGCGTCCTCGACCTGGAAGTAGCTCCAGTCATAGCCGTTGTTTAGGATGAAGCGGCCGTCCTCCGGGTGCACGTCTATCCAGGACGCGAACGCGCGCGCCATGCCGGGGTGCTCGACCGGCGCGCCGTGGTGAAAGAAGCGCCCCTCGGCATTCAGCACGATCGTGCTCTCGCGCGAACGGCCTTCCGGAGCGGGGAAGCGAAAGTACTCGGGGTGATCCTGAGGTCGCATCAACGTGAGTGTACGGCGACCTTAGCGCACTGGCACGGGCCGCGATCTTCACGGGCGCGGCCTTTCGCGCGCCATCTTGAGCAGCGCGATCTTGAGCAGCGCCGCCTTGGGCAGTACGGGCCTGCGCGCGGACGGGCTTTTCAGCACGTAACGACGGCTCGGGTCGACCAAGAAGGCGTGAGCCAAGGCGCGCCGCCCAATCAGCATGCGAAAAATCATGCTCCCGCGGTCGACTAGGCTCAACTCCACGGCCCGCTCGACCGGCCCGATACGCAGACCGATCAGCACGAAGATGCGCGTCTCGACCTCTCCGTTGGATGCGCGCACGCGACCGCGGCGGGCAACGGGCGCCTCCACCGTGACGCGCCGTTCGCTCTGGTTGCGACTGAGCCGCACGTCGAAGCGCACGCGCCCCGAAGTCAATTCGCGAATGTTCTCGACGTGCAGGGCGCTACTGCGTGCACCGGTGTCGATTTTGGCGCGCAGGTGTACGATGCGCCACTGCGGGATGTCGACGTATTCGGTCACGCCGATGATGAGCGGTTCGGGTGCGCTCCGGGTCACGCCGCCGCACATTACTACAAACCGCGTGTATTGAACGCGCGACTAGCCGCGCCGCGCGAAAAAGCGCGACCAAAGCGCCTCGGCCCAAATTTTTCTGCGTCTTTCGTGGCCTCGAGGCTAAGAACCTGAAGACGGACCTATGCCGGACGAATTCCCTACTCTCGAGGCCGTAGCCGCCGTCGGCGTGCTGGCTCTGCTGCTCCGAACTTTGTTGGTCGCAAACGAGATGCGCACCCTGCCGAGCTTCGCCCTGGAACTCGGTCGCGCGCTGGCCGCGGGTGATCGCAGCGCCGCGTTGGCTGGCTGTAACACGCCTGCCGCGCCCGCGCTGGCGCGCTCCGCCCGTCAGTTGATCGCGCACGTCGGTGAACCTCCATACGCTCCAGAAACGCTGCTGGACCTGAAGCACGAAGAGGCGGAGCTGGAGCAAGACCTGGCGCGCCGCGCGGAAAGCGGACGCGCGCGTGACTTGGTTGTGCTCGCCGTTTTGCTCGGCGCGATCACATTTGCGTTTCTGTCTCGCCTACCGGTTAGCATCTGGTTTCACTCGCTAACCGCATTAGCTGCGCTGCTCTTGATCGTCGGTTACGTGATGCGCAGCCAACTGCGCCGCATCGAGCGCGCCGAACTCGGACGGATCGCCGCATCCCTTGGACGCATGGTGGAAGCCGCGGCGAGCGCTGCGCCGCCCGGGCGACGCAGCCTGCATTCAATCGACGGCGGCTGCACCGCCTGCGGCGAGACGCTGTTCCTGGTCGCGCGCGACGCAGCGCTCGGCTCGTCTCTGCCCGCCCTGGGCATTCACGAGCTCCGAATCTGCAAACACTGCGGCTTGGTCGTCGGGCAGGCCGAGGACTCCAAGGTCCTGGGAGAGGCGGCGCTGGAGGAGTTGAGCGCTCCTTTAGACTTGGATGGCGAGGCGAGCTCGGATGACACGGAACATGATGGGTGAGTGAGGATTCTCGCGCGGCTGCGCGCCCGCGCCCGCGCCGCCCCGCGCAGAGCCGCCTGGCCACCGCTCCTCTCCTGCGCGCGCGGACCGCCGCACGCCACGCCTCAGCGTGCGCGAAGCAGCTCAGCCGAGTGCCCGGAACCAAAACGAGCGTGAAGTCTTGGAAGACCAGATCACGATCCGCCAACAAGGCGCAGACAAAAAACACAAAGGCCGGCAAACAAAACCGGGCGCCTGCCGCCTCTCAGCCCGCGAGCGCGGCGAGGCACCCGGGCAAAGCGGACTGGACTAGCCCTTCAAGTCTTGAAGCACTTGCGCTCGCCAAAATAACAAGACACTTTCTGGCCCTGCATGGACAGCTCAGGTACGCAGGATGCGAATCGCGCTTATTACGATGCTTTCTCGGCGGGCTATGAGGCGCATCGTGGCCCGAATGATCCGGGCGGCTATCACGACCTCTTAGACGAACTCGAGTCGGAATACGTGAAGCGCTATGGCTCGAATCGAGACGTGCTCGAGGTGGGCTGCGGGACCGGGCTCGTGCTGGAGCGCATCCGCCGCTTTGCGCGCTCCGCCACCGGCGTCGATCTTTCGCCCGGCATGCTCGAAAAGGCGCAGGCGCGCGGCTTGAACGTCGTGCTCGGCTCGGCCACTGACCTGCCCTTCGAGGACGACCGCTTCGACGTCACGTGCTCGTTCAAGGTCTTGGCGCACGTGCCCGAAATCGAAAAAGCGCTCGCAGAAATGGTGCGCGTCACGCGCCCGGGCGGCATCATTTTGGCAGAGTTCTACAACCCGTACAGCTTGCGTGGCTTGGTGAAGCGCTTTGGCCCGGCTGGCCGCATTGCGGCTTCGGCCAACGAAAGCGATGTCTACACGCGCTTTGATTCGCCGTTCGCGCTGCGTAAATTGCTACCGCCAGGCTGTGTGCTCGTGGGCGCCCGCGGCGTGCGCATCGTCACGCCGACGGCAAAGGTAATGCGGGGCGCGCTGGGGCGCTGGCTGTTCCGCGCCGCGGAGCGCGCGCTGTGTGACTCGCCGCTACGCGTGTTCGCGGGCTTCTACGTGGCCGCGATCGAAAAGCGCGGCTAGTCTCCTGTTTCTGAAATTCGTGACGTGAGTTGCGTGGCGAATGAGCAGCAGGACACTAGGCGGACGCGAAGCGGACGCGGGGTCCGTGGCAAGGCCCTGCCGAAGCACGGGAACTCAGGGACACTCTACTGCGTAGCTCAGAAGCGCCCGGTCACGCCGAACACGGCGCCGCCAGGCACCGGAATCGCGCTCGGCTCCACCCGAAAGAACGAAGTCTGCGGCCTGAGCTCGACGGGCAGCGCGCGCTTACGAACCTGCCGTTGCTCGGGTGTGAACAACAGCTGCGCTTCCACGACGCCGATCACCGACACGCCAAGCCAAGCGTAAGACGAGTACACGAGTGCCGTGTACCAATCCTGCGATCGGCTGCCATTGCTGGCTGCGGCGTTGTCCGCCCGGCTAGTCTTAAGGATCAGATGGGTCTCCACGCCCAACGTGGTGAGTGTGCTCGCGGCGAGGAGCACTTCACTCGTGAGGAACACATAACCGAGTGATTTTTCGTCGTTTTGAAACTGACCGACGCCGAACGGGACCAACGCGAGCCAGCGGGATTTGGGTGTAATCAGCGTCTCCTGCTGAGCCAGCCGTTCCAGCCCGGCAACGCGCAAGCGTTCTTTGCGCGCCCGCTCCTCTTGTTGTCGCGCTTGCTCCTGAGCTTTTCTAACGCGCTCGTCCTCGGCTTTGCGGATGACGTCGAACATCGTCTCGCGCACACGCAGAAAGCGGTCGATGACCTGCGGCGGGAACACCAAGCTGTCCGGCGGCTTCATCTGCGGGTTGACGCGAATCGCGGCGCGCAGCGGTTCGTCCGCTTGCTGGTTCTGCCCGATTCCGATCAGGCAAGCCGCGTGGTAGATGCGCGCGGCCTCGACCACGTCCGGGTCGTGCAGCGGGCGCGGACTATCCGCGCTCAGCAAGCGGTGGAAGGAGTCCGCGCATAGCCCGTACTTGCCGGCCTCGTACAGGCTAACGACGCGCGCCAGCTCGGCGGTGTCGTTGAGTCGCGGTGGTTCCGCGACCAGTGGGGCGTGAGCGGGTGGCGCGCTCTGGGCTCGGAGCGGCGACGCAAACAGCGTCACCAACAGCAAACCAAGACTCGGACAGATGCGCGACAGACTCATCCAGGGCCCCCGAGGCCTGGCAACTTATGACCCGGGGATGCTGAAGAGTCGACCGGGGCTGAGCGTCAGGTCAAACTCTTTTGGCGGCAGGCCGCTGGTAGGCGGGGACAAAAGCGTGCAATGGGCGTGCAATGAGGCCGTCGACATGCGGATTTTCTGTTGGCTGGGCACGTTGAACGAACCCAGCTCCCCGCAGCTGGCAGTCGTGCCCGCACTGCCCTGGAAATCAATGATGGCCGGTTTGAACTCAATCGTGCCTCGGACGGTCTGAACCTCTGTTGGGTCATTCGGCCGGACGATGTTCACGGTCATGGTCTGCGGAGCGACGCAGCATTCTTCGTTCGGGGGCACGAATTCGAAGGTGTGCAGACCAACGGTCAGCTCGTGCGGCGGCCCGAACCAGACGATCTCCTGGCCGTCCACTTTGACGGTCGCGCTCTTGGGTCCGTCCACCAGCACGCGTACGGTCGCGGTTTCCGCGACGGCCGAGGCGGCCGGCGCTTGATGGACGTGCCCGATGCGATGCGCGCTCTCGAGCGCCGCGCGATGCGGCGCCTGGTGCTCCGAAGCAGCGGGCGCTGCGGTCTCCGCACTGGGGAATGGTTGTCCCGCGCCGAGCGCGCTTGGCGCCGCAGCTGGCGTAATCGTGGCCAACCGGTGGGCGGCACGAGCGCGCGACCACGCAAGCGCGCCGAGCAACATACCCGCTAGGGTGAGCGCGCCGAGCAACAACACGCCTGTCCGCAGCAAGGCGCGCCGCATGCGCTCACCACGCGCGATCTGCGCAACCTGTCGCAAGAGATCCGTATCCGATGGGCGGAAGGCCAGCGCGCGGTTGAACGCCGACGCCGCGCCCACGAAATCCTTGTGCGCGCGCGCGTGGTTGGCGCGCTTGACCAGTTCACCCAGCAAGCGCGGCTCATACAGAGCTTGGTACGCCGCAGGATCCTTAAGAAATTCGAAAATCTCCCGCCGCGGCTCGTTGAAGCCGAGCTGCGCGAGCTCCACCTTCAGCGCATCCGCGAGGGCGCCGGCGCTCTGGTAGCGCGCGCTCGCATCGCGGGCCAAAGCCTTACTCACAATCTGAGACAAGCCCGAGCCGATGGTCGGGCGAGCGCGATCAGCCGGGGTGAACGTGCCGTCCAGGACGCGGCGCAGCACTTGCGCCGGGTTTTTCCCGTCGAATGGCAACTTGCCCACGAGCGACTCGTAGAGCAGCACACCCAAGCCGAACACGTCTGCACAGGCGCTCACGTCCCCGCCCTCGATTTGCTCCGGCGCCATGTGCGCGGGCGACCCGAGCACCTGCCCCGTGGAGGTGACACCCTGCACGTCCAGCAATTTGGCGATGCCGAAGTCCGTGATCTTGACGCGCGGGACAAGCGCCGCAACCTCGGCCACTTGGCCCTCGGTGGGCATATCCACGAGGACATTCTCGGGCTTCATGTCGCGGTGAATGACGCCGAGCCCGTGCGCATGCTCGAGCGCACCCGCGATCTCCACGGCGATCGCCGCGGCCACCTCGGGCGGCAGATGGCCCTGCGTGACGATCAATTGGCGCAGCGTCGTGCCGCGCACCAGCTCCTGAACCAGGTAGCGCTCGGGTTCGTCCGCATCCGAGACGTCGTACACCTCGACGATGTTCGGATGCTTTACTTTGGCGACAGCGCGCGCCTCGCTCACGAAGCGCGCGGCGACCTCTTTGTTCTCACGCAGGTGGTGATGGATGACTTTGACGGCCACCTCACGACCGAGCCGCTTGTCGCGGGCACGGTACACGGTGGCCATGCCACCATGGCCAATCTCTTCAATGAGCTCGTATTTTTCGAGCTCGGGGCTACGCCCGGAGAGCGCTGTTAACAGGACACCCTCCGCCGTGCCTCACGGCTCACGGAAGCTGCTCCACGCGCACTGCATTGGTCGCACCCCGAACACCCACCCGGGCACCATACACCATAACGTAGCGTTCACCCGACTTGACGAGCCCGTTATCCATCAAAATTTGGCTGGTGTTCTGTACCTGATCTTCGAGGCTGGGCGCACGCCCGACCAGGGCCCGAGGGTTCACGCCCCAGTACAGCGCCAATCGCCGCAAGGTGCGGTCATCCGAGGAGAAAGCCAAGATGGGCGCGCTCGGGCGCGCCTTCGAGACCAAGCGCGCGGTGAGCCCGGATTCGGTCAAGGTCACGATCAGCTTGGCGCCGACCTCCCGGGCGATGCCGCACGCGGCGTGGGCAATTGAATCTGGCGTGGTGTGGTCCGGCTCGGAAGCGGCGGGCGCGAAGAAGCGGCTAGCCTCTGCTTGACGAATGATGCGATCCATCATGCGACACGCTTGCAGGGGGAACTTGCCGCTGGCAGTTTCCGCCGAGAGCATCACGGCGTCTGCATTGCCAAAAACGGCGTGAGCCACGTCACTCGCTTCAGCGCGGGTGGGCCGCGGCGAATCCACCATGGACTGCAGCATCTCCGTGGCCACAATCACGGGCTTCCGGTGGATGCGGCAGGTGCCGATGATCTGCTTTTGGATCACCGGCACCGTTTCGGGCGGGAGCTCCACGCCGAGATCACCCCGTGCCACCATGGCCGCATCCGCGGCGCGCACGATAGAGTCCAAGCGCTCCACGGCGGAGGGCGTCTCGATCTTGGCGATGATCGGCGTGGGCCGGCCTTTGCGCTCGCAGATCTCACGCAGCTCCTGGATCTCTTCGGCGCGGCGCACGAAGGACAGCGCGATGTAGTCGACTCCGAGCTCCAGCCCGTAGTCCAAATCTTTCTTGTCCTTTTCCGTCAACGCGGCCAAGCGCAGTCCGGAAGAAGGCAAATTCACGCCCATGCGCGGGCGCATCGGGCCGCCGTGCTCGACGCGACACTGCACTCGGTCCCCGAGGACCGCCAGCACACGCAGCTCCACCTGGCCGTCGGAGAGCAGGATGCGGTCGTCCACCCGCACGTCGTCTTTCAGCGGCTCGTAGTCGATGGAGATCGTGTGGTCGTCGCCCGTGTCACCCGCAATCAGGTCGACGGTGTCCCCGTTGTTCAGCACGGCGGGGCCGATCTTGCCGGTCCGGATCTTGGGTCCGCACAAGTCCTGGAGGAGCGCCACGGGCTTTCCGAGCGCGAGGCTCTCGGCGCGGATGAACTCCACCATGCGGCCGTGATCGGCGTGGGTGCCGTGCGAGAAATTGAGCCGCGCCACATCCATTCCGGCCTCGATTAGTCCGCGAATGGCATCGCGGGATTCGACGGCGGGTCCAACGGTACAAACGATTTTTGCGCGGCGAGCGATCATTTAGCTATTAATCCGGTCTGCTGGCTGCCGGGCCGCGGTTGAAAGGTCACCACCGAGCTGGCCGCCAACATGGCGAGGCGCGGAGAGCATGCCACAGCCGGAGCCCGCCCGGGTAGGCCTGCGTTTCCGCGGTTTGCGTCCGAGAAACGGCCTGGTAATGACGGTGCGATGTACGGTTTTCGACGCAACGCGCAAGGCCAAGCCTGCCTGGGAGAAACGCCCCTCATCGACCTGATGACCGAGGCGGGCCTGGAAACGCCCGTTTATTTTTACGACCTCGACGCGATCGCGCACGAAGCGCGCGCGTTGATTGCGGGCTACGGCAGCGCACGCCACGTCGTTGCGTATGCAGTAAAGGCGAATTCCGCAGGCTCCGTGGTGCGCGCGCTAGCAGCCGAAGGCACCGGAGCTGACGTCGTATCGGCGGCCGAACTCGAGGTGGCGATCGCGTGCGGCATTCCCGCCGAGAAGATCGTCATGAGCGGCGTAGCAAAAAGAGACACGGAACTCGACTTCGCGATTTCATCGCGACTCCTAGCAATCCAAGCCGAGAGCGTGGAGGAACTGTTTCGGATTGCGGCCCGAGCCCGCGCGCTCGGGCGGCAAGCGCGAGTCGCATTTCGACTCAACCCCGGCGTCGAGATCGAATCACACGCCCACATCTCTACCGGTCACGATAAGGCAAAATTCGGGATCACGCGCGCGGACGTCGGGCGCGCGTTCGAAGCGGTGGACGCGGCGGGTGACGCACTCGTGGCCGTCGGCCTCTCGACGCACATCGGGTCGATGCTGGCTGATGTCGCGCCGTACCTGAAGTCCGCACAGCACGTGTGCGATGTCGCGCGCTCGCGCCGAGCTGCGAAACCGGGCCTGGAATACCTGAATTTCGGCGGCGGTTTCGGGATCGACTATGGGTCGGGGCAAAGCGCAACGCCGGCAGACTTTGCCAGATCCGCTGTGGTCCTACGAGATCAGCAGGAGCTGTCGGATCTGATGTTGGTGGCCGAGCCGGGGCGCTCCATGGTGGGCGCGCATGGCGTGCTCGTCGCCAAAGTCGTGCAGAGCAAGGTCAGCGCGGAGCATCAATGGCTGATGATCGACGCGGGCATGAATGATCTGCTTCGCCCCGCGTTGTACGGCGCGAAACACCGCATCGAGCCGTTGGATCGCGTGCCTTCCACGCCCGAGTGGCGCGTCGTGGGTCCAGTTTGCGAGAGCTCGGATGATTTCGGCGAGCACCCACTCGGAGCGCACGTGCCGGACAGCGTCGTAATTCGCGACGCTGGTGCGTACTCCTTCACGATGGCGAGCGAGTACAACGGTCGCGCGCTC
Organism: Polyangiaceae bacterium; assembly: GCA_039936055.1. Classification (GTDB taxonomy): domain Bacteria; phylum Myxococcota_A; class Polyangia; order Polyangiales; family Polyangiaceae; genus PMG-095. Next base: position 27,067 of record JBDTJC010000122.1, on the reverse strand, counting down.
GCTGCCGAGGTGTTTGTGAAGCAAGGCGTAGTCGTGAGCACAAGCCCGAGTCCAGGCGCTGCCGCCTGGGTGAAGCGTCGCTTACAAGCCTGAGCGTCCCGGGGCGGACAGTGGCGTGAGCGCGAAGGCGTGCCAAGCGAGCGCGACGAACACGGCTTCTTCGCGTGCGCCTGCATCAGGGTAACGCAACGCGCCACGCGCCTCCAACCAAGGCCCGGCGGCGCTGGCGAATAGCGGCAAACCGAAGCCGAGCCCTGCCTCGAAACCGCGCCCATTCTGAGCGGGGGGAGCGTGCGGTGGCTCGGCCATCCAGAATGCGCCCAAGGACAACGAGCAGGAATCGAGCGTGAGGTCGAGGAGGCTCGGGCCCGTTTCGTAGCCTTTGACCCAACGGGGGACGAACAGCGGGCGCAGATCGACACCGAGCCCGAACAACGACGGCGGCGCTGCGTTGTATGCGTGGATGCGCCCATCGAGATAGATGCCGGCGATCGAAAAGTAGTGCGCGCTAGCGCGTAGCGCGGGCGCAGCGGGACCGGCCGAACCCAGCTCCGCGCCCAGCCCGAAGCCGAGATCCAAATCACCGTCCAAGCGATCGTAGACGCCGTCGCGCGCGCTGTCCGCGCGACGCGCAGCCGCACTTGCCGAGGCTGACTCGGCCGAAGCCTCTTGCACCCAGGACGCGCCGGCAGCGCACAACAGCAGCGACAGCGGGATCGCCGAGCGGACCATGCCGAAGCTCATCCTCAATCTTGCGCCAAGCGAGCGATGATTTCATCGCGCAGCTCAGCCGCGAAAATTAGCCGAATGCGCGACATACGCTCGCCGCGCAAACGGCCCAACAAGAACGACACGTCCGCCAGCGCACGTGTTACGCCGCCCGGGAACATCACCGTCAACGGGTCCTGAATATCGTCGAACGCGACCGTCGAGGCCGCGTCCAGGCCCACGTAAATCTGCGGGTCGAGCCCGCGCCGCTCCGCCACGTCACGCGCGATATCCAGAGCGCGGACGCGTGCATCAGGAGTGGCGCGTTCGTCGAACAGCTCGTACGTCTTGAACAATTTTCGCGCGTGAAAACGGCGGGTCAGGTCGGCCAAGATGGGGTTCTTGGAGCTGCGCCAGGCGCTCAATGCCACCCACAGCGAAGTATCATCCAGCTCCAGGTAGTCCGAGAGTGCAGCGTCCCCACCCTGGGCCAGCGACACGATGGCCTCGGGCGTCGACGGTAAGCGTTCCCCGTCAGCCAGCATTTTTGCGACCTCCGCAAAGATGCGGCCCAGCATCCACTCACTGGCGCGCTCGGTCTTGTGGAAATACACCTGCTGAAACATGAAAAGGCGCGCGAGCACGAACGACTCGATGGCCGGAATGCCCTTCGCGCCGTCGATGGCCAAGGGCGGGGCCTGACCCGCTTCGGCAACACCGAAGCACAGACTCCGTAGCAGCCAATCCAAGTCGAACGAACCGTAGCTCACGCCCGTGGCGTGCGCATCGCGCAACAAGTAATCACAGCGGTCGACATCGAAGGTGCCGCTGACCGCGCGCGCCAAGAACGTCAACTCATGACGACCGTGGACCAAGTCCACCACGCGCTCGGGCAGACCGGGATCGAAGCGGCGCAACACCGCGTGCACCTCCGTGCTCGGGTCGAGCACGATGCGCGTCGTCCAGTCCTCGTGCTTGATGGAGTCCGGCAGCGCTTGCTCGAACAAGTGCGAGAACGGGCCGTGCCCGACGTCGTGCAGGAGCGCAGCCGCCAGCGCATCGCGTGCGCGCTCGGTCGTGAGCCGTTGCCAGAACGGCAAGCCGTCATGTAGCCCGCGCAGCCGGCGGATGAGGCGCGTCATCACGCACGCGGCGCCGATGGCGTGAGCGAAGCGAGTGTGATCCGCACCCGGGTAAGCGAGTGAGGCCAAACCGGTCTGACGAATCCTCCGCAAGCGCTGCACCTCGGCGGTCTCAAGCAACGCGGGGATGATGGCCTCCTCGGGCGTCTCGAAGGACACGAGGCCGTGGACAGGGTCTCGGAGGATCATGGGCCGCGGACTGTATCAAGATTAGCGCGAGGCCCCGCCCCGGAAGGCTCTTACACGGAAAAAGCGCCGCAAAACCAGGCTGGGCGCGCGCGCGAGGCCGTCAAAGTGACCGCGAGGTCGGATGGAGAGGCAAGACCCTTGGCGTTTGCGGTCTGCTGGGAACATCCGAAGCGCCACACGCATTGAGAGCGGGCGCGCGCCGGGAGCACCGAGGAAGGGTCGGCAGCGAGCCCGCTGGACCGGAATCAGCGCACTGACGCACGGCGACAAGGGATCACCAATCCCAACTTCGAAACGGTGAATGGGGAGGTCGGCAATCACCCAGTGGGCTTGGCGCACCGGCGCGCAGCCGCCTTCCCGCGCACGCTCGCCGTGTCTCGCGCGCGGCAGTTCGATCGTTTTCGGACACACTCCGGATCGCGGCCTTCCGCGTGGGCGGACACTCATCTGGTCCGCGCAGCGCCGAGCGCGCAGCGTGACTCGTTGTGAGAACGTTTCAGACCATTTGTGAGATGCATGAAATAAAATCGTGAGATCGACCGCGTGCGCCAGAAGACCGCTGACGCGCGGCGCTTATCGTGCAAGTATCGTTGGCAGCCGCGGTCGTCTCGAGGGCAATACGGGGGAGACGCGAACCAGCAAGCGGCTCACATGCAGCCGAGCAACGGAACGACGCGCATCACGCGAGCGCTGCGAGTGAGGCGCAAAGCAAACCTAGCCGAGCAGGCCCAGAAACCGAACAAATGAACCCCGGCTGCCTGGACAGAAGGCGGTTTTCGCGGTTTGCTAGTGAAATCCCATGCCCTCCCGTAAAGACACAGAGTCCCAAAGCATGGGAGCCATCCGCTTGGTGGACGTGTTGCGGCAGCTGCCGGAGCGTGAGCTCGGTTCGCTGATTGCCCGCCTCAAGATCCGGATTGACGAAGCCAAACGCATCGACGTGCCCTCGCAGGTCGCACGCATGCTGTTGCAACTTCCCGAGATGCGTGACGCCGGCATCTTGCCTGGCCCGACACGCGAGCTTTTGTACCGCGTCGCAGAAGCGCGCGGCGTGCTGTGCGCGCAAACGCTACCGCCTGCAGTAGAGCCGCTCGTTGCGCGCGGCATCGTCTTCATTCGTGGTCGCGAAAAGGGAGTGGAGCTGCTGCTTCCCATCGCGCATATGATCCAACTTCGCACCTGGGAGGGTGAAGATCCGCGCGGCGCGCGTGCCCTGCTCGCTCAACTGCATCCGGACGTAGCGAGCAGTGTGGCCAGCCACTACTTGGGTCGCCCCGCAACACCGCCGGTCGCGCTGTGCCTAGAGCCGGCCTGGGAAGTGTTCGCGGACCCGAAGCGCTTGGCGCGTGAGGTGGAAGAGCTTGCGCCGCTGGAACGCAAACTGCTGAACGCGATCGAAAGGGTCGGTGGTGAAGTGGACACGGAAGAGCTGCTCGATCTCGAGCGCGAACCGATGCGCCTGCGCGGTGCAACCGGCGCAACGCCCTCCCGCCGCGGCGTCGGGTTTGCGCTGGAGCGCCGTGGGTTCTTGATCCCGGTGCACCCGAATCGCCACGTAATCCCGAGTGAAGTAGTGGCCATTGTGGGCACGCAGCGCCGTGTCGAACGCGAAGCTCAGCGCCGTGAAATCCGTAGTTTCGTCCTGGCTGAGGATCACGCGCCGCGCCGCGCGCGCTTCGCGGAAGATCCCGCGCCGATCGCGCTAGCCATGGCACTGGCCGTCCGTGATCCCTCGGTCGAGGTGCGCGCCGGCGTCGGTACGCCGCGCTCGTTGATCACCAAGTTCGCCTCGCGCTTCGGGCGCGATTCGGAAGTCGTCGCGTTGGTCGCGTCGCTCAGTCGCGCCATCGGCTTGTGGGATCCGTCGGCGGTCAGCACCGCCTCACCGCCCGGTTCACACAGCGTCGGTGAACTCGGCAAAGCCTTGTTTGATGCCTGGCGCTGTGGTGGCGCATGGGATGAAGCGCGGCCTGACGGTGAGGCTCTGCGCGTGACCGCTGACGCGCGCGAAACCAGCGCAGTGGGGGTGGTTCGTGAATTGGTGCTCGAAGCGCTGCAAGAGCTGGGTGACGGCCGTTGGGCTCCGTGGGAGGCGATCGCCGCTTACGTCCGCTCCGACGCCCGCGCGCCCGGCATCGCGCGTTTGATCGAGCGCTGGGCACAACGCGCCGGAGTCGAACCGATGACCCCAGCCGAAGTCGCGCGCCGCATCGCGCTCGAAACGCTGCACGTGCTGGGCATCGTCGATCTCGGTGATCCCGAGGCGGATGACGCGGAGTCAATCGGTCCCACCTTGCGCATCACGCCGCGCGGCCGCGCATTCCTCGCGGAAAGCGTGCCGGAGTCACGCCGCGCAGCGGGCACGCCGGCGGTCGCCACAGTGGCTGCAGCTAGCCGCTTCCTGGATACACAAGCGCTACGCGTCGGCCCTGCCGCGAGCGTCGGCAGCGTGATTTCACTGGCTCCGTTCGTGGAAATCGGCGGCGTCACCGGAACCGCGCTCGACATCCTGATCACGCCGCAAGCGCTGTCACACGCGCTGAGCGCCGGCTTCGACGGCGAGGTCATGCGCACGCGTTTGGAAGCGCTCGCTCCCCTGCCAGATCCCATCGCGCGCACGCTCACGCAAGCCAGCACGGTCATCGGCCGCGCTGAGTTCGTGATGACCCAAGGGTTCCTGTGGGTGGAAGATCCGGAAGTGCGCGAGCTCCTGCGCACGCGCCGCCAAAGCGCGGACCTGTTCGTGGATCCCTCCCCGCCCGCCGGCTTGCTGCTCGCAGTTGGCGTGGATTTGGAGCGCGTGGCGCGTCGTTGTCGCGCCTTGGGCGTGGAGGTCTTCGTGGACGGTGACGTGTACCGCACGCGCTCGGTTGCACCAGGTCGCAGCGGCGCGCGTCGCATGGAGTCGTCCGGGTCCATGGCCGCGGTCCGTGGCGCGTCTACGGGCACGATGGCTGCGGTGCGCACCGCTTCAGCTGGCAGCGTCGCGCCGGTCCGCAGTTCCTCGCGACCGCCGTCGGCTGCCAGTGTGCGTCAGCCCGCCGCGCGTTCCTCGGGCCCCGCAGGTTCTACTCCGCCTCCCAAGCGCGGCATCGGGGAGTAGCTCCTGCGGCGGATCGGTTCTCGCACCAACATGGCGAGCAACCCGGGCAGCAGGAACATCGTCAACAGCGTCGAGAAGGCGATGCCGCCGATCACGGCCGTGGCCAGCGGGCGCTGCACTTCCGCCCCTGCGCCGTGCGCCAGGGCCATGGGCAAGAAGCCGAACGCGGCAACGCCACCGGTGGTGAGCACCGCGCGCATGGTGTGACTCGATCCGTCCAAGATCGCCTCGCGCAATGGCCAGCCGCCGAAGATCTTGGCCTTCACTTCACTCGCCAAGACTACGCCGTTCAGCACTGACACGCCCGCGAGCGCAATGAACCCAACCGCGGCTGGGATGCTGAACGGCAACCCGCGCGCGGCAAGCGCCAGAATGCCGCCTACCAAAGCGAGCGGAACCACAGCGAAGACGGCCACCGCATAGCGCGCGTTCTGGAACATCCAGAGCAGCATGCCGAACACGATCGCGAGCGCCATCGGCACCACCAATGCCAAGCGTTTCTTGGCCCGCTCGAAGTTCTCAAACTGGCCGCCCCACGCAACTTCGTAGCCCGCCGGCAGGCGAAGCTTGGCTTCGACCTTGGTGCGCGCCTCGTTCACCCAAGACACGAGATCCCGACCGCGCAGGTTGACTTCCACGCGTACGGTGCGTGTCAGATCCTGACGCCGCACCTGCGAAGGGCCTTCGGATTCCGTAATGCTCGCAACCTCGGAAAGCGGCACGGAAGTGCCCTGCGAGGCCTCCACGAACAGCCCGCCCAATGCGGCCGGGCTGGGCGAACTCGGAGGCATCAGCACTTTCATGTCGAAGCGGCGCTGTCCTTCGTAGATTTGCCCGACGGGCACGCCAAGGCGTGCCGCACGCACGACTTGTAGCGCGTCTTCCGTGCGAATGCCGTAGCGCGCGAGCCGAGCGCGGTCCGGCTGAACGGTAATTTCCGGAGCGCCCAAAAGCCGCTCCACGCGCACGTCACCCGAGCCTGGAATATCCCGCACAAGATCCGCAACCTCTTCGCTCAGGCGCTTGAGCTCCGTCAGGGACTCGCCGAAGAGGGCGATCTGCACGTCCGCGCGCGAGCCGCTGATCAACTCGTTGGTCTTGTCCTCGATCGGCTGCGACACGGATACGAACGTGCCCGGCACCTCGCTCTCGATCGAGCGCTTGAAGAGTTCGGAGAGGTCATCCAAGTCGTGCGCGCTTGTCCATTCCTTTTCCGGCTTCAGGTGCACGAAAATATCCGTGTTGTCGTTGCCGACAGGGTCGATGGCGACCTCCGCACGCCCGGTCATGCCGAGTGAGGTCACGACCTCCGGGAAGCGTCGAAGTACGCTTTCTGCCGCCAAATCCAGCTCTTTTGCCTGAGCTAGGCCGATAGAGGGCGCTCGCCGCACGGTGACGACCGCGTCACCCTCGGCGATGCGCGGCACGAAGTCCGCGCCGCTGCGCGCCAAGACCACGAAGCTCCCTACCAGCGAAAGCCCGGCGCCGACCAGCAGCGCGGCCTTGTGCTCGATGGCCCACGGCAACGCGCGGTCGTAGTGCTTACCAAGCCAACTAACCCAGCGCGGGCCGTGGCCTTTGGAGGGCGGCACGAAGATGGCCAAGAGTGCCGGAAAGAACAGCACCGAGTACACGAGCGCGCCAAACAGCGCGCAGGCCATGGTCACGGCCATGGGGCGGAACATCTTGCCCTCGATGCCTTCCAACGACAGTAAGGGCAGGTACACGAGCATGATGATCGCCACGGAGAACGCGACTGGACGTGAGACCGCGCCTGCGACTTCCGAGTAGGCGCCATCACGCGCGCGCTTGATCAAGGTCTTGCCCGAGAGGGCAGCGATGATCGCCTCCAGAATTACGATCGGCCCGTCCACCAAGAACCCGAAATCGATCGCTCCCAGGCTCATCAAATCCCCAGTGATGCCGAAGTAGTGCATGCCGAACAGCGCGATCGACATCGCCGAGGGAATGCCCAGCACGACCACGAACGCGCCGCGCAAAGATCCCAGAAACAGCGCCAAAACAAGGGCAACCACGAGCGCGCCTTCGATCAGATTGCGAGTCACCGAGCCCAGGGTGCGCGCCAAAAACTCCGACCGGTCGTAAATAGGCTCGATGATCACGCCGGGCGGCAGATCCTTCTGGATCTGCGCGATGCGCGCGTGGACGCCCTGCACGACTTCACGCCCGTTGGCGCCGACGAGCATCATGGTGACGCCGGTTACAGCCTCCCCTTCCCCGTCCCGAGTGATAGTACCGAAGCGCATCGCCGAGCCGATCTGCACGTGGCTCACGTTGCGCACCAAGATGGGTGTTCCATCTTCTGCGGTTCGGATCACGACGGCTTCTATCTCCTGCTCATTGGCGAGCAAGCCGACACCGCGCAGCGTTAGCGCCTCGCCTTTGCGCTCGATGTAACCGCCGCCGACGTTGACGTTGGCGCGCGACAACGCATCCGTCACATCCGTCAGCGTCAGCTTGTACGAGTGAAGCCGCGCGGGATCGATCAAGACTTGATATTCCTTCAGGTCGCCACCCATCGTGTTCACTTCCACGATGCCCATTGTTTGCCGCAACTTCGGGGCAATTTCCCAATCCAGCAGGGTGCGCAGCTGCATCGGTGAGTGCTGCTCAGAGCGGACCACGAACTGGTAGATTTCACCCAAACCGCCGGAGACTGGTGACAGCTGTGGCTTACCCGCGAGCTTCGGCAAATCCCCCTCCACGGAGCGCACGCGTTCCAGCACCATCTGGCGAGCCAGCCAGATGTCGACGTCATCTTTGAACACGGCCGTAACAGCCGAGAGGCCTGAGCGCGACACGCTACGCAGCTCACTCAGCTTGGGCATGCCGTTCAGCGCGGTCTCGAGCGGGAACGTCAGCGAACGTTCGACCTCGACCGGGGATAGACCCGGGGCGTCCGTGAGTACGGAGACCTGCACCGTGGACACGTCCGGCACCGCATCGATAGGCAACGTGCGCAACGCGAAGCCGCCGGCCGCGAGCAGGCCGACCAGCATCACCAACATGACCCACTTGAGGCGGATCGAAGTCTCGACGATGTACTTCAGCATTTAGCGAAAAATCTCCGATTTGAGGGCAAATACGCCGCTCACTGCGATGCGCTCGGCCTTCTCTAGGCCACGTGGGACCTCCACACGGTCGCCGTCTTGGGCGCCCAGGGTCACGCTGCGGGGTTCGACGGACAGGTCATCGTGAGCGACGAACACTGTCGGCTTGCCATCGACGCTCGTGACCGCGCCGAGCGGCACCGAGATCGCGCCGGACACTGGCGCAGAAGTGTGAATGGTTGCCGACACCGACTGACCTGGGCGCAGCCGCGATGCGGGGTGCTCGACCACGATGCGCACCGGTGCGGTACGCGTCTCCAGATCGATGACGTCTCCGACGTAAGCCACACTGCCGTGCACCGCAGTGTCTGATCCGGAAGTCGCGAGCAAGTCGACTTTGTCTCCCGCGCGAATGGCGCCCAGCTGACCTTCGAACACGGCCAGCTCGACCCATACTCGATCCAAGTCAGCCACGCGGAACGCAGTCAAGGTTGCTTCGACGGACTGGCCTCGTGTGACGTTGCGCTCGATGACGCGCCCAGAAATCGGCGTGGTAAGCCTCAGAATGCCGGTCGGACCGTCCGTGGTGCCACCCAGCGCGCGCACGCGTTGTTCGGCGGCCGCGAGCTCTGCGCGCATGGATACGGCCTGAGCTTTCGCTACCTCAGCCTCGCGATAGGCCGATATTTTGGCTTCTGCGAGCTCTGCCTCGCGCTTCTCGTTGGCGGTGGCCGCTTCCGCGTGAGCGCGTGCGGCGATTACTGCAGCTTGGGCTTGCCCCAGATCCGCGCTTTCGATTTCGGCCAGCAGATCGCCAGCCTTCACGTCGTCCCCCTCTATTTTGTTGAGCCGGCTGACGCGGCCGGCGATGCGGGAACCCACGGCCGCGACGCGCTCCGGGTCGAACGCAACCGTGCCCGTAACATTGATCATCGGCTTGAGGTTGCCTTCCGCGACCGGCTCGAAAGCAATCGAGGCGCGCTTCGCGAAGCCAGGCGAGTAGCGGATCCACTTGCCGTCCAGATAGGGTACGTCACGGCGTTCGGCCTTGGGTTGCTCGGCGTTGGCCTTGGGCTCGGTGTGCGTGAAATAGATCACTGCGCTGGCGCTCAAACCCACCCCAAACGCGATGACGGTCAGCTTTTGTCCCAATTTTTTCATGATTTCACTTCTCCACCAACGGCGCGCTCAAGCTCGATACGCGCGGCCCACGCCGCTTCGATGGCATCGATGCGACTCGCTCGAACGCGGAGCGAATCACGTGCTGCTGCCAACCAACGGAACACATCGAACCTGCCCGCTCGAAAGCCGGCTTCTGCAAAAGAAAGCGTCCGTTCTGCCGCCGGGATGGCCTGAATGCTCAGCCGCTCCAGCTCACGGCGGCTAGACTCGTAGCTGCTGAGCGCGCCCGCCACCGCCCGCGCCAAGAGCCGCGATTCGAGCGCCAGATCGGCTTCGGCGCTTTCGCGCGCGCGCGCCGACACGGCGCGTTGGTTTTGATTCCGCTGTGCTACGGGCAATTCCACGCTGACGCCGAGTACCCCGTAGGTGGGCGACAACGGCGCGGCTTCTACGCCGGCGTAGAAGCCGACGCGCGGGAACACTTCCGCGCGCAACCGCTCTTCGGTAGCGCTCCACAAGCCCACCCGCGCCTTGAGGGCTTTGAGCTCGGGATGCGACGTCAGGGCCCGCTCGACCAACCCAGACACGGAAGCCACGGGCGGCGGTTCCGCGACCGCGCTGGTCAGCGTGAGCGTGGTGTCGGAGGGCAAATCCAGGGCATCGCGCAGGTCCATCTGACTCGAAGCGCCATCGCGTTCGAAGGCGATCCGCGCGGCCTCCAGCTCTGCCACCTCCAACTGCGCGGACGACGCATCCAGCTCCGAGCCGGCGCCCGCGTTCACGCGCCGCTCGGTCGCGTCCAGCACGCGGCGCGCGACTACGAGTGCCGCGTCCGCCTCGCTAATGCGCAATTTCGCGATTTGGGTACGCACGTAGCTGCTGAGAGCGTGCACACGCGCCGAACCGCGGGAGCTTGCCAAATCCGCATGGGCTACGGCGGCAAAACGCTCGGCTTCGCGCACGCGAGCGCGCGGCGCGCCAGCGACGTCGAACATGAAGTCGAGCGTTGCGCCGTAGCCCATGCGCCCGGAGCCGCCGCTGATCAGTGGCCGGGCGTCCACCGCGAGGCGCGGATTGGTGGGCATGACGAGACCCGCGCCGACGCGATGAGCGTCTGCCTCACGCGCTGCGAAGCGCGCGCGGGTGACCTCCGGGTTCGTGGTTTTTGCCCGTGCCAGGGCTTCGTCGAGCGACAAGGAGAGAGCCTGCGGCTCAGCTGCGTGTGCCTCCGGCAGCGCGACCGACCACCACGTCGTCACGAGAGCCGCACACCACAGAGACGCGAGGGCGCTCTTGAAAAATAATTTCAAGACAATGCCTCCACCAGGACAGAACTCGAACCAATTTGAGGTTGCGCGCGGTTCGGTTACGAAACGAACGCGCGCGCGTTGCGGGAAGTGTTCATAAGGCGAGCGCCAAGCCCCGGATCGAAGCTGGGTGGGGCTCGGCCGCTCTGACTGGATCCGCGCGGAGAACGCCCACCGAGCCTATAAAAGGCCGGGGAAACGCGGTTCCGCGGAGGCCTTCAGGCGCGAGGCGGGCGGTCGAGCGACGCTGCGTGGCTGGGCAACGCCCGCAGCGCGACCAACGCGCCACACTCCAACCCCGTCCCTTGAGTGTCCGTGAAGGTCACGAGCCGGGTAGCGGGTGGGGCAGCGAGTGCGGGCAACGGATCGGCGCTGTCGTCCGAGTCATCATCCAGGTCAGCGGACGCGAGCGGCTCGTCTTCGTCAGGCGAACTCGAGCGAGCTTCAGCACTGTCAGTCGCGATGGCGCAGGGTGCGGACGCCGGGGCTCCGCTCAGGCAACGCACTGCCACGACGAAAAACGCCGAAAGCAGAGCCAGGAACCAAAGCGCGCGAGCCACGTGGACTCAGTCGTGCCGCCGAGCGCGGGTTTTGTCAAGGGTGAGAAGGGAGCGCGCGCAAACCTGACTCAGAACGAGACGTTAAAATGTGCTGCTCGATGGCGCCACGCTCGCGTTCGACGAACTCGGAAACTGCGGCATTTAACCGGCGATCTTGGAAGGAATGCGCGCTGAAGGTGAGCGTGGGCTCGAAGCCGCGGGCCAGCTTGTGCTCGCCGCCCGCACCGGGCTCGAACAGCTCTAGCCCGCGCTCGATGCACTCCTGGATGCCGCGATAGAAGCAGACGTTGAAGTGCATGAAAGGCCGCTCTTCCAGGGCGCCCCAGTAGCGGCCATACAGTGCGCGCTGACCGAGCAAGTTGAACGCGCCGGCAATCGGCTTCTTGGAGCCGCCATCGCTCGCGACCACGACGTGCAAGTGCTCGGGCATGGTGGCGCACACTTGCTCGAAGAAGGCGCGGTTCAGGTATTGCTTGCCGTAGAAGAATTTTTCCACGGTCGAACGGTAGAAGTTGAAAATGAAGTCCACACGCTCCGGCCGCAGCGAGCTGCCGGTGAGCACTTCCAGATCGATGTTTCGATCGCGCATTTCACGCATTTCACGGCGGATTTGGTTGCGGCGTTTGGAGCTGAAGCGCGCCAGGAAGTCCTCAAACGTACGGTACCCGGCGTTGCGCCAGTGGTACTGCACGCCGTGGCGCTGCACGTAGCCTGCGGCCTCCAGCTCGTTTGCTTGCGCTCGTTCGGGGAACAACACGTGTGCGCCGGATGCGCCGATACGCTCCGCGATTTGCGGCAGCGCGGCGGCAAACCCGCGGGTAATGTGCAGCGCGTCTGCACCTTCACCGATCAGGATGCGCGGACCGGTAGCCGGCGTGAACGGCACGGCGGCGATAAGCTTTGGGTAGTATGGGATGCGTAGGTTGCCCTGCGCGTAACGCGCGAAGGAGTGATCGAAGACGAACTCCCCTTCACTGTTGCCCTTCACGTAACAGGGCGCGACGGCTACGAGCTTGCCCGCAGCGTACGCGCCGACGTGCATCGCAAGCCAGCCGCGCGAAGGGTCGATGCAGCCCGTGTCTTCGAGCGCGGACAGCCACTCATAGCGCAGGAACGGCAGGCAATTGGGCCCCGCGAGCTCTCGCCACGCCTGCGCGCCAATGTCCGCGATGCGTTCGTGCGTGCGGAATTCCAACTCGGTAGCGGGCACTTCGAAGGAAGCTTAGCGCAGTTTGGAGCTGGGGCCCCTCGGTCTCGCCTGAGTCGCACTCTTGATCCAGAGGAGAGGCTGCGCGCGAACGCGGCCCCGGAAGGGGGTTCGGTCCGAGGCTCGGGAGCGGGCTCGGATGGGGGCTCACCCCTTCGGGTGTCACGAAGCGCGTCAGGCAAGGCGAATCCGGGGCCGCGCTCGCGCGCAGCCTGGGATGGGTCTCGGACAGAATCCGGTATTTGGGTTTGGGTGCTCGGCGGCCCACCATCGACCAGCTCGCGTAGCGCGCTCTTTTCTTCGTGGCCCCCGACCCCATCCCACTTCCGATTGCGAATTGGTGTCCCTCCGAACCCGGTCCCAAGATCTCTCCCGATCCCCCTACCGATCAATCGATCCCGATCCCGCTTCCGGCCCCTTCACCAAGCAAGGCTGGCCTGAGTCGGGCGTGGGCCCCGCTGAATTACGCGCTTTGTGCTCCACGGAGTGGGCAGTTCCGCGGCTGCGGAGGAGAAGCCCCCGAGGACAGCGAACGAAGGCACGTTGCCCGGACGGGCTTAACTCAGAACGCGAAGCGCACCGCTCACAAAAACTTTCTTAGACGGTACGCGATGAACTCGAGCAGGCGTTGCCCGAGCGGGCGAAACCGAAAATCCACCAGTGACACCTCTCGGCACAGCTCGAAATCACTGATAAACGAAGCTTCCAGCACGCTGGCGAAGCGCGCGTCCAACACGCTCACGTTGACCTCCAGGTTCAGGCGCAAAGACAAGTAGTCGAAATTGAAGGTACCGATCGTGCTCCAGGTACCATCGACCACCGCACTCTTGGCGTGCAGCACGCTCTCGTCCCACTCGAAGATGCGCACGCCGGCCCGCAAGAGGCGACCCCAGACCGCACGACTCGCGTGCCGAACGATATCGACGTCGCTCTGCCCCGGGACGATGATGCGCACGTCCACGCCACGGCGTGCCGCCCCGCACAGCGCGCGCAGCACGCGCCCGTCCGGCACGAAGTACGAGTTCGCGATGAAGATGCGCCGTTCCGCGCGGCGCAAGTAGTGCAAATATGCGCGGGAGATCTGGCGCTGTGTGCGTAGGAAGTGCTGTCCGAGCACTTGCACGATTTGCCCGCGCGCAGGCACGTCCGGCGCCTTTGGTTGAGTGCGCATGAAGCCCGTTAGCAGCAGCTTCGGTCCGCGCAGTCGTGTCCAGACGCGCGCAAAGCAATCACACAGTCCCTGCACCGCGGGGCCGTCGATGCGCACCATGTCGTCGCGCCAGCCCGCACCGCCGTCGTCCACGGGCAGCCAATAGTCGGCAATGTTGATGCCGCCAGTGAACCCAATGCGTCCGTCCACGACCAAGATTTTTCGGTGATCGCGATGCGTCAGCGTGGACAAGCGAAAGCGCCGCTTCCACGGCGCGATCGGATTGAACTCAATCACGCGCGCGCCAGCGCGTTGAAGGCCGTTGAACATGTCGTCGTTGGCGCTCACCGAACCCACCGCGTCGTAGATGACCGACACTTCAACGCCGCGCTGCGCGGCAGCGGCAAGCGCGGCCGCAAATTGACGACCGATGCTATCCGAGTCAAACCAGTACATCTCGAGCAGCACTTGCTGTTTGGCCCCGGCAAGCGCAGCCAGCATTTCTGGAAAGGCGGCACTGCCGTTACGCAACAGCTGCAGTGCGTTGCCGTCTACGTAGTGCTGGCTCGGGTCCTGAGCTTGAATTCGGGCGGCATCGTCGGCGGTCGTCACGCGCGGGCAGCCTACGCCCCGCTCAGACGTGGCGGGTCCTCACTGTTACAATTACTGATGAAATTGGGGCAAAACACCCCAGAATTTTCCGCGCGCATCCCAGGGCCGATTGCTATGCTGCCGGACAAATGTCGGTAAAACGTCGGTACTTTCGGGCGAGTTGGGCAGCCGGTTTCTTTCCTGCGGTGTCCCTTGCGCTGATCGCGTGCGGCGGCAGCAACGCGGCCCCGCCCACCTACCCCTCGCAGCAACAACCGGTCGGTCCAACACAACCCACGCAGCCGGGGCAGCCCGCCACGTTCCCCGTCGGACAGGCGGCCCCGCTACCGGCACCCGGCGCGGTCGTACTGCCAGTACCGAATGACCCGATCAACCTGGTGGACCTCGGCTACCTGCGCGGTCAAGCGCAGTCGCTGCTGAACGAGCTTGTCGCAACGCTGCCCGCGCCGCAGCAGAGTCGCGTCGCGGGTATTCCCTTGGTCGTGGACAGCACGGTCGGTGATGTGAACGCTTTCGCCACCTGCACTTCAAGCGGGCACGCAGCGATGGCCATCACTGACGGCTTGCTCGATATCGAGGCGCACCTGGCCCAAGCGCGCGCGACGGACGAAACCTTCGGCACGCACAAGCTTGCTGACTACATTCAGTTGATCGTGCAGCAGCAGCAGCCGAATCGCCCGATTGTGCAGCCGCCCGTCGGCTTCTTCGATCCCACGCAGCAGGCGGACGGCCGCAAAGTGGCGCGGCAGCACCAACTGCTGGAAGAGCAAATCGGCTTCGTGCTCGGTCACGAGCTGGCGCACCACTACATGGGCAATTTGCCCTGTACTTCCGCCGGTCAATTGCCGCTCGCGGAACTCAATCAGGCGCTGTCCGGCGCGGTGCCGCTGTTCAATCAACCGAACGAAATCGCGGCCGATGCCTCGGGAACGAACACCCTGCTCACGATGGGCTTCCGCCGCAGCGGCTATCACCTCACGGAAGGCGGAGCGCTGATCACGATGCAGTTCTTCGCCGGCTTGGAGCAATTCAGCGCCGCGCAGCTGCTATTCGCGTTTCAAAATGACCACCCACCGGCGGTGATTCGCACGCCCATCATCCAGCAAACGGCCGCAGCCTGGCGCCTCACTGGCGGTCGCGGTTTGCCGTACCTCTTCTAAAGTCCGACGCTTTCAGCGAAACTCGCCGCGCGGGGTGACCGATGATCCCCCGAGCCGGCGATGAGCGACAAGACCGAACAGCCCACACCCAAACGGCTCGCCAAAGCGCGCTCGGAGGGTGACAGCCCGCTCTCCGCGGCGCTCTCGCAGAGCGTGGGATTCGTGGCGGCCCTAGCCGTCGTCGGCGGCGTGGCCACGGTGGCTACGGCTCAAGCAAGCGCGCTGATTTCCGCCGCGCTTGCGCATCCAACTGAGCCGGCAACGCCCGGCACGCTCGCGAAAATCGTGCTCGGGATCACGCTGCCAGTGCTGGCGGTGTCAGCGAGCGCCAGCGCGGCGGCAAGCTTCGCGCAGAGCGGGGGCGTGTTCAGCGTCAAGAAGCTGAGCCCGAGCTTCGACCGCCTGAATGTGTTTACGGGGCTGAAGAATTTGTTTTCTTGGCAGCGCGTGATCGGGATTGCACGCGCGCTCGTCGCGGCTTCGTTGGTTGGCTATTTTGCGCTGCGCGAGCTGCGCAGCCATGCAGCTGACTTTGTCGCGGCCACCGGGAACGCGCGAGCTGCCGCGGCCGTCGCCGCCAGCTGCGCAACGCGTGTGGCTTGGCTCGCGGCCTGCGTCGGGCTCGCCCTCGGCCTGCTGGATCTGCTGCTCACGCGCCGCGCGTGGCTACAACGGCACCGCATGACAAAAGACGAGATTAAGCGCGAATACCGCGAATCAGAAGGTGATCCGTCGCTGAAAGCAGCGCGTCGGCGCGCGCACCAAGAAGCCCTGACCGGCGCCACATTGGGCGCCCTCAAAACCGCCAGTGTGGTCATCGTGAATCCAACCCACCTCGCAACAGCGCTCAAATACGGACAAGACGAAGATCTCGCGCCTTCGGTGGTTGCCCAAGGCCAAGGTGAAATGGCCAAGCTCATCGTCGATGCCGCGCGCGCTTACGGCGTGCCCATCGTGCGGGATGTACCTGTAGCCCGCGCACTCAACGATCTCGAAATCGGGGACGAGATCCCGGAAGCCCTCTATGAGGCGGTCGCCGAGATCTTGCGAGAATTGTGGCAGGGCGAAGGTCGCCAAGGAGAACCCTGAGTTCGCGTTTGTGACCCCCTGCCGAGACACGGCTGAGTTTGCCCAAAGACCGTCGCGGTCAGGGTCCGATGCGGATCTTCTTCTTCAACGCCCGAAGCTCGTCGTCGACCTCGCTCTTTGCGGGCGCGCCGGCTCCGGGCATCCTGCCATGCTCAAGTGCGTGGAACTTGGCCTCCACTTCGGCGGGCGACATGCCGCCGGGACTGCGGCCGTCCAGCGCCGCATTGACTTCGCTTTGCGCGAGCACCGTGTGCTCGGAGTGCTCGATCTTGTCTTCCATGCGTTGGAATTCGTCGAACGCGCTGGGGCCGGAACCGAGCTTGCCCAAGCCCTCGGCTCCCCCGCCGGCCTTGGCTTGCTGAACGCGCGTGGCGATGGTGCCTTTGCGCATCTCGAGCTCTTTGACTTTGCGCTCCATGTGCTCGAGCGCATCCTTCATCTCGAACGCATTCGCGCGCTGCTCGCCGCGTTGTGCCTCGGCGCGGTCACGCTCACCGACGGCGCGCCTCCTTTGCAGCAGCGCTTCACGCGCCAGCGCGTCGTCGTCGCTCTTCACAGCGAGCTCGGCGCGCCCACTCCACTTCTCGACCTCCTGATCCAGCTCTTCGACCTTCTTCTTGAGCTGCTTCTCCGAGGCCACACCGCTGACGACCTCCTTACGAGCCGCCACGATCTGCTCGCGCATCTCGATCAGCGTTTGGTCCAGGCTTTTGCGCGGGTCATCCGCCTTATCCAGCAAGGCATTGAAGTTGGAAGATATAGCTTGAGCGGCGCGGGCGAAAATCCCCATCGCTGAAACATGGCAGTTCCGGCCCGAAGGCGCAAAACGCCGCGGATATACGGTAACATTTCGACTCAATTCGCCTGAGCGACGGCGGGGTGTCCGGCGGCGCTTAGCGATTCACGATGTGAATCGCGTGCCCCAGCGAGGCCGCAGCGGCTTCCATCAGCGCTTCACCGAGTGTGGGATGCGGGTGGATGGAGAGCGCCATGTCCTCGGCAGTAGCGACGGTTTCGAGCGCCAAGACCGCTTCACTGATCAGGTCCGTCGCGGACGGGCCGACGATGTGAATGCCGAGAATGCGACCGGACTTCGTGTCCGTGACGACCTTCACGAAGCCCTCGGTTTCCATGATCGCTACCGCGCGACCGAGGGCCGCGAACGGGAACTTGCCGGCCTTGACGATGTAGCCTTCGGCCTTGGCTGCCTCTTCGGTGAGACCGACGGTAGCAATTTCCGGATCCGTAAAGATGATGCCGGGCACGGTGACCCAGTCTTTGCCCGCGTGGTGGCCCGCGATGACTTCCGCCGCCACTTCACCCTCTTTGGAAGCTTTGTGCGCGAGCATGGGCTGACCGCTGACGTCACCGATGGCGTACACGCCTTTGACGTTCGTCTCGCAAAACTCGTTGGTTTTAACGAAACCGCGCTGGTCAATCTCCACGCCGATTTCTTCCAGGCCGATACCGCGCGAACGCGGCTTCATGCCGACAGCGACAAGCACCGCGTCCGCCTCGAGCTTTTGCTCTTTTCCTTCAGCGGACACCACGACGGTGACGCCGTTCGGAGTCTTCTCCAGGCGCTCAGCGCGTGTGTTCTTGAGCACCTTGCCGCCGCGTGAAGTCAGCTTCTTTTCGACGATTTTGACGCAGTCCGGATCCACGCCGGGAAGCAGGCTTGGCGTCAACTCCACGACCGTGAGCTCACAGCCGAACGTTTGGTACGCCATGCCAAGCTCTAGGCCGATGACGCCGCCGCCGATCACGACGAGGCGCTTCGGGAACTCACGCAGGCTGACCGCTTCGCGCGCGCCGATCACGGTCTTGCCGTCGAATTCGAAGCCGGGCACCTGAATCGTGGCCGAGCCCGTCGCGATCACGATGGCTTTGGTCGCGGTGACCTTGCGCGTTTCACCGCTCTTGAGCTTGACCTCGATGGTCTTCGCATCAAGCACCTTGCCGCGACCTTCGATGATCTCCGCGGTGTTGGCTTTGAGCAGAGCGCGCACGCCGCTGGTCATCTTCTTGACCACACCGCCCTTCCAGTCCTGCATCTTGTTGACGTCCACCTTGACGTCACCGACAGTGATGCCTGCGTCACTGATGTGCTTGGCCTTCTCTACGAAGTGCGCGTTGGCGATCAGGGCCTTGGACGGGATGCAGCCCCAGTTCAGGCACACCCCGCCGTACTCCTCTTCCTCGATACACGCGACTTTGAGCCCCAGTTGGCCGAGGCGAATCGCACACACGTAGCCGCCGGGGCCGCCGCCCAGGACGATGGCGTCGAATTGGTCCATGCGGGGCTGATGTAACGCGTGATCCCCCGATTCACAAGGGGCTTTACTGGCTGCGAACGTCAGACCGTTGCTCGATGCCGACGTTTCCGTCCTGGCCAGCGCGGCGCCAGGGGCAGCTCTGCACCGCTGTCATTTCCGGTGAAACGCTGGCAGATCGGCATCGCGGAGGGCAGCGGGCTGTTGCTCAGCGCGGCGGTGTCGCCGGCTTGCTGCAATTCCCGCACGAACGGTAGAGCTTGCCGAGCGCGGTAGAATTCACGCTCAGCGCGACGCGAATAGCTCGCGGCGCTGTTCCAAGAGATGCTCGGGCAGCTCAGCATACACGTCATCGAACAACGACGCGCGCCCTGGCGGCGGCGCGGCTTCCACGCTTTCGAGCGCGCGCTCCAGCTCAGCGTGCAACTCCAGGTCGATGGCGTGCGCTTGCGTAGCCTGCAGAATCCCCTGAGCTTCGAGCTGTTTGCTCAGGCGCAGGATCGGATCACGCAGCCGCCATTCCGCGACTTCGGCTTCACTGCGGTACAGCGTCGGGTCGTCACTGGTGGAATGCGGGCCCACGCGATACGTGACGCACTCCAAGAACGTGGGACCTTCGCCGGCGCGCGCGCGTTCACTCGCGCGCAAGAACGAGCCGTACAGACCGCACACGTCATTGCCGTCGAGCGTTTCGCTGGGCATGGCGTACGCCAACGCGCGCTCGGCGAACGTGCTGGTGTTGCTTTGGCGCGCGGCCGGCGTGCTGATCGCCCATTGGTTATTTTGGCAGATGAACACGCACGGCACGCGAAACACCTGCGCGAAGTTCATAGCGGCGTGAAAGTCCGAAGAACTCGTGGCGCCGTCGCCCAGACACGCCGCGGCGACCATGGCATCACCGCGTATTTTGGCGGCCCATGCGGCGCCAACGGCGTGCGTGAGCTGTGTGCCGATGCAACTCGACCAAGACACCACGTTCGCCGCGCGGCCGCTCATGTGGCTGGGCATCTGTCGCCCTTTCAGCACGTCTCGCTCGTTCCCGAATACCTGCGCTACGTAGGTTTCGAGCGGGAAACCGCGCACCAAAAGCACCGAACTCTCGCGTAGCGCGGGGAACACCCAGTCACTCGCGCGCAGCGCAAAGCCGAGGGCCACGGGCACGGCTTCTTGCCCGGTGCACGTGCCGTAAAATCCAATTCGGCCCTGACGCTGCAGGGCTTGCATGCGTTCGTCCAGGATTCGGATCCGACGTAGCGCTCGGTAAAACCCGAGCTTCAGTTCCGGCGAGAGATCGTGCATCAGAGCAGCGCCTCGAGTTCGGCCAACGCTTCCGCCACGGTTTCCGGGTCGGCCTGCGCGGGCGTCATGCGCTGCAAAATGGTGCGCGCTTCCCGTAGCTGCGCGCGACCTGCCGCGGCCACCGCGATTGTTCGTGCGTCACGCGTGAAGGCGGACAGCCCGCGCAAAATTGCGGTTTTGGCTCGCTCGTCCCCCAGGCGCGCCAAGGCCACGCGCGCGTGAAACGCCAACGGATCGCGAAACAAACCAAAAAAACCGAAGGCGCGGCGCGACAGCGCGGGACGCGCCTCACTGATGCCTAACTCCCCCGCGAGTTCGAGCGCAGCTTGTTCGTCCTCCAACGAGGCCACGCGGTCTTTGCGCTCGACGACCGCGCGAATCACCTCCGCGCCGCACGTGTCACCCACGCGCGCCAACAAGATTGCCGCCGCTAGACGCACGCTCGGCACGTCGTCGCGCAGCGCCGCACGCGCCCGCTGCCGCATCGGCTCGGGCAATGAGGAGCGATCGAAAAGGACGTGTTCTTCAGCGATTCGGTAGGTGATCTGCCGGACTTCCGCGTCCAGATCGCGGCTGGCTTCGGCGAGCCCGGCCAACAACGTGGCCGGCGCCAGACGATTTTGCGCGATCAACGCTTGAAAGCGCAGTTCGGGGGCCGGGTCTTTGCGGGCCTCGGCAACCAGCGCGAGCACTTGCTGATCGCTCAGCTCTGCCACTTCAGCGAGCGCGGCCAACGCCATCTCGCGCACCTGCACCGGGCCGGTCTGCGCCGCGGCAAACAGCGCGTCACGGGATTCTTTGGCGTCGGCATCCCCCAAAGCAAGCGCGGCTGCGGCGCGAACGTGCAGCTCCGCGTCACTGGTCATGACCTCGCACAGCGCACTCAGGGCGCGCGCGCGATTTTCGCTTTCGGCAAGGCGGACCAGATCACGGAGCGCCGAGATGCGCGTCTCGTTCTTGGCGTGGCGCATATCGCGCAGCGCCGCTTCGAGCGTCCGGGGCAACGACCGAATACCGAACATCAGATTCGAGTTTACTCGGTTCAGCCGCCAGCGCCGGCTTCATTCGAGCCAGCAGCGCCTGGCGCGCCGGAATCAGCGGCGCCGCTCGAGCCGCCAGAGCCCCCGCTGCCGGCAGCCTCAGCAGGGGGCGGGCCTGCATCCGGATCGCCGTTGCACACGCCGCTCGGCGCGCCGCCGTCCACTGCGGAGCCGATGGTGTTGGCCACGCAGACCTTGCCGTTACCACCGGAGTCCGCCAGGACCGCACCGACGTTATTGGCGGGGACCGGGTTCCCGTTCGCGTCCGTGCGCGGCTTACCGCTCAGATCCACGCAATCATACCCGCCGCGGCAATCACCGGACGAGGAGCAGGACGCCATGCAGAACGAGCGCTGATACGGCGAATTGCTGTTGGCCAGCGAGCAATCGTTCACCGGGGACAGCCGGGTGCCGAAGTTGATGCACACGCTGTCCGCCGGACAGCTATCCGGCTCGCAGTTGAAAACCGTGCAGTAGCCGCCAGGCTCGGTGATGTCACACAGGCGATCCCCCGCGGCCGAGCAGTTCGTGGACGTCGTGCAAGAGTCGCCGATTTTCGGGGTGCAGCCAAACGCGAAGGCCGCCAGCAGCGCCGCCACGAGCAGGCCCGGCTGGAGCGGGAACACCGGCAAACGGGTCAAGAACGCGCTATGATCGCTGCGAAGCATCAGGCGGCGGGACTGTACTCGAAGTTGACAGCCCCGCTAGGCCATTCGTAACACTGACGGCAAAAACGCCATCTCTTCTATCCCCGCCGACGCTCGCCCAGAGCAAACCACCTAACCCAGCGCAGAAAACGGGCATGTCGACCTTCATCACAGACGATTGCATCAATTGCGGCGCGTGCGAGCCAGAGTGCCCAAACGACGCCATCTCCGAGGGCGACGAAATCTACGTGATCGATCCGGATTTGTGCACGGAGTGCGTCGGCTTCGACGATCACGAAGCCTGCCAAGCCGTGTGCCCCGTGGAGTGCTGCCTCCCCGACCCCAAGCACGTGGAGACGGAACGAGTACTGATCGACCGCGCGGTCGCGCTTCATCAAGACGACGACGAGCTGAAGCAACGCGCCGCAAGCGACACGTTCCTTTCGCGCTTTCGCAAGTAATCGCCCGTGCTCCTTTCGCGGTTGCGCTTGAAACGGTCTCGGCCTTTGCGCTGCTGCCCGGCGCTGCTCGGGCCGTTCGCGGCGTTCGCGCTCGCCGGCTGTGCTGGCGGCGTGCCGCTGCTGCACACGGCGCGCGTGCTGCCGGCCGGGCACACCGCGTTCGGCGCCGGCATGAGTGATCGCCTCGTGCTCGGCGACGAAAAGCACGCGCTCTCGGACGTCGAAGGCCGCGCGCCGAACGCCGCATCCCCGCCCACGAACGACCCCCGTTACACGCGCGGAGTGCTGGTCGCCCTGGCTGAAGGTCCCGCGGTCGCGCCTTGGGTCAACGCGCGTGTCGGCCTTCCGGGGTCCAACGAGGCCGGGCTGAGCTACACCGGGCAAGCACTACGCTTGGACGCACGCCACGCTTTCGAGTGGGACCAGAGCGCGCTCTCCCTGGGTCTGGGTTTGACGGGCCGCGGCTTTGGACAGAGCGCGCTCGATCTGCCGGGTACCGATCTCGATCGTGCCAATGGCTTCGGGTTGGATGTGCCGATCCTGTTCGGCTACCACACGGACGCCGAGCTGATCTCCGTCTGGGCCGGCGCACGTGCGGAGTACGATCGCTGGTCGGGCAGTGTAACGCTGGATGCGAATTCGACATTCGCCCTCAGCGCACAACGCTTCGCCGCGGGTCCGGTGTTGGGCCTGGCCGTCGGCCTGTCACCGCTCTGGGTCGCCGCCGAACTGGAGCTCGACTACGCCCACATTACCGGCTCCGTGGATCGCCCCGGGACCCACTACGACGCGCAAATCGACGGCCTTTCGGTCCATCCGGCCGGCGCGCTGATCGCCAAATTCTGACGAATTACCGCGGGATCCGTCGATGCGGACCACGGCCCGGCAGGCGTACCTGTTGAAGCTGCCGGAGCGATGCTACATTCTGGGAGTGGTGCAGGTTTTCTGGCAATCGCCTTCGTGGCTCGCGACGTTGCGGTTCGCGCCAGCACTCGTACTCACGGCCCTGTCGTCAGCCTGCTCTGTCACCCCCGTGGACTACAGCTCGGACGCTGACACCGGTAGCACCCACGCGCTGATCACCATCGAGCGCAGCGCGACCGAGAATTCGGCCGAGGCGCCTCGCGCAGCCGCGTTCGCCGGCTTCGTGCGTACGCCCCCCGAGGTGGACCCGGCCTCGATGCTCCGGCTCGCGGGCTTCGGTTTGGATCTGCCGGCGCTCGGACAATGCGCGGAGCCCAATCGCGAACGCAGCTCGAGCGTCCCGCTCAGCCCGCTAGCTCGGGTGGCCTTCCTGGACGCCGGTGATGTCACGCTGCGCACTGCCGCCACCAGTGCGGTGTTGGCAACGCGCGCGTTGCCCGCCGTCACTGACTTGATCGCCGGCGTCGTGTACACGACCCGCGATCGCGCGGGGGAGCCGCTGCCCGCCGCGACTGCCTACACGCTCAGTACAAGCGGTGGCGTCTTGAGTTCGTTCAGCGTGAACGCGAACGCACCGCCCTTGCTCAGCGCCGTGAACGTCGACACCACGCCGCTTTCAGAGCTCGCGACTGTCGCTGGACACAGGCTGATTTCCCTGACGTGGAACCGCGGCGTCAGCCGTGATTTGGTATACGTGGAGCTGACCACCAAAGACGGCCGCGCCACCACACGCTGCACATTCCGCGACGACGCGGGCCAAGGCAGCGTTCCCGCGGGCGCTTTCACGGGCACTGGAGCCGGTGAAATTTCGTTGCATCGCGTGCACAGCGAGTCCTTCACAACGGGCGCCGTGGATGCGGGCGAAGTGCGCTTCGACTTCGAGCAGAGCGCAAACGTCGAATTTTCCGACTAGGCTTGAGCTCGGCGGTCTTGGAAGACCAGATCACGATCGTCTTGGAGAGCACTAGCCAAGAGACAGACCGGCGAAACCGGCGCATGCGGCCTTTCGAACAGGCAATGTCGCGGGGCGTTACGAGTCTGCTCGAAGTAAGGACACTTCGAGAACGCATGTTCGCGAGCAAACCCTTGCCATCAATCAGGCCAAGTAGGGACTAATGCCACCCATTCACCACGTGTACTTCGTGCCCGGGATGTTCGGGTTCGGACATCTGGCGGGCTACGACTACTTCAAGCACGTGCGCGCGGGCCTGGAGAAGCGCTTCGCTGCCGCCGGCGTGACTGCGGTGTTCGAGGACGTGCCGGCGCCGCCGACTTCGTCGATTCGCTATCGCTCGCGCATCTTGGCGGCGACGGTGTCCAAGAGCGCCAGCACAGATGACGGCCCGATCCATCTGATCGGCCACTCGACAGGCGGGTTGGACGTGCGCCTCGTGCTCTCGCCCAGCGTGAATTTGGGCGTCACACGCGAGCATTTGGCCTGGCGCGCGCGCGTGGTCAGCGCGGTCACGATCAACGCCCCGCACTACGGCACGCCGCTCGCGACTTATTTCACCACGGTTTCCGGCACCCGCCTGCTGTACATCCTGAGCCTGCTGACCGTGGTTTCACTCACGATCGGCGAGCCCTCCTTGGCGATATTTTCGCGTTTGGTGGCGGGCGTGGGCGGCATCGATTCCTTGTTCGGTAGCGATACTAAGCTGTTCAGCCGCGTCACCGACACCATCTTGCGCTTCGCGGATCGCGAAGGTCGCGGTGAGATCGCGGATTTCTTGAGCAAGGTGCGCGTTGATCAAGGCGCGATCATTCAAATCATGCCGGAGGCGATGGATCTGTTCAACGCCGCGACGGAGGCCGACTCGCACGTGCGCTACGGCTGCGTCGTTTCTGCTGCCCCTCCGCCGCGCACGATGCGCTTCGCGAGGCGCGTGCGCTCACCGTACGCCGCATTCACCGCCGCGATTTTCGGGACGCTGTATCAGTTTGCGAGCCAAGAGTCGGACGTTTACCCGTACGCGAGACCCACGGCGCGTGAAGCCGAGTTCCTGCGCGCGGGCATGGACAACGAGGTGAACAACGCCTCGAACGACGGCATCACGCCTACGTTGGGCATGCTGTGGGGCGAGCTATTGTGGGCCGGTGAGGCCGACCACTTGGACATTCTCGGCCATTTTCAAGACGATCAGAAGCCAGTCGAGCACATCGATTGGGTCACGAGCGGCTCGCGTTTCACGCGCCAGCGCTTTGGAGCGGTGTTGGACGAGATCGTGAAGTTCGCGCTACGCGACGCCACGATCACGCCTTAGCGCGCCGCTACGTCTGCAAGCGCTCAATTCGTCTTGTCGACGATCTTGTACTCAAGCACGTGATTCTCGCCGCCGCGCTGAAACGCGACGCGCAGCGCGTCCGATTGCTTCAACGACTCGAAAGCGTCGAAGGCCTCGGTCTCCCGCTCGATGGGCAAATTATTCACGCGCGTGACGATGTCGCCCGGCTTCAGATCCACGCCGTTCCAAAAGTCACTGGGAGCCAAGTTCACGATACTCCAACCGCGGAACTGGCCGTCGACCAAGCGCGGCTCCACGTCCACCTGCTCGAGGAAGGCAGGGAAGCCGCGATCAATGAGCGCGTTCACGTCGGAGCGAAACAGCGCACCCTGGGGCGGGCGGGCCACGGCGGGCGCCGCGGCGACCGGCGTCTGAACGACGGGCTTCGGGGCAGCGACGGGCACGACCGCACCCGCACCGCAACCCGCCAACAATCCCAGCAAACCCAGAGCTACGCCTCGCATGGTGCCTCGAATATGTCGCGATCTCCGGCAAAAGGCCAAAAATCGGCGATCGCTGCTCGAATCAGCCCTTGGAATCGGCGCGAAACTCGTGAAAAAATGAGGCAGCCGCCGAAATAACGGTCTCGAAGATGCGGCCGGCCACGTCCTGCACCTCACCCACCCCAGAAACGTGGAGAACGCGGTCGTTCGGTACCAGTTCCTCCCCGCGCGCGTACACCGTGGCCAGGCGCGCTTGGATCTCGCGGGCCTCGAACATCTCTTCAACCCCGCCCCGGGCCCGACGGCGCTCCTCGGCGACCTCGGCCGGAACGTCGATGACGATGGTGACGTCGGGGCGGAGCGCTTGCGAGTTCAACTCGCGGATCCACGGGATCGACTCGGGCCCGCTAAGAGCGGTCACCGATTGGTAAGCGAGGCTCGACATGTCGTAGCGATCGCTTACGACCACCGAGCCCGCGCGCAGTGCCGGTGCCACCGTTGAGTCCAAGTGATCCATGCGGTCCGCCGCGAACAGTAGCGCCATGGTCGACCACACGAAATTACGCGGACCCGTCGCGTCCGGCACGAACAATCGGCGTTGCAAGACTTGGCGGATCAGGGAGCCGATCGGCCCGGTGCTCGGTTCGCAGGTAAGCAGCACTTCCGGGCCGCGGCTCTTGATGGCTTTGCCGAGCAGCTTGGCCTGCGTGGTACTGCCGCAGCCGTCGATGCCTTCCACGACTACGAACAAGCCCGGAAAGCGGCGACCAGAGTCCGAAGCGCGGGAAATGGGCGGGACGCTGCTCGACATCAATCGTTACCCTGCCCCGAGTTTTTTGGCGGACGCAATCGGCGCCGGATCCTCGCCCAAGACGACGTTGTCGATCAGCCGCGTCTTGCCTATGAAGCCGGCGATGGCGAACAGCGCACGGTCCGCGATGCGAGCGCCATCAGCGAACGGCGAAAGCGCGTCCGCGTCGGCGATCGTCGCGTAATCCAAGCGTAATTCGGCTTGCGTCAGGTGCTCCAACGCGGCGTTGCGCAACTCCCCCACTAGCCGCTCGCCGCTCTCGAAGGCCGCCACCGCGGCTGATAAGCCCCGCGCGATGCCGAGCGCCCGCGCGCGCTCTTCAGGCGACAGGTACGCATTGCGTGAGCTCAACGCCAAGCCGTCCGGATCGCGCAGCGTTTTCAAACCGACGACCTCGACAGGCAGCAGCAGATCACGCGTCATGCGTTCGATCACCTTCAGCTGCTGGTAGTCCTTGCGCCCGA
>JBDTJC010000121.1:0-9231 GCA_039936055.1 Polyangiaceae bacterium | reverse complement strand
CGTACTCGATGCCGTTGTGCACCATCTTGACGTAGTGACCGGCGCCACCTTCGCCGACCCAGTCACAGCACGGCTCGCCGTCGACCTTGGCGGACACGCTCTGCAAGATCTCTTTGACGTACGGCCATGCTTCCGGATCGCCGCCCGGCATGATCGACGGACCGCGACGCGCGCCTTCTTCACCGCCGGACACGCCGCTGCCGATGAAGCGAATCCCCTTCTCCTTCAATTGGTCGAAGCGGCGCTGGCTGTCAGGGAAATGGGAATTCCCGCCATCAATGATGATGTCACCCTTGGCCATCAAGGGCGTCAGCTCGTTGATTACCGCGTCGACCGCGGCGCCGGCCTTGACCAGGATGAACACGCGGCGCGGTGATTTGAGCGTGCTGACGAGCTCCTTCACGGTCTTGCAGCCGACGACTTTCGAGCCCTTTGCGGGACCGGCCAAGAACTCATCCGTGACGCTACCCGTGCGGTTGTACACGGACACGGTGAACCCGTGGTCGTTCATGTTCATGACCAGGTTTTGACCCATCACGGCCAAGCCGATGAGTGCGATGTCTGAGCTCGGTTCCGACATTTCCTAAGTTCTCCTCTTCGTGACGTTGTACGAGGGGCGGATAGATAACACGAGGCGCACAGCCGCAAAAGCGAGGCACGCTGTAATGCGGAATGCGCTTCACGTGCCCGAGTCGGCCACGAACTGACGCACGAGCTCGGGCATCGAGGCGAAGGTGGCGTCTGCCCCGGCCTGCATGAGCTCTTCGTGGTCTCCGTAGCCCCACAGCACGCCCGCGGCGCGTAGCCCGTTTCGCTTCGCACCACGAATGTCGTGCAGGCGATCGCCGATCATCCAAGCATCCGCGCTGCTCAGCCGTTCGTTGGCCAGTACGTGCGCCAGAAGCTCACCCTTGTTGCCGCGCTCACCGGTCAACTCCGAGCCGTACACGCGGCCGAAGAATTTTCGCAGCTCGAAGTGATCGATGATCTGCTCTGCGAACACTTCTGGCTTCGAGGTGACGACTAGCATCGGAAAGCCGGCGTCCAAAAGCGCGCTGAGGCCCTCGATAATCCCCGGATACAGGCTGTTTTCGAACATGCCGAGTTTCGCGAAGCGCTCGCGATACACCGCGATGGCGCGCGCATTCAATTCAGGATCACTGGAACCGAGTAGCTCAGGGAACGCCTCGTGCGTGGGCGGGCCGATGAAGCGAAGCAGCGCGTGGTCCGCTGGGACCGGGAGACCCATCACGGCTAGGGCGTGGCGCATGCAGTTCAATATGCCAGCTCGCGAGTCGGTCAGGGTACCGTCGAGATCGAAGAACAGGTGCATGCGGCTCACGCGCGTGCCCCCCGTGCACGGCTTGCCGCTGCTGGCACGCGCGCGGACTTCTTCGGTGCTTTGCCGCGCTCCAAGACGCGCGCCAGGTATTGCCCGGTGTGGCTCTTCTTCACGCGCGCCACCGCTTCGGGTGTGCCCTCGGCTACGATCTGCCCGCCCGCGCCGCCGCCTTCCGGGCCCAAATCCACGACCCAGTCCGCGTGCGCGATCACGTCCAAATTGTGCTCGATGACCAGCACGGTGTTGCCCGCTTCGACCAGGCGCGACAGCACTTCGAGCAGCTTTTCCACGTCTGCGAAGTGCAGCCCGGTGGTCGGCTCATCCAGGATGTACAGGGTTTTGCCGGTGCCCACGCGCGACAGCTCCCGCGCGAGCTTGATGCGTTGGGCCTCGCCGCCGGACAGCGTGGGGGAGGGCTGTCCGATTTTTACGTAGCCGAGCCCGACATCCGCGAGCGTTTGCAGGGCGCGCGAAATATTGGTGTGCACGGCAAAGTGCTCGAGCCCCTCGCGCACGCTCATATCCAGCGTGTCGGCGATGCTCTTGCCTTTATACAGGACTCGCAGGGTGGCTTCGTTGAAGCGCCGCCCTTTGCATTCTTCGCAGACGACGTACACGTCCGGCAAGAAGTGCATCTCGACTTGGCGCATGCCGTCACCGGTGCACGCTTCGCAGCGCCCGCCTTTGACGTTGAAGGAGAAGCGGCCAGCGTCGTAACCGAAGGCGCGCGCCTCACTAGTGCTGGCGTACAGCTCACGGATCAAGTCGAACACTTTGGTGTACGTGGCCGGGTTCGAGCGTGGGGTGCGGCCGATCGGCTTTTGATCAATGCCGATGACTTTGTCGATGTGCGCGACGCCCATGATGCGTTCATGCGCGCCGACGGGAGCGCGCGCGTCGTGTAGCGCGCGGGAGAGCGCGGGATAGAGAATGCCGTTGATGAGCGTCGACTTTCCCGCGCCGCTCACGCCGGTGACCGCCAGGAACGTGCCCAGGGGCAGGCGTACGTTCAAGTTCTTCAGGTTGTGCTCGGTGGCACCGCGGATTTCCAGCGCTTTGCCGTTGCCGGGGCGACGCTCAGCGGGCAGCGGGATCTTCCGCTTGCCTGACAGATAAGCGCCCGTGAGCGACTTCGGATTCTTCATCACCTGCGCGGGAGTGCCGGCGGCCACGACTTCACCGCCGAGCTCGCCCGCGCCGGGCCCAAAGTCGATCAGGTAGTCCGCCTCGACCATCGTTTCTTCGTCGTGCTCCACGACAATCACTGAATTGCCGACATCACGTAGCGCTTTCAGCGTGGTCAGCAATTTGCCGTTGTCCCGCTGGTGCAGTCCGATGGACGGCTCATCCAAGATGTAGATCACGCCGGTGAGCTCGGAGCCGATTTGCGAAGCCAGGCGGATCCGTTGGCTTTCGCCACCAGAAAGCGTCGCCGCCGCGCGATCCAGCGTGAGGTAGCCCAACCCCACATTCACCAAAAATCCTAGGCGCGAACTGATCTCTTTCCGCAGCTCCGTGGCGATCGCGGCATCTGCGCCCTTCAAGTCGACGGTGTCTATCCAGGTACGGGCTTCCTCGATGCGGCGATGGGACAGCGCGTCCAGGCTCTCACCCGTGATCTTCACCGCGCGGCTCTCGGGGCGCAGCCGCGCGCCGTGGCAGGTGGGGCAGGATTTGCTGGAAAAGAAGCGCAAATAGTACTGCTTCATGTCCTCGCTGCTGGTGTTCTTCATGCGCCGCATGAGCTGATTCACCAGGCCCTCCCAGATTTCCCCGCGCTTCTTGGCGCCGAACATGACGGCGTCCCGCTGAGCTTGCGTCAGCTTGCTCCAGGGCTTTTTCTTGTCGATGCCGAAGATCGATAGCACCCACTCGATTTCGGAGGCGACCCAGCCCTCGCCGCGCGCCGCCGCAGCCGCCCAGACCGTGATGGCGCCATCCTTGATCGATAGCTCGGGGTTCGGCACGACCAGCTCCGGATCCATCTCCGGGCGCGAGCCGAGGCCGTTGCAGTCCGTGCAAAAGCCGAGCGGTGAGTTGAACGAGAACGACTGCGGTGTGAGCTCGGGGAACGAAAGCTCGCAATGCGGGCAGGCCACGCGCTCACTGAACACGCGCTCTTCATTGGGCGCTTCGACGCTGATCACGCCTTTGCCTTCGCGCAGGCCGAGCTCCACGGAATCCGTGATGCGGGCGCGAGCGCTGGGCTCGACCACGATGCGATCCACGACCAAATCCAAATCGTGCTTCGCCTTCTTGTCGAGCGCCGTCACGGTGTCGTCGAG
Organism: Polyangiaceae bacterium; assembly: GCA_039936055.1. GTDB lineage: Bacteria > Myxococcota_A > Polyangia > Polyangiales > Polyangiaceae > PMG-095. The sequence goes on along the minus strand of JBDTJC010000121.1, from coordinate 5,604 downwards.
CGTGACGACCTTCCCGTCGATACGTAGGCGCGTGAAGCCGCGGGCCCGTGCATCTGCCAGAAGTTCGCGGTGCTCGCCCTTACGCTGCCGCTCGAGTGGCGCGAACAGCACGAGCTTGGTGCCTTTCGGGTACTCCAAGATCGACGACACGATTTGCTGCGCCGTTTGACCCTCTGCGCGCCGCCCGCACTTCGGGCAAAACTGCACGCCGATGCTCGCGTACAGCACGCGCAAGTAGTCGTGCACCTCCGTCACGGTGCCGACGGTCGAACGCGGGTTGCTCGAAGCCGTCTTTTGCTCGATCGAGATGGTCGGAGAGAGCCCGCGAATCGTGTCGTATTTGGGCTTGTCCATCTGCCCCAAGAATTGCCGCGCATAGCTGGACAAACTCTCTACGTAGCGGCGCTGCCCTTCCGCGTAGATGGTGTCGAACGCAAGCGACGACTTGCCGCTCCCCGAAACGCCGGTGATCACCACCAGGGCCTTCTTCGGGATCGAAATGGTAACGTTCTTGAGGTTGTGCTCGCGCGCGCCGCGCACGACGATGGCTTCAGGTTCTCGATCGCTCACCGGAGGGGACTAGCGCTGCGATTCGACGACCGCAATTCTGGGCGACCAGCGCGCGTGAACGGCGCGTCTTACCGTCTCGGTCTCGAGCCGGTGTCGCCGGCCTGCGGGCCGCGTCCTTTGAGTGACTTTGAATCGCGCCGCTTTCGTGGAGATTGTCTAAGGCTCAGGCGGCTAGGCGCGCTTCAGCTGGGCCAGATGCTCGCGCACTCGCGCGAACTCGCGCTCTAGCGCGTCGGTGAGCTCGCGCGCGTTGCGGGGGACTGATTCTAGGCTGGCGCACAATTCGGTCATTCGCGGGACGCCGACGGAGAGGCAGCTGCCTTTGAGCTTGTGTGCCGCCGCGCGCAACGCATCGTCGTCACCTGAATCCACCGCGTTAGCGATCGACACAATCTGGTCTGGCACATGCCGCAGAAAAACCCGCACGACCCCTGGGCTGCGGTGCACGCCTGGGGCGAGCACGCCCGCCGTGTTGTCAAGCCCGGGACCGGGGATTGAGGCCCCCCGATTGGCGCTGGGCACGATCGACACACGCGGCCACCACCGCTCAAGCGCCTCTTGCAGCAGCCGTGGGTCGAGCGGCTTGGTAACATAGTCGTCCATACCGGCGGCGATGGCGCGCTCGCGCTCACCTACCAGGGCATGCGCCGTCACGGCGATGATCGCGACCCGTGCGCCCTCCACCTCGCGGCCGCGGATCTCGCGCGCGGCCGCGTAACCGTCCAGCTCCGGCATCTGGCAATCCATGAGAATCACTGGGTAGCTCCCCTCCGCCCAGGCTTCGATCGCCCGGCGCCCGTTGTTTACGACGTCGGCGGTGTAGCCCAGGCGGCTCAGTACTTCCGTCAGCACTTCCTGGTTGATCGGGTTGTCTTCGGCTACGAGCAGCTTGCGGGGGCCGTGCATGGAGCCACTGGCGACGCGGCACTCCGGCGCGCTGGGTGCATTTCCGTGTGAAGCATCACCCAAGGCGCGGGCAATGTTGGATTCTAGCTCGGAGGAGCGCACGGGCTTAGTGAGCACACCGGCGAACAAATCCCGGTCGGCCAGCGCCGGGCTGTTCTCGCTGAGTGAGGTGAGCATGAGCAGCGGCAAGCGCCCGTGCTCCTTGCGGATCTGGCGGGCGAGCGTCAGGCCGTCCATCCCCGGCATATGCATGTCGGTGATAACGAGATCGAATGGATCGCTGCCTGTGGCTTCGGACAACAAGCGCAGCGCGAGCGTCCCGCCTTCGGCGGACGCGCTGCGCATGCCCCAGCTTGACAGCAGCTCTTCGAGCAGCAGTCGATTGGTAGCATTGTCGTCCACGATCAGCGCGCGTGCGTGGCAGTTCAGGGGCGGGATGCGCGTGGGTTCGACCGCCAACACGCGCGCCGGGATGCGCACGAAGAACCGGCTACCCCTGCCCTGTTCGCTGGTCACGCCTAGCTCGCCGCCCATCAAATTGACGAGTTTCTTGGAGATGGCAAGTCCGAGCCCGGTTCCGCCGAAGCGGCGCGTCGCCGAGCCGTCCAATTGCGAGAATGCCTCGAACAGCAAGGATTGCTGGCTCGCGTCGATGCCGATGCCGGTATCCACGACGGTGACCTCGAGCGTGCACATGCCGTCGATTGGCCGGGTCGCTACCGCGTGCATCACGACTTCACCCACGTCCGTGAATTTGATCGCGTTACCGACCAGGTTGGTCAACACCTGGCGCAGGCGATCGCCGTCGACCTCCACCCGCGCCGGGACGTCAGGAGACACGTGGCACAGGAGCTCGATGTGCTTGAGCTCAGCGCGCGCGGCGAATAGCTCCGCGACTTCTTCGAGGAGCGCGCGCGGTTCACACGGCCCTGGGCGTAGCTCCACTTTGCCGGCCTCGATCTTGGAGAAGTCCAAGATGTCATTCAGTACGGTCATCAGAGCATTCGCGGAGGTGTTCAGGGTCTCCGCGTAGCGCTGCTGCTTGGCGTCCAACGAGGTACGACGGAGTAAATCCAGCATGCCCAACACGCCGTTCATCGGCGTCCGGATTTCATGGCTCATGTTGGCCAAAAATTCGCTCTTCAAGCGCACGGCTTCGAGCGCTGCCAAGGTCGTCTTCTCGAGCCGCGCGAAGGCGGTTTCGGTCACGCGGATCAGCGGCCCCACGTAGAAGCCGACGAACAGCACGCTGACCAGCAAGCCGAGGCCACAACCGATGCCCGCCGTCCACAAGATCTCGCGCTTCAGGCGCGTGCCCGCGTCTAGGCGCGCGGTCGACACGAACACCGTGATTCGCCCCACCGTGCCCCCCTCGATCACCGAGTCCGCCCACGACGCGAAGTAACTCTTGCGGTCGCTGACCGTGCCGGCCGGGCCTTTGAACGCTTGCGCGAGGTCACCGGGTACTTTGCCGTGCGTAACGAGGACTCTGCCCGTCTTGTCCGTGGCCACGATGGCCAAGATGTCCGGGTCGGTGTCATAGCCGTGGAAGGCGTTGCGGATTTCGTGTTCGTCGGCCAGCACCAAGCCGTATTCGGCCGACTGCGAGAGTTCCGCTGCGCCGCGCTGGGCCTTCCACTCCAAGTCCGCGCGGATGGCCGGCGTCAGCGCGCCGAAGATGTGCGACACCAACGCGAAGATCATCCCGCACAGGCCGATCAAGAGGGCGCTCACGAAGAGCATGAAGGCAACCTTCAGCCGCAAGCTGGACAGTACCTTCTTGGTCCGGCGCTCGTCCCCGAGCACTTCCGCGACGAAGCTCCCGCTTGCTCTTTGGCTGGCTGGGGGTTCGTTCACGGACACGTTCTCTCTGAAACGGCGCATTCCCGCGGGATTTAAGGCTCGAAACGCGGCGTCAAACAGGCGGAAGGCCGGGCTTTCGCGTGCTTGAGCTTACTCGGCAGCCAGGCGCTGAGCTTGCCCGACCCAGTCGTCGCGCAGGATACGGTCTGCTTGGGCTTTGATCTGGGGCGCGATGCGCGCGATATCTTCCGGGGATAGCGCGGCAATCTGGGCTACCGTGGTGATACCGAGACCCAAGAGTGCGCGTTCATACGCTGGGCCGATGCCGCGAATGCGACGCAGCCCAACCGGCTCCGGCGCGGCCTTGCGCGATTCCGAAAGCGCACTTTCGAGCTCGGCAATGCGCGCGCGTAACGCCGCGCTCGTGGCCGCGTGTGTTTCGACGGTCTCGCTGCGCAGTTGCGTCTCGGCGCGGAACGCCGAGGACAGTTCGCTCAGCTGCGCATCTGCGCGGGCGAGCCGCGTGCGCAGCGTGTTGCGCTCGGCGGTCGCCTTGCGCAGCTCAGTCGTTTTCTCGGTCAGCTCTTGGCGTGCGCTCATCACGTCTGCGAGCAAGGATTGGATGCGCGTCGCGTCCTGACGCGCGGACGTAGCTGCCGGCGCGATTCCCCGCGGGGAGGGAACGTCCGGTGGCAGGGAGGGGGGCGAGGGCGCGAGATCGGGCGCGGACACCGGCACGTTGGAGCCGGGAGGCGGCGCCGAACGCATGCTCGGCGGTAGCGGGTGCGCGCCGCTCGTTGCGCTCGGTGGCGCGGCAAGTCCCGGATTGAAGCGGACCGGCGGAGGCGGCGGTTGTTGGCTGGGGCGCGGCAATGGAGTCGACGTCAGACCGCGCTGCGGGATCGGCGGTGGGCTGCCCGAGGGACGCGAGGGCAACAGGCTCGAACTCGCCGGGCGAGGTGGCTGCGACACGGGGCGCGGCGCCAAAGCCACGCGCTTCGGCGCGACGGCGGCGGACGGCTCGGTCGCTCCGGCGCCCGCTAGGTTCTCGCTTTCGTTGGCTGTTCCGAGTTCGTCGCCCATGGAAGCCCTCTGCGCCGATGACCCAGCATAGCGCAAATTGCCGTGGAGCTGTCGAAGGCTTCCGCTCGGGACAGACCCCGCATTAACGCTTCTTCACGTAAGTCCGCCGAATTCCTTCACAGAGAGCCCGCAGGTTGTTTGGCAAGGAGCTGCAAAATGTTTGGATTTCTGTTTGGAACCGTCTGCTTGTTGGGCCTCACCGCGACGTTCGCGGGTCGCCATCATGGCCATCACCACTGTGCTGCTCGGGAGCGCGGGTTCCGCGGCGGGCGCCGCGGCCGGTTCGTGATGAACCGTGTGATGGACCGGCTCGACACCACGCCCGGTCAGGAAAAAGTGATTCGCGAGGCCGTCGACACGCTGATGGACGACCTGCACGAAGCGAAGCGCGAGTTCCGCGGCGGCCGCGCGGATGTCGCCCAAGTCATCCGCGGCGAGAACTTGGACCGCGCGCAGGTCGAGGCGATCTTCACGCGCCACGACGTGGTCATCGATCGTGTGCGTCAAAACGCGCTCGATGCATTCAGCAAGGTGCACGAGACCTTGGACGGGCGACAACGCAAGATCTTGGCCGACGTCGTCGAGTCCGGCCCGTTCGGGCGCGGCTTCGATCGCTATCGCTGAGGCAGCAGAAAGGAGGTCACAATGAGACGCAAAGCAGTGATGTTCGTACTCGCGGTCGGCGCCATCGCCGGCTTCGCCTCGGGTTTGTACGGTTGCCACCACAACGGTGAGCGCCGCCAAGCCTTCGAGGACCACATCGCGGATGTCTGCACGCGCGCGGCCGAGCGCTCGCACGGGCACGCGCCACACGCCGAAAACATGCCGTGAGCGCTGACTTCTCTAGCGCGCCTGACAGGGCGGGGCGGGGGGTGTTACGCTCGGGCTCCCCGCTCATGACGGTTCACGTGTTGGTTATCGATGACGACGTCCGGCTGTTCGAAGTGCTGGATAGCTACCTGGCGCAGAACGGCGTGCGCTCGAGCCACGCCTCGAACGGCGCGGCCGGCTTGTCCGTGCTCGAGTCCGGCGGCTTCGACGCCGTGCTGTTGGACGTGATGATGCCTGGCCTCGATGGCTTGGCTGTGCTCAAGAAAATTCGGGAAAAGAGCCATTTGCCCGTGATCATGCTCACCGCCAAGGGTGACGAAACGGATCGCGTGGTCGGGCTCGAATTGGGCGCGGATGACTACTTGGGCAAGCCGTTCAGCCCGCGCGAACTCTTGGCGCGGCTGCGCGCCG
>JBDTJC010000120.1:0-5391 GCA_039936055.1 Polyangiaceae bacterium | reverse complement strand
GCCCGATCACCAAGCGGGCATGAACGATGTCAAATTCGTCGGCCTCGCCAGCCTCCGTTGCGATGTCGCCCACGCGAAAGGTGATGTTGCTGCGGTCTCCCACGATTTGCTGCGCGAAGCGGGCGTTAATATCCAAGCCAAGCACCCGCCCAGTAGGCCCGACACGTTCCGCCATCCAGCGCGCGATCGAACCCAGGCCCGGACCGACCTCAAGGCAGCGCATGCCTGGACGGACACCCACCCGTTCGAGCAAAGCGATTGTGTCGGGGTCCAGCGCTCGTTCCAGATCTTGGAGACGCGACCGTTCATGCTCCCACTCCGAATCGGCGATGTATGTGCTCATGGCTCCGTCCAAAGATGCCGATCGATCCGCATGCCCAAGGAGCATCCTATAGCCGTAACCTGAGCTCGCGCAACGCCTCGAAATCTACGCGCCGCGCACTGAATTGCGCAGTGGGCGCGCGCTTGCCTATGCGGCAGTCGCGTCGTTGGAGGCCAGACTTACCGGTCGGCGCACGCCGCTTGCCTCAAAGCTGCTTCTCGAACACGCGGTACGTTTTGTACAGAACGCCGCCCATCAGCTTGATGCCCGCGTTCATCGGGCCATTGTCTTCGAGTGTGTAAGAGAGCTCACCCCACTTGACGTTTTCTCGCATGCCCGCGGCATTGAGCTCTGCATACAAAAACGCAGAGAGGCCCGCGTATTTGCGCTGATTGCGCAGGGAGCGGCGCAGTCCGAGGCCAACCAGACGCGCGGTCTCGAGCCCTTTCACTTTGATGTCCCAGACGGCCTTCAGCAGCCCGCGTGTCAGCAGTTTGCCGCCCAACGGTGCAATGGCTTCGTTGAGGTTCGGAAGCGCGTAGGCGAATGCGCTCGGAACGCCCTCGATGTCCACGATGCAGGTGAGGGCAGGGTTGGCCACAAGTCGGAATTCGGAGGCGGTTCTGCTCGCTTCCGCCGGAGTAAGCGGGACATAGCCCCATGAATCGCCCCAAGCGTCATTGTAGATATCGAGCATCTGCGCGACATCACGCTCGAGGTTTTTCATGTCGACTCGACGCAGCGTCACTTCGGGCAGACTCTTGATCGATTCGTAGGCGCGCCGCGCGCGCGCTGGAATGTTCCCCGTCGTGTAGCGCCAGGCATAGGCGTCCTTCGCTTTGACGAGATCTGAAGCCTCCAGGAGCCTCCCTTGGTAGGGCCGATGGTGCCCCATCAGCAGCATGGGAGGCGTGTCGAACCCATCGACCAAGCAACCGACTTCCTCGGCCATGTTCAAGGTGATCGGACCCCGAATCCGGCGAAGGCCGCGCGAAGCATGCCACTCCCCGACGTGCTGCATCAGAGTTCGGCACACTTCCGGGTCGTCGACGGTATCGAGAAAACCGAAGAAGCCCGTTCCGTCGTTGTACCTGGCCAGGTGCAATTCATTGCGGTGACCCACGACTCGACCGACGCAGGTCCCGTGGCGATAGGCCGTGAAGACAGCAGCCGACGCATGTTGGAAATAGGGATGCTTCGGGCTGAGCCGCTGGCTCACATCCAGATCGAGCGGCCGCACGTACTTGGCGTCGTTTGCGTAGATGCGGTCGACGACTTTCAGAAAGTCCTTCAGATCCCCGCCCAGGTTTTGCGTCCGTATGGTGATGGTCATCGGCGGCTTAGCTGCCTACCAGTCCGCTTTGATGGCAGCAACATGAGGAGCGGCAGCGCGTATGCGCGGCTAGGTCGAAACTGGGGTACTTGCGCCCGTCGCGCGTTCGAGTCCTTACCTTCTTGATGACGTCATTGTGATGGCGGGAGTGCTGCTCGGTACACGACGTGGGTCCGCAGGGGGTCGCCCTCGGCGAGGCGAGGGTGCTCAAACGTTTCGTGCGGCGAGTGGCGCATACCGAGGCGTTCCATGACGCTGCGCGACCGTTGGTGATTGATGCTGGTGACAGCGATCAGCTCGGTGAGGCCGTGGGTCGTGACCGCGTCATCGAGGACCCGCCGCGCAGCTTCGGTGGCGAAGCCACGACCCCAATACGCATAGACAAGCTGCCACGCGATCTCGATACCGGGAACGACGCCAGCGTCGAAGTCCGCGCGCGTGAGGCCCACCAGACCGACCAGCTCGCCCTCGTGTGTGACCACGTTGCGGCAATAGCCGAAGGTAGCAAGCTGGGAGAGCTCGCGATCGAGCCACGCCCGCACCTGCGCTGGCGACCGCACGCCGCCGAGCGTAGCCATGACCCGTGCGTCGGCGGCGTGCGCGCACACTGAATCGAAGTCCCCAGGGCGGAGGGGGCGAAGCGCAAGCCGAGCGGTGTGAAGGGGGGGCATCGTGAAGAACTCCGGCGCGCCCTTGGAGACCTTTCAAAAGCTTGACAAGCCGAGTGCTCTTGAGAAGATATCAGCAAAGCAGTGGCAAACTGAATGATACTCTATCACTTTCCGACCTCTCCCTTCGCTCGCCGCGTGCGGCTTGCGCTATCGCTCAAAGGCTTAAGCGCCGAGCTGCGTGACGCACGCGCCGAGCCCGCTCACTCCGCCGAGGTGAAACGCCTCAACCCCCTGCATACTGTACCGGTGTTGCTGGATGGCGAGCGCGTGATCTGTGATTCGCTCGCGATCTGCCAGTACCTCGAGCGAAAGGTGCCCACTCCGCCGCTATGGCCCGCAGCGCCCGCGGGGGCTTCGGCCTTCGAGTTGTCTGCTCTCGCTGATGGTGCGATCAATATCTTGATCGATCTGGCCCTTCGTTACGCGCCCGTTCAGACCGACCCGCACTTTCCGGTCGTGCGCGAGGCGCTGGTGGGTCGCGCGCAACGCGCCCTCAACGTGCTGGCGGAGAAGGTGACGACGCAGGGTGTGACGAGTGGTCCGCTGTGCGGTGATGCGTGGGGTGCGGCAGACATTGCCGTATTCACTACCGTCGCCTGGCTCGAAGGCTTGCCGGCGCGCGCCGCTACATTTCCGCTCGCGCGGAACCTGGTCGAATTGGGCTGGTCGTTGCCGCCCCGGCTGAGCGCGTGGGCCGATCAGCATCGGGCCCGGGCTGACGTACTCGCGCTAGGTTGAGCCGGAACGGAGTCGTTCTCGTGTGAGCTGCCGTGATCCCTCAGTCCTCCAAGCCCGCACCCGAGACGAAATCGCGATACGACGACAGTTGTAGTTGACAGAGTGGGGGCATTGAACGACAGTTGTAGTCGTGGAAACCGAGGCCCTGACTGATTTGCAGCTCGCCGTGATGAAGGCGCTTTGGGGCCTGGGCGAAGGCACGGTGGGTGACGTGCTGACCGAGATGGCGAGCGCGGGCCGTGAGTTGGCGCCCACGACCGTGGCCACGCTGCTGCAGCGCCTCAAAAAACAGGGCTGGGTGAAGAGTCGGAAGCAGGGTCGTCAATTCATGTATCGCGCGCAGGTGGCCGAGGAGCAGGCGGCCAACGGAGCGTTGAATCGTTTGCTGCGTTCGTTCTTTGGCGGGCGGGCCTCTGCGCTAGCTGCGCAGCTCTTGGAGTCAGAGCAGCTGAGCCCGGCCGATCTGAAAGAGATGCAGGCCCTGATCAAGAAGAAAGGGGCCTGACCTTGGCGCTGCATCTCCTCATCGGGTCAGGCACTGAGCCCGGCTGGGCCGTGCGTCTTCTCGCGTTCCTGCTCACCTATTCCGTTCACGCTGCGGTTTGCGCGGCGGTCACGCTGCTACTCGTGCGCGTGCGGTGCTCGGCTTCTACGCGACATACGCTCTGGAAAATGGCGTTGTTCGTTCCGCTCCTGACGGCGCTCTTCAGCGTCGTTGTGCCGCTGCGTGCGGAGGCCGCCGTCCGCGGCGTGACCGAGCTGCCAGCAGGGTTTCAGGCCGGCGCGGGTCGTTTCGTTGCGTTCACTTCCGGCGCCGGAAGCCACGGCTTTCAGTGGCTCGCTGGCTGCTGGCTCGTTGCAATGGCCTGTGGGGCGCTGCGCTTCACGAGTTCCGCGCTCGCGCTGCGCAACCGTCTTCGCGGGCGGACTGACGTGACGAACGCGCGGCTGCTGCAGAGCTTCCGCCGCATGGAGTCGCTGATCGGGCTTTCGTCCGTGCGGCTCACCGAGAGCTTGGCCGTGAGCGGTCCGTTAGTTCTCGGAAGCACCGAGGTTTGCCTCCCACCCGCGATCGCCGCGCTTGAGGATACCGAGGTGGATAGCGTGTTCGCTCATGAGCTGGCGCATCTCGAGCGCGCGGACGGCTTGTGGTTTCCGGTCGTCGGCTTCTTGCAGAGCGTGCTCTGGCTCCTGCCGAGCAACCATCTCGTGTGCGCGCACTTTCGGCAGAGCGCCGAACTCTGCTGTGACGATAGAGCCATCGAGCTCACGGGCGATCCATTGGGTCTCGCTAGCGCGCTGACTCGAGTCGCGGAGCGCGCGCTGTTCGCCGCCCGCGGGCTCACGGTACCGACCATGGCGGGTTCGTCGCGCGTCCTGGTGCAGCGCGTCCGGCGTTTGGCGAGCGCCAGTAACCCGGCGCAGCTCGGCACTTCGGCGCATCGGCGCTGGCTGCTCGCCGCGCTCGCCGGCGTCGGTCTTGCGACTTCAGGCCTGAGCGTGCAAGCCGCAGGGGCGCGCCAGTCTCTGGCCGCGCCGGCCCGCAACTCCGCGCTCACGCAGCCCGCGGTGCCAGCTACGGCCGCGCTTCCTGGCGCGCCGGACGCCGCCGCCGCCAGTGAACAAGTGCAGGCGTTGCTCGGGCGTGAACGGCGGCTCCAGACAGAGCTTGCCGGCGCGCTCGCGGCGCCCGGCGCGGAACGAGCCGGGACGCAGGCTTCGGTTCGCGTCATCGAGGTGACTCAAGAGCTCAGTCACGTTCGCGCGACTGAAGCGTGGACCGAACAGCAGTTCATCGAGGCCTCGGTGAGCTGGGAGAAACGCCGAGATCTCGCCCGCCGCGCGCAACGCTAACGCATTCCACTCTCTCATCCTCAGCGGAGCTTTTATGTCGATCGCGAATCGGATGGCGAACCTGCGCCTTACGCTGACGATGCTTGGCCGCGCCAACGTGGCGCTTGGCTGCCGCGCCGCACTGATCGCTGTTTTGTTTCTTGGCTGTTCTAGCCGCGAAGGCGTCAGGCTCGCTCTCTCGGAGCAGCCGCTGACTTTGCGTCAGCCCGCCCTGTACCCGGAAACGATCGAATACGACCCGAAGACTGACCGGTTTCTGCTGGGTTCCTTCCGGGAAGGCGCGATCTATCGAGTCGATAGCGATGGCGGAGTCACGCGCTTGGTTGACGACCCGCGCCTGTGTTCAGTGCTCGGTATCGCGGTGGACGCCGAACGCGGACAGCTCTGGGCGGTCAATGCGGATCTCGGGGCGAGCACGAGACCTTCCGCCGCTGGCCCCAAGCACCTGGCCGCGGTGGGGATATACGATCTCG
>JBDTJC010000119.1:0-4489 GCA_039936055.1 Polyangiaceae bacterium | reverse complement strand
CAAGAAATCATAGGGAGCACCAAGAGTGAAAAATACATGGCATTAGGCGGCGGTCGACGCTTCAGCAGGGAGCCGCGAGGTCCCCAAATTCGAATCAACCACCGGATTCGCGTACCCGAGGTGCGCGTCGTTGCGGAGGACGGCTCGAACTTGGGTGTCTTGACGACTGACCAAGCGTTGCGTCGCGCCCGCGAAGTCGGCTTGGACCTCGTCGAGGTCAATCCGAAGAGCAACCCGCCGGTGTGCAAGATCCTCGACTTCGGTAAATACAAGTACGAGGAAAAGAAGAAGCAGGGCGAAGCGAAGCGCAAGCAGACCGTCGTCGAGGTCAAAGAGATCAAGATCCGTCCCAAGACGGATGACCATGACATCGAGGTGAAGATCCGCGCCATTCGCCGCTTCATCGAATCGGGCAACAAGGTGAAGGTCACCTGTCGCTTCCGTGGCCGCGAGATCATGCATCCGCAACGCGCCCAGATGCAGCTTGAGCTGATCGTCTCCAAGATCGACGACATCGCCAACGTCGAGCAACGCCCGGCCATGGAAGCGCGCACAATGGCGCTGCTGGTCGCGCCGAAGCCCGTCGTGTTCCAACGCTTGGCAGCCGCCCAACGCGACAAGAAGCCGGACGACCGCGGGGACGTACACTCGACCCAGAATCTCAACTTCGAAGAAGAGACTCTGCACGAGCCCGACGACGACGACGATGACGACGACGACGACGACGCGGAAGGCGAATCGGCCGAGGGCGAGAAGCCGGCGGCTGAGAAGCCTGCGGCTGAGAAGCCGGCGGCTGAGAAGCCTGCGGCTGAGAAGCCGGCGACTGAGAAGCCTGCGGCTGAGAAGCCTGCGGCTGAGAAGCCGGCGCCCAAGGCCTGAAGTCAGCTGATCGGACGGCTCGAGAGCGCGCTTCCCTCACGGGTAGTGCGCTCTCGGCGTTTTGTGACTCAGTGCGGGATCACACCGCTAAAATACGCGCCGGCGGCACCGGCGATCGCGACGAGCAGCACGACGACGGCGATCAGCCCACCCTTGCTCTTGCCTGTGGGGTACTCCACATCCGGAGCGGCGGGCGCGGGCGGCGGAAGCGGGCGCGGCACGGGGGCGGCCGCCATCGGCGGGCGCGAGGCGGGCATCGGCGGGCGCGAGGCGGGCATCGGCGGCCTGCTGGAAGCTGCCGCGGGAAACTCCGAGCGCACACGACCAGACAGCGGGTCGTCCTCCAGCGACGCCAGATTGCCAAGCTCGAACGAATCACCGGAGGGCGCCTCGTGCGACGTGTCCAGGCCGAGATCACCCAGATCGTCCGCCCAGCTGGCCACATTCTCAAACGAACCGAGCTGCAGCGGAGCTGCCCCGTGGCGCGGCGCGGAAGCCGAGCCCGACGAGCCCGCTGCCTTGGCCGCGGCCGCAGCGGCTTCTTCCTCGAGGGAGGTGAACTCGAACAACGCTTCGTCGATCAGCGAACCGATGATCGAGCGGCGGTCGTACTTGCCACGGCGCTTCTTGTCTTCGCGTTCCAGGCGAATCGGCTCGACCAGCTTCGCGATGTCGAAGGACGACACCGCACGGCCCATGTCGAACAACATGTTATTCAGATCACGCCCGAAATCCCGCGCGGTTTGGTAGCGAGCCGCGGGGTCGCCAGCAAGCGCGCGGTTCAGTACGCGCTCCAGCTCCGGGGTAACGTTGGGATTGATTTGACGAAGCGAGGGCACCTTCGCCTGCTGCACCATGCGCACGGTCTCGAGGTCCGTCTCACCCATGAACAAGCGGCGACCGGCAAGCAGCTCCCACAGGATGATGCCGACCGCGAAGATGTCCGTCTTGGCGTCCACCGGCAACCCTTGGGCAGCCTCTGGGGACAGGTAGCTGAACTTGCCCTTGATGATGCCGGGCTCGCTCTTCTCGAGCTGGCTATTGGCCTTTGCGAGCCCGAAGTCCACGATCTTCACTTCACCGAAGCGCGTAATGAGCACGTTCGGCGGGGACATGTCGCGGTGCACGATGTGCAGGCTCTCGCCGTTGTTGTCGGTGAGCTCGTGCGCGTACGATAACCCCTCGCAGATGCGTACGCAGATCAGACACGCTTCGGCGACCGGGAACGGCGCACTCGACTTCTTGCGGTACTCGATCAGCCCCTTCAAGTCGGCGCCGTCGACGTACTCCATGACGATGAAGTAGGTGTTGTCACCAACGCCGATATCGAACACCTGCACGCAGTTCGAGTGCGAGAGCTGCGCGCTGACGCGCGCCTCGTCCAAGAACATGCCGATGAACTGCTTCTTCTCGGACAGGTGGGGCAAGACCCGCTTGATGGCGACCGTCTTCTTGAACCCCTCCAGACCGGCACTCTCGGCCCGAAACACCTCTGCCATGCCACCCGAGGCAATTTTCTCGAGGACTTTGTAGCGCTGCTGTTGCTGAGCCATCGGGGTTCAGCGTCACAATACTGCTTCGGCCCCGCGTCCCCAAATTCGATGGCCGAATTTTCACAGTTGCCCGCAGCGGCCCTCCCCGTGCTGGCCGCGGGGCTCGCGGGGACGCTTGGCGCGGACTTGCCTCGCGGGAAAAAGCACGACATAAGCGAGGCTATGAGCGGTCACGGTCACGACGACAGCGCCTCGGCCTATGAGGCCCACGACGACCACCACGAGACGTCCTCGGATGACTTTCCCGAGGACGAGCCGCGCTCGCCGGGCTGGCTGCCGCTGCTCGGCGGCGCCCTGTTTCTAGCCGGAATCCTCGCGTTCATCGTGTTCGGTGGCGACGACGCCGCGGCTGCTGGCAGTGCCGTTGTCGCTGACGCCGCCTCTGCGCCCCTTCCCGCCGCAGCAGCTGCGCCGCCACCAGCGGCCCAACGGCCGGCAATGCGTCTGCCGCCGGGGCTCCAGATGCCCGCTAGGCACGCCGCGGTCCCGCAGCCTCAGTAGCCTTTGGGCGCGCGAAAGCGCTCGCCATCTCAGAAGTTTGTGTGTAAGTACCCGCACCTCCTGGGGCCTTAGCTCAGCTGGGAGAGCGCCTGACTGGCAGTCAGGAGGTCATCGGTTCGATCCCGATAGGCTCCACAAAATCTCCAGGAACCTCGACGGCTGCTCCTCTGAGCGGCCGTTGCGGTTTTGGGCGAACGAACGCGGCGAGCCGGTCAGCGCAACGTCAACGCAAGCTCGACCCGGTCGGGTGAAAGCTTGCTGCTCGCGAGCTGTACGGCGAACGGGTCATGATCGGCATTGCCGGTCGCGCTCAGCTGCGCCGCGGGATACGCGCATTGCCCGGTGAGGGCCTGCGCGACGGCCGCTGCGCGCGCCGCGCTGAGCGACCACGGATTCGCGTAGCTCTTGATTAGCGCGGGCGGAACGGCGGAGCCTGCCGCCATCGAAGCGCCCACGACGAGCGACTTCGGTGCTGCGCCTTTGACGACGTCACACAGCACGCCGTGCGCAGCGGGCGTGAGATCCAGCTTCTGCGGCGGGAAAAGCAGTGCACTATCGAGCGCGACGAGCAGCGTGTTGCCGCTCGTGACCACCGCGGCAGCGTTCTTCTTCAGGAGCTTGTCGAGCTTGGCGGCGAGCGTCGCGCGTGCGCTTTCTTGCTGGCTCGCGCTGTCCTTTTGCGCGTTCAGCTTTTGATCGCGATCGGCGCGCAACTGGTCGCGCTCCGTGGTGGCAGCGCTCAGCTCTGTCTGAGTTTTGCTGGCGCTTTCGGACAGCGTTTGCGACTTCTGCGCGAGTTCGCGATATTGCTCGTCCAGCTTTTCGTGCGCGCGATACAGCGGCAGGTAGTAAGCCCCGACGAACGTGGCCGCGCCGACCGAGAGCAAGCCCACGAAGACGCGTCCCCAGCGCGTGCCGCGCGGCTTGGCGTACGGCCCGAGATCGGAATCAGCGAAGTCTTCCCAAGCCGCTTTGCGAGCCATGCCTCGATTAGACGCTTTTTCGTTGCGGCTTGGCCAGTAGGAAGCCGCACTCACTGAACGCCTAGCGAGCGTTCGCGCGTTAAAAAATTCAAGGGTCGCAAAAAAATCACTGCCCAACGTGGCAGGGATGAGTCGCGGAACGGAAGGGAGGCTGCTAAAATGCGCGGGATGAGGGTTGAAGCAGTCAGCTGGGACGACCGGTCGGAGAGCAACGGGCCGCCCACGCAAGACGGAGACAAATGGCACGTCGCGGTCGCGCCGGACGACGTGAAAGTCGTCTCGCTCGAGCAGCTCGATGATTTGTTCCGCCTGTCGATCGTGGATGCCGAAACCAAGGTCTGGCAAGAGGGCATGACGGAGTGGCTGCCGCTGCGAGTCATCGCGGGCATCGACGACGACGCCCCGGAGCCGCAGGAGCCCCAGCGCACGCGTCCCAGGCCACCCGCGCCGCGCTCAGCGGAGCCCGCGCCGCGCTCAGCGCCACCGCCCCCGCGCTCGGCGGCCCCCACGCCGCGCTCAGCGCCACCGCCCCCGCGCTCGGCGGCCCCTGCGCCGCACTCAGCGCCACCCGCG
>JBDTJC010000118.1:0-17472 GCA_039936055.1 Polyangiaceae bacterium | reverse complement strand
CTCGCTGGGGGTTCGGCTTCGCGGACCTCCCTCACTTGCACTTGCCAGCGACGTCCGCGGCGGCGCAGTTCTTCGGTGTAGATGCTCTCGCGGTGCACGCGGCGGGAAAGCAGCGTCGCGAGTGCGGTTGCGGTCAAGAGCGGGAGCGCGATCGCGTAGTCGCCGGATAGCTCAAAGACGAGCACGCTGGCCATCACCGGGGCATGCGTGGTGGCGGCGATCATCGCCGCCATACCGACGAGCGCGTAAGCTTCGACTGCGCTGCCGGAAGCGTGCGGAATGAGGCGCAGCACGATGTGCCCGACGCTGCCGCCCAGCGCCGCGCCCAAAAATAGCGAAGGCGTGAATACGCCACCCGGGCTGCCGGAGGACACCGAGGCGGTCGTTGCGAGTGCCTTGGCGAACAACAGCACGATCACGAGCGTGACGGCGAGCCGTTCGTTGAGGAGCAAGTTGATCGCCTCGTAGCCGTTGCCGGTGACCTCTGGTCGCACGATAGCTAGCAAGCCCACGAGAGCACCGCCCGCTGCGCCGCGCACTGCGCGTTGCTTGGTCAGTCGCGAGAACGCGGTCTCTCCCAGTGAAAGCAGGCGCATGAACAACGGCCCGGCGATGCCAGCCAGCAAACCGAGCGCGGCGTAGGCCGCGAATTCGGCATTGGAGCTCATGCTGAAGCTGCGTTGCCCGTAGATGGGGCCGCCACCGATGGCGAGCCGAGTGAGCACCGTCGCGATAGGCACGGCAATGATGGCGGGCAGCACGATGTCGAGTGCGATCACACCGGTCACCACTTCGACCACGAACAGCACCGCGGCGATGGGCGTGTTGTAGGCGGCTGCGAAGCCCGCGGCAGTGCCGGCCGCGATCAGCCCGCGCACTTGTCGCTCGCGTAGACGCAGCGCGCGGCCGAGCGCGCTGCCCAGGCCGCCGCCAAATTGGATCAGCGGACCTTCGCGACCGACCGAACCGCCAGCGACGATCGCGCACCACGATCCCAGCGCTTTGATCAGCGTGGGTCCGAGCAAGATGCGCCGATTGCCGAGCGCGACTGCCTCCATCACGTCGCCGACGCCTTGACCGCCCCGGAGCTTCGCGGCGAGCGCACCGAGCGTGCCCGCCAAAGCGCCACCCACGGCTGGGGTAATGATGCGAGCGTACCAAGGTAACGCTTCGAACGCGGACAGCACGTCCGCTGCGTGGAATAGGTGCTCGAAGACCCACCCGACCGTGTGTCGAAATACGACCGCGAATAGCGCTGCGCCGCAGGCCACGCCCACGAGGGCAATCGCATACCGCAGCAGATTTCCCCAGAAAACGCCGCTGGCGGGCGACTGAGACGGCCGTGCCGCAGAGTGACGAGGGGAACGCGACATGGGAGAAAGTTACATGCCTGGGGCAAACGTGGCGACAGTGCGCCACGAGTCCCCAGCATGCTCCAAAAGTTGCCCAATTCAGGGAATCTTTGCGAGATTTGTTGGGTAAAGCGGGTATAGACGGGACGGTTCATGCAAAAGCCAATTTCCTCCGGACTCTTGATCGTCGTGGAGCAGGGCGCCGAGTGGCCCAGCACCTCACAGGCTGAGCTCGTGGCATCGGGCCGGCGTGTGTTCGCTCAAGCGGAATCCGAGGCGCCTGCTTTGTTTGCTGCGCGTGTCGGGGAGCAACTCGACGGGCTGTTCGCGCGCAGCAATACGTTAGGCCGTGCGGTGCTGGCCTGCAGTGAGCGTTTGGACGAGTCGGCGCGCAGCGCGCGCGCGGATTTGGCGCGTGCGGTAGCGGGCGCCATGGCGCGTGGCACCGGCGGCTTGCTGCTGCTGACGGCTTCCGATCGCAACGACGGGCGTTCGCGCGCGGCGCTCACGGCGCTGCACTGCGAACTCGCTGCGGAATGGCAGAGCGCTGCGATCGAAACCAAGCTGCGCTTCGGTGCCGAACTGGAACTCGCGACGTCTCCGGCGGACCCCAAAGCGTCCTCGAAATCGGGCCGCGGGCGCGGACCGGGTAAAGACGGCGCGCGCCGCGTGGCGTAACGCGGGCCGCAAAACCCGCGCTGGGCGGCGGATTTAGAATTCGCGAGCGGTCCGGAGGCTTCGTCGTATAATTGGGCACGCCCTAATGGAGTGGTCTCGCGATGTCGCTTGAAGTCGGTCAACTCGTAGACAACAAGTATCGAATCATCCGGATGATCGGCGAGGGTGGCATGGGCGCCGTCTTCGAGGGCGAGAACGTTCGCATCAATCGCCGCGTTGCGATCAAGATTCTGCACGCGGCGTTCGCCGGTAACGCGGAGGTGATGCAACGCTTCGAGCGCGAGGCTCAGGCCGCCGGCCGCATCGGCAACGATCACATTCTGGAGGTCCTCGATCTCGGTGTGCTGCCGGATGGCGACCGCTACATCATCATGGAGTTCTTGGAGGGCGAGGCGCTCTCGGGCCGCATCAAGGGCCGTGGCCGGATGATGCCGTATGAGCTCGCGCCGCTGATGCGCCAAGTGCTGGAGGGCCTAGGTGCCGCGCACTCCGCGGGGATCATTCATCGCGACTTGAAGCCGGATAATATCTTCATCTTGCGCGAGAAGGCCGGCGTTCGCGACTACGTGAAGATCATCGACTTCGGGATCTCGAAGTTCAACGCGCTGAGCGGTGACGGCATGAAGATGACGCGCACCGGTGCGGTCATGGGCACGCCGTATTACATGTCGCCCGAGCAGGCTAGTGGCAGCGCTGAGGCGGATGCGCGTAGCGATGTCTATTCGCTGGGCGTGATTATGTTCGAGGCCGTCACTGGGCGCGTGCCGTTCGACGCAGGCACGTTCAATCAGCTGATGTTCAAGATTGTGCTGGAGGAGGTTCCGCCTCCACAATCCTTGGTTCCGGACCTGGATCCCGCGTTTGCCAGCATCATCTCCAAGACGATGGCGCGTGACGTCACGCAGCGCTTCCAGTCGACCGCGGATGTGATTCAAGCGCTCGACGCCTGGATGCAGAGCGGCCAAGCCGTGACGGTGCCGCCCAATCAGCAGGGGTCTTTCTCGGGTCATCTGCCGTCGGGCGCACAACGCGCGCCGGTTACGGACGGTGCGCTCGCCGGACGGCCCGGCGTCGCACCTGGTCCAGGAACTGCGGGCAGTTGGGCAACGTCCCAGCCTGGTGCAACCCCAGCGCCCGGAGTGCCCAAGAAGAGCGCCGCGCCAGTGATTGCTGCCGTGCTGGGCGCGGGGTTTTTGGTCTTGGGAGGAGGCGCTTTCGCTACCTTTTCGCGGCACAACAAATCACTCCCCGCGGCGAATTCCGTCGCTGGGGCTGCGTCCGTCAGCTTGCCCGAAGCGCCTGCCACGCCAGTCGCTACGGTAGCACCTGCGTCAACGCCAGAAGCCGTGGCGACCATCGCCGCTATTGCGAGTGCCGCGCCCAGTGCCGTCGTGACCGCTGCAGCGAGCGCGCACTTGCTGGCGGCGCACGCGGGCGCTGCGGCGCCAGCCCCGGTCAAGCCTGGCACCGCCGCGGCCAGGCCGGCTGCCGCAGGCGCTGCCAAACCTGCCGCGGACACCCCTGCGAAGCCCGGCGCGACACCTGATTTCGGTTACTAACGCGCTCCATTCACGCGCTTCGCGTTTGGCAGCGGACCCCGTGTGATGAGCCCTCAGATGCGAGGGGGGCGCACCTCTGCGTACATCCGCTCGCGCACTATCTGTGTGCGCTTTGGGCGCAAACCGAGCAGAGCCAGTCGAAAAGACCTCGCGCAGCGCGGGTAGCACTCTCTGACCGGGCGTGAGCGAGATGCGAGAATACAAGCCAGATAAAGCAACGCGCATGCGGCTTTGTGCAGCCCAGTTGACGAATCCAAAATTTGGGAGGCGACTACTGGGCACGTTCGGACACTATTTCTTCGGCTTGGTATTTGAGCCCGGCGCAAAACGATCCTATGCGACGAGTGCGGGACACTAGTCACTACGTAGCTACAGAGGCGCGCGGTTCGAAAGCATCGCGCGGAGGGAAAACATGCAACACGCGGACGAAGCATTGCTTTCGGTCGTCGTTCTCGAGCTCGGCTCATCGTGGCCGCCTTGGCTCGTGGAATATCAACAACACGCGCCCAATTCCGTAGTCATCGCGCAATCCGCCGATGAATCCGGCGCCGAATTCGCGACCCGTATCGGGCGCAAGATGGACGAGATCTCAGCGCGCGATCTGACCATTCATGCGGGCCTCATGGTGTGCAACGGCAAGCTCGATGCGGCGTCGGTTGAGGCGCGCGAGCGCATGTGCGGCGCGCTGCTCCGCGTCATGGTGCAACGGCAGCAGGGGGAGCTCGTGCTGGCTGGGGACGTCACCGCCAGCGAAGACGTGCGTCACGTCTTGTTCTCACTCGCAGGCGCACTGTGCGATGAGCTGCGCGGCACAAAGGTGAGTGTGCGCGTGCGCTTCGACACGGTGCGTCCTGCGCCGCGCACTAGTGGCGTGATGAAGAGCGTCGCACCGCCGCCCGGTGAATCTGCGTCGCCGGACCGCGAACGCGCGTTGAACCGGTCGCGCTGAGCTTCGCTGCTAGGGTCACCCCTCAGGGACGCCTTGACACGCCGCGTCACGGGCCTTACTCGTGATGCTCTATGGCAAAGAGCAACGGTGATCGGCGTGTCGCAATCGTGTCGGGTTTGCGCACGCCGTTTGCCAAGCAAGCCTCAGCCTACAGGCACCTCAGCGCGTTGGATTTGGGCAAGCTCGTCGTCGCTGAGCTGCTGCAGCGCACCGGCATCGACCCGAAAGAAGTGCAGCAGGTCGTGTACGGGCAGGTCATCCCGTCGCTGACGGTGCCAAACATCGCGCGTGAGATCGTGCTGGGCGCCGGCATGCCGCGCAACATCGAGGCGTACAGTGTCGCGCGGGCGTGTGCGACGAGCTATCAATCGACGGTCAACGTTGCCGAGTCGATTCACGCGGGCGTCATCGAGTGCGGCATCGCTGGCGGCGCGGATAGCGCGAGTGACGTGCCGATGGCGGTGAGTAAGCGCCTCAGTGAGGCGTTGCTCAAGGTCAATAAAGCGCGCTCGCTCACGGGCAAGCTACGGGCTCTGTCCGGTTTGGGCATTTCGGATTTGGTGCCCGTGCCGCCGGCCTTGAAGGAGCCATCGACCGGTCTCAGCATGGGTGAGAGTGCGGAGAAGATGGCCAAGGAAAATGCTATCTCGCGCGCAGACCAAGACGCCTTCGCGCATCGCAGTCACACGCTGGCCGCGCAAGCCTGGGCCGACGGGCGCTTGCGCGAGGAAGTCATGGCCGTGTTCGTCCCGCCCGGTTACGAAGCGTTCGATGAAGACAACCTGGTGCGTAATGACTCGGAGTTAGAGGCCTACGCGAAGCTCAAACCGGTCTTCGATCGCGCTTATGGCACCGTTACCGCAGGCAACAGCTCACCCCTGACGGACGGCGCGAGCGCGCTCTTGTTGATGAACGAAAAAAAGGCCAAAGCGCTGGGGTTGGAAGTGCTCGGCTTCCTCCGCAGCTACGCGTTCAGCGCGGTGGACCCGGCGGAGCAGCTCTTGATGGGGCCGGCGTACGCGGCGCCGTTAGCTTTGGATCGCGCGGACCTGAAACTCAAGAACATGGATCTGATCGACATGCACGAGGCGTTTGCGGCTCAGGTGTTGAGCAACATTCAAGCGCTGGAGAGCGACACGTTCGCCCAGCAGAAGCTGGGCCGCGACAAGCGCGTCGGCAAGGTTGACTGGGACAAGCTCAACGTATCGGGCGGGTCGATTGCCCTCGGTCATCCGTTTGCGGCCACGGGCGCGCGCCAAATCAGTCAGGCTTTGCGTGAGCTGCGGCGGCGCGGTGGGCAGTTCGCCTTGTGTACCGCGTGCGCGGCGGGCGGGCTCGGCGCGGCCATGGTCTTGGAGGGCGTGTAGTGGGCGCGCTGTCCGTTCAGCAACGCCCGGACGGCGTCGCGGTGGTGCGTTTCGACGTGTTGGCTGAGCCGGTGAACACACTGCAACACAGTTTCGCTGCGGAGTTTTTTGAAGTTTTTTCGGGGGTTCTGGCTGAGCCGCAAGTCAAAGCAGTCGTTTTCAGCTCTGGCAAGCCGGACAGCTTCATTGCCGGCGCGGATATCAAGATGCTGCGCGCCGTGGCAAGCGCCGAGCAGGCGAGCGAACTCTCGCGCACCGGACAACGCGCGCTCGCGTTGCTGGCAGGGGCTCGCGTTCCCGTCATCGCGGCGATTCACGGCGCATGCCTTGGCGGCGGTTTAGAAGTCGCGTTGGCGTGCACCGCGCGCGTCGCCACGATCCACGAAAAAACTAGGCTCGGGCTGCCTGAAGTGCAGCTGGGCGTGTTACCGGCGCTCGGTGGTACGCAGCGCCTGCCGCGCTTGGTCGGCGTGCAAAGCGCGCTGGACTTGCTGCTTACCGGCAAGCAGATCGACGGCAAGCGCGCTTTGCGCTTGGGGCTGGTCGACGAACTCGTCCCGCCTTCGATTCTACTTGAGGCGGCCGTGCGCGTGGCATTGGCGCGCGCTACGCAAAAGCCGCCTGAAAAGTCGTTACTGCGCCGTCTGTTCAGCAAGGCGGAGCTGACTGAGTTCGCGTTGGCCGATAACCCGTTGGGGCGCAAAGTGCTCTTCGATCAGGCGAAGAAGCAGCTCCTGGAGAAGACGCGCGGCAACTATCCAGCTCCCGAGCGGATCCTTTCGGTGGTCAAACTCGGTTTGGCGGAAGGATTCGCACGCGGGCTCGAAGCCGAGGCCAGCGCTTTCGGTGAGCTTGTGCTGAGCTCCGAAGCGCGCGCGTTGATGCATGTCTTCTTCGCCAGCACCGAATTGAAGAAAGACAGCGGGCTGGACCTGCGGGAGGTCGCGCCGCGCCCGGTCACGCGCGTGGCGGTGCTCGGCGCGGGGTTGATGGGTGCCGGGGTTGCCTACGTGACGGCTGCGCACGCCAACGTAGACGTCCGCCTGAAAGACCGTGACGAGCCGTCGCTGGGTAAAGGCTTGAAGTACGTGCGCGAGATCTTCGACGGGCGCGTGAAGGCTCGTCGCTTGAACACCACCGCGCGGGACTTGCTGATGGCACACGTCACGGCAACCACTACCTACGACGGCTTCGAAGGCATCGAGCTGGTCATCGAGGCCGTGTTCGAAGATCTCGGCCTGAAGCGCGCGGTGTTGGCTGACGTCGAAGCGAACGCCAGAAAATCGACCATTTTTGCGTCCAATACCTCATCCTTGCCGATCGCAAAGATCGCCGAGGGCGCGCGCCGGCCGGAGCAGGTGATCGGGATGCACTATTTCTCCCCAGTGCACCAAATGCGGCTCTTGGAGGTCGTCGTGACCGAGCGCACCGCGCCGTGGGTCACCGCCACCTGCGTGGAGTTCGGTAAACGCCAAGGTAAGACGGTGATCGTGGTCCGCGACGGCGCAGGGTTTTACACCTCGCGCATCCTCGGTCCATACCTGAGTGAAGCGTCGTTTCTGCTCAGCGAGGGCGTGGCCATCGAGCGCATCGATCAAGCCCTGGTGGCGTGGGGTTTTCCGGTGGGTCCGATCACGTTGCTGGATGAAGTCGGCATTGATGTCGGCGCGAAGGTGGGTCACGTGCTGTCTGAGGCGTTCGGGGAGCGCATGGCGCAACCACCCGGAGTCGACGGCCTGCTGAAAGACCGACGCTTGGGCAAAAAGAACCAGCGCGGCTTCTACGCTTATGGCGACGCGAAGAGCCGCGCGAAAAATGACAAGCAGGTGGATGCCAGCGTCTACGGCCTGCTCGGGGTCCAGCCGAACAATCCGCTTGCTAGTACCACCATTGCCGAACGTTGTGTGCTGCAGATGGTGAATGAAGCAGCGCACTGTTTTGGTGAGGGTATCTTGCGCAGCGCGCGTGATGGTGACGTCGGCGCGATTTTCGGGCTCGGCTTCCCGCCTTTTCTTGGGGGACCGTTTCACTACGCAGACGCCTTGGGTGCGGCGGAGCTTGTGCGCCGTTTGGACAGCTATCGCAGCACGCTCGGCGCGCGTTTCGCGCCCGCTCCTGTGCTGCAGGCCTTGGCTGAGGCCGGCGGTTCCTTCTATGGCGCTGGCGCCGTGGCACCAGGGCAACACCGCGGCTGAATTGTCACGGCCCGGAACTCGTCTGCCCTGGGAAGGTTGGCGTTTCGCCGGCGCATGCAACAGAATGATCGCCGGCACTCCACTTGCATAGCTCCGCTCACCGCGGCAAAACGCGGCGCGTTGGCTAATGCTGCTGTCCTTTTATCGGTGAGGGTTGGATGAGAAATTCTTTCGCTTTTGGAACATTCGCGGCCGCTCTGTTCGCGCTGCCGCTGCTGATCGTCTCGCCAGCGCACGCAAACATCAGTGCCTGCGGCAACCTTGACGTGGACGCGAGCGCCACCTGTGAGTTGAGGGTGAAGGATTGTAAAGCCAGCTGCACACCCGTCAGCGTGCAGGCAGTGTGCGCCGTCCAAGGTGAGGCCACGTGTGAGGGCTCGTGCCCCAAAGTGCCGTCAGTCTCGTGCACTGCCTCCTGTGAAGAAACCTGCGCCGCTGACTGCAAAGTGAAGCCGGCCGAGTACGACTGCTCGACGAAGTGCAATGCAGACGCTTCTGCCAACTGTGACGCGCAGTGCAACGCCGCCGGCGACAAGGCGCAGTGCGAAGCCGCCTGCCAGGCCACTTTCTCCGCGAACTGCGACACGAGCTGCAAAGGTCACGAGGGCAGTGTGGATTGCGACGCGGTGTGCCAGGGCCGCTGTGAAGGTTCGTGCACCGCGCAAACGAATCTCGAGTGCCAGGTCAGTTGCCAGGGGGATCTGTCGGCCGCATGCCAAACTCAGGTAGAGGGCGGCTGCGAGGTCGATTGCAGTGACCCCAAGGGCGCGCTGTTCTGCAACGGCAAGTACGTGGATCACAACGGCACCGTGGATGAGTGCATTCATGCCATCCAGGCGCTATTCCCGAAGATCACCATCACTGCCAGCGGCAGCAGCAGCGCTGATTGCTCGGACAACACTTGCAGCGGAGAAGCCGAAGGCTCGGCGTCTGCGTCGTGCGCATTCTCGCCGCGAGGCGCGAGCGGAAGTGACGTTGCCGGGGGATTCGCGATGTTCGCGGCAATCGGCGCGGTCTGCATGCGCCGCCGCCGTCAGCGCAAAGCCGCTTGAGCTAGCGGCTCCAGCACACAAAAGACGAAGAGCGAGGAGAGTGAGCTCCTCGCTCTTTTTCGATTCGGCGCTGAGAGCGCCTACTTGTTCGGTTGCGGGGTCATGCGCAGGTACGGGCGCAGTTCGGTATGACCCTTGGGGAAGCGCTGCTTGATCTCTTCCGGATCTTTGACCGCCGGAATGATCACGCAATCATCGCCATCTTTCCAATCAGCCGGCGTGGCGACCTTGAAGTTGTCGGTGAGTTGCAGGGAATCGATCACGCGCAAAATTTCACTGAAGTTGCGGCCGGTACTCGCGGGGTAGGTGATCGTCGCACGGATTTTTTTGTTGCTGTCGATGATGAACACCGAGCGCACGGTCAGCGTGTCGTTCGCTTCAGGGTGAATCATGTCGTAAAGCGTGGCGACTTTCCGATCCGAGTCAGCCAGGATCGGAAAGTTCATCTTCGTGTCCTGCGTCTGCTCGATATCTGGAATCCACTTCTTGTGAGATTCCGCGTCGTCCACGCTGACGGCGATCATCTTGACGTGGCGCTTGTCGAACTCCGCCTTGAGCTGGGATGCCCGCCCGAGCTCCGTGGTGCACACGGGCGTGAAGTCCTTCGGGTGAGAGAAGAGCACGGCCCAGCCGTTGCCGATGAAATCGTGGAATTTGATCTTGCCCTCGGTCGAGTCCTGCTCGAAGTCCGGAGCGATGCTGCCGATGTGAAGTCCCATCAATGCCTCCTTGTAGAGCGTGTGAGTATGCCGCGTGCTGGGCTGACCGCCACGCCCAATCATGTGGTGCCCACGCCCCCCCTGGTGCCTCGTCGCCGGGATTCCTGCCTCGGTTTTCCGGCTTCCTCGCGCGTGCGCAGGCGGCTAGACTCGAAGCCGCTTTGCTGCTCCGAGTCATTGCGCTGCTTTTTGTCATCCTCTGCGCTTCGAGTTGCAAACCCTCGCTGGGTAGCTCGTGCGACGCAGGCGAGGCACGCTGCTTGGACGCGAAGACCGAGCTCGCTTGCCAAGAGGGGCACTACATCGAGACTCCGTGCCACGGGCCGCGCGGGTGCGGTGTCACGGCGCAGGGCATCAATTGTGACTTCAGCGCCAACAAAGCTGGTGACGCCTGCAGCACCAACGATGAAGGCGCGGCCATCTGCCCCAACAAGGAGGGCATGTTGGCCTGTCGTAGCGGCCAATACGCGCTGATCCCGTGTCGTGGCACGAGCGGCTGTGTGAACGGGAACGGCCGCGCGCTGTGCGATACGTCAATCGCGCAGCAGGGTGATGCCTGTCGCGACGAAAATACGAAGGCATGTGCGGATGATCGCGCGCAGGTTTTGATCTGCAAGCAACACACGATGCAGCGCTACTATGCATGCCGCGGCCCGAACGGCTGCGTGTCCTCCGGTGGCAAGCTGAGTTGCGATACGTCCATCGCCAAAGCGGGGGACGCCTGCGATAAGAAGCTCGAAGGCCAAGCGTTCGCGTGCTCGCCGGACGCCAGCGCGATGTTGGGCTGCAAGGGGGGCGCCTTCACCGTCGACCAACCCTGCAAAGCCGGTCAAAAGTGCACGTCGCTCGAATCCGGAACGCATTGCGCCAAGCCGGGACAGTAGCAATTCAGGCTTCGAGCGAGATCACCACTTTGCCGAATTGCTGACCGCTTGCGGCGTATTCGAAGGCCGCAAGCGCCTCGTCCAGCGCGAACACGCGATCTACGGTCGGCCGAAGTTGCTGCTGATTCATGAGCGCAAGCAGCCCTTCCCGACAGACTCGACGCGAACTACGAACGTGAGGTAGAGAGTTGCTGTTCGATTTCGGAAAGACGTGCGTACGCTTCCGGAAAGCCGGGTTTGCGCGCGCGCACATGGTCATGCAGGAAGCGTCGAATCGTACTCAGCTTTCCGCGCTCCAAGTTGGGCAAATCACGACGGTCGAGAAGCAATGAAACCCGCGCGAATTGCGCGCTCGGCGCGGCCTCCAACAGGCCGGCCAAACGCGGCATATTCTCCGGTTCTCGGCTGTCCAGTACGCGTAGGATCTCACTAGAAGCGCGGTCGGGCGCGCGCTGCCAGACACTGCTGAACAACGCCGCGCCTTCCACACCGCGCGCCAATGCTTCTTCCAGCACGAACTCAGGCGCCGACGCAAAGGCGCGCTGGTCTTCGGCGCGTGCCGGCGCGGTATCGAGCGCGGCCAGGAACGCTCGCCATTGCTCGTCCCCGAAGCTCTCGTACGGAATGTCCGTGGCGCGAGCATCGCACAGCAATGCCTCCAACAAATCTGCCGGCACGTGCGGCCAGAACCAACTCGAAACGGGTGAGTCCGTGGCGAGGAATGCCGCGCCGTCACTCGGCCGCTGCGCGTCGTCCCAAGCTTCCCAGATCGCAGCAGCGACGGTCGAGAATGGGATCACTCGCTCCAGAGCTAGCGCTTGCAGTGCCTGCAGTCCGAGTTCGCTGTCAGCAATGCCCGCTACTGTCTGCCAGGTGAGCACGCCGTGCATGACCTCATCCAAAATTACGGAAGGCCGCTCCAGTAGCTCTGGTGTCTCCACGCTGCCGAGTGCGCCAACCTCTGCGCGCAAGCGCGAGATCAGCGAAAATGCCCGCAGCGCCCAGGTGCGATCGCGCAATCCCAACGGCAAGTCACGGGCGATAACCGCGCACAGCGCGCGCAACTGGGGGCTTGGGTCGCGCGTCTTCCACGGCCGTAGCAAGGCATGGCGACGCCCCGCGCGTTGCCCCAGCTCGCTGCTGATGGCGAGCGCCGCGAGGTACCAGGTGCCGCGAGACAACAACGCATCGCTCTCGGGGTTTGGGTACTCGATGCGCGGGCACGGCAGCTCACCGGGGAATTCCAAGCGCATCTCCAGGGCTTCGTCCCAGAGCGCTTCCAAGGAATCCGGGGACAGCTCGGCGCCTTCGAGGAGCGCGATGCCGGCCGCCCGAAACGTCATTTCCACGGCGGCCGCGTGCCCAGCGCTGTCCCCTCCTTCGAGCTCCAACACGCCGTCGATGAACGCGCTGCCCCGATCGGAAAGGCGCTGCACGAGCTCACGCGCAATGGGTGAGGCCGAGTGGCCTCTTAGCAGCGCTTCCCCGAAATCGTTGGGCGCGCCCGAGACCAGGGCCTGCGTGGCGGCTGCGCGCAGCGCATTGGAGAACCAACGCGGTCCCAAGGCGAGCTGTGTATCGGGCCGCGCGCCGTTGCTTGTGTCGCGCAAAAACTCAGCGCGTTGCAGCGCGCGCACGATGCGAAACGCGCCCGGTGGGATCTTGCGCGCCGCCTTCTCGATGTCGTTCGGGCGGATCGCCGAATCGACGCGGCTCAGGGACAAACGCATCCAATCCAAATCGGCTTCGCGTTGATGCTCAAGCGGTACGAGTTCCAGCCAACCTTCGAGTGACCGCGGTTCGTCCCAAGCCGCATCCGAGTCCGCGAGCAAGCGCCGGCCGAGCCCAACGAGCACGTCGTAGCCGTTCCGCTTGAGCCACGGTGCGTGCGCCGCGTCGGGATCGAGGGTTGCGAGCAAGCGCTCACGGCAGAAGCGCTCCGCGGTTTTCTGGATCGACTTACCCTGCAGCGTGTGGACGCCGAACTCGTCCGCGAGCCCGCACAACCCGAGCGCCGCGCCCAAGCCATCCAGGATGCCGCTCTCGTGCTGTTCGCCGCGGAGCCATTCGAGCGTGCGCTTGGCGTCGAAACGGTCGTCCGCAGGCAAGCGTTGCGCGACCCATGCCACCAGTTCCTCCAGGTAGCTCTCTGGAGCGGGGCACCCGTACACTTGCCAGTTTGGGTCGCGGGGCTCGAAATCAGCGGCGACGCAGACGTCACTGCGTGGCGCACTGGGCAGCGCGAGTGCGCGTTGCGCCGTGAGCTCGATGAACACCGGGCCGCGCTCCGGTAGACGGGTGAGCGCTTCCTCGAACGTGCTGGCCTCAATGACGTGGGCCAGGCCGCGCGCCTGCAGAAATCTGCCCACGAGCGAGCGGCCGGAGCCGCTTGGAGCGCGCCAAAAGGTGTTCCGGTACGAACCCGGTGCGAGCACCGCAGCCGGTACGCCCGGACACAGCGGCTCCTCGACCAAATCCAAGGCTCGCGCGTAGCGTAGCGAGCTCAACCGCAAGCGGCGCACGTCGCCCCGCGGGTTGGTGCCGGCAGGTGAACCGGGGGCGCGCAGGTCGTCCAGCGGTACGCCGAGCACTTTGGACAGTACCTGCTGTACCCCGACCCGTTCGGCCAGCCAATCCGCCTCCTGATTCCGGTCCAGCTTGCTGAAGATGCTCGCCAGGGAGCGTTCGCCCATGCGTGATTCGGCCGGCCAGTCGCCGTTTTCGAGCGCCGCTCGGGCGAGATCCCCGTAGCTGCGACAGCCCGAATCGGACTGGTCCATGAGGTCTCGGAGCCAGCCCACTACGCTTGCCACCGATTCGGCTGCATCTAAAATGAATTATTGGTAGATAATGCAAAAAGATGCAAGTTCGTCAGACAATTGGCGTGGCCTGGGTGTAGGACTACAACGCGACCATGCCCCAGATCACGCAAGAGACCATCCAAGGCCTGCTGGTTTGGTACCTCGTGTTCCTATTCAGCACGACGTTTCACGAGTTTGCGCACGCATTCCTGGCCCTCAAAGGTGGTGATCTGACCGCCTACGAGACGGGCCACGTCACCCTCGATCCGATCCCGCACATTCGCCGCTCGCCCTGGGGCATGGTGCTGATCCCCATCATCAGCTACCTGCAGCTAGGTTGGATGATGGGCTACGCCTCCGTGCCCTACAACGCCGACTGGGGCCGCAAGAACCCGCTCCGGCAGGCCCTGATGTCGCTGGCCGGGCCGATGGCCAACTTGCTCCTGGCTGCACTCGCCTTCGGCTTGATGCGTGCGCTCCTGGCCGCCCATGTCTTCGAGTACGCGAGCGATATCAGCAGCGGCCGCTACGTTCAGGTCGTCGGTGGGAGCGGCGCTCGCTCGCCGCTCGGTGCGCTCGCGTTGGCGCTCGGCGTGATGTTCAAGCTGAACGTCATCCTGTGCCTGTTCAACCTGCTGCCGATTCCGCCAATGGATGGCTCCGGCGTCCTTTCAGGCCTATTTCCGGACAGCATGGGTAAGCTCTACGAGCGCATGAACGCGGTCCCGGCCTTTAGCATCCTCGGATTGGTGCTCGCCTGGCAGCTCGCGCCGTACGTTGTGGATCCGGTGTGGAGCACGGCGCTCGGCTTGCTGTACCGCTGACAGTCGGCGGCCGGCTCCGCGCGCTACCCGATCGCCGTGTCCGAGCCTCGTGCCAAACTGTGCCACCTGGGCGTGCCACTGGCGCGCCAGTGCGTAATTGATCGATAAATATTGGGTATTCCGAGTTGGCATGTGCCGTGCTTAGGGCTGACCTGCGGCGCTTTCGCGGCGCCCTCAGCCACAAGGGACTCCATGGCATACCGCTGGTCACTACTCGGCTCCCGCTCCCTCGCTACCGCGCACGCCTCGGCGGGGTCGCTCGCGGCCATGGCCTGCGGGGCCAGCGCGGCGCCGCAGGAACGCACGACGGGCCAGAGTGGGTTCGCCTCCGAGGCGCCGGGCGGCGCCTCACCGAGGGCGATACCTGCAGAGCAACAGGTGGTCGATTTGAAGCACTGATTCGGAGGGATCGAGTCTCGCGGGGTTGCTCGCGGGGCGCTAGGTGGCGGGGGATTGGGGTGCAGGGGGGCTAACGAGGCGGGGGGGGACAAGGGGGGGAGCCGGGTCACACTCTGCGGGAGCGTGATCCGGCTTTCTTTTTGTGGGGTGGACCCAAGGTGCGCGTTGCTCGGCGCGTCCGAACTCACAGCATGGCGTCGCAAGAGAGCTCTGGGCTGCATTCCTTGGCTGCCCTGCACGAGCACGAAAAGAGGCAAGCTCAGCTGCAATCTGAGGCCTCGCGCGCCCGAGCGGAGGCCGAACAGCGCGCCCGGCTGGAGGCAGAGCGCGCCCAACGCGAGCGTCAGCGCATCGAGCGCACGGCTTCGGTGGAGCTCGCGCGGCGCGAGGAATTGACGCGGCTGGACGCGGCTCGCGTGGCAGAGTTCCAACGCGCGGAGTGCGCCACGCGCGGCTGTGAGGCGCTGCAACGAGAGCTGGCTACCGAGCGCGGCGCGCGGCGTTCAGCGGAGTTGTGCTTCGCTTCGCGGCTGTCCAGGCAGCGCTTGTTCACGCTTGTTTCGTCGGCGGTGTGCGTGGCGACGTGGCTCGGCACGGCGGGCTGGTACTTCGGCTCCCTGCGTCCGGATGCAGAGCGCGCGCAGCTCACCGCCGAGCGCTCACTGGCCGACGAACGGCGTGGCTGCGCTGACGCGGAAGCGAGCGGCGCGCGCTTGCTGCGCCGCAATGACGAGTTCGCGCAGCGCCCAAGTTTGCTGCAACAAGCGCAGCATGACTTGTCCACCACTGTGCCGCCTGGGCCCAGTCACGGTGCCCCCCCACCAAAAATCGGTCCGCACTCGGTTCACGCCGTCACGACTTCTCAGCCGCCGTGTCGGGATGACGGGGACCCATTGAACCCGCGTCTGAAAGCCCATTGACCGCGCTGGGTCAGCGACGCAACACGATGCGGTGCAAGCTATCCAGCAAGAACAGCTCTGTTTCGTCGAAGCGCGAGGTCTGAAGGCTGATCTTCGCGACGTAGCTCTCCAGCGCGAGCATATTCGGGTACAAACCCGCTTGAACCAAGACGTGAATCACGTTCACGGCGGGTTCCGGCAGCGGGCGCCCGAGTAGTTGATACAGCGTCACCGCGTAGTTCATGAACGCGGCGCTGCGCGTTTCGCTGGCCAAGCGCGCGGCGGAGACCACGACGTGCTCCGCGAGTTCGAGCCCGCTCGGATGGTCTTTGAGGAGCAGCTCGTGGACGCGCATCAGGATGGGACCCAAGCGACGCTCGCCCTCGCTCACGTCCCCCGCGTTCAACGCGTCGTCCAGGGCGACGATGGCCTTGGTCAACGAGTCACTGCCGGGCGGCGTCGTGCTCGGGCGCGGTGCGCCGGGCTCGAGCCGCATGTTGGGCGTGTGCGCGGGCGGACGACTCGTTCGGTGAAGCTCGTCTAGGAGCGTGGTTGTGTCTGCGCCACTCAGCGTATCCGCCGTGATGCGGTAGCGATTCGGCGCGTCATCTGTCTGCTGGTCGACGGTGTCGACGAGCTCCATCTCGTGGCTGCAGATGCGGAGCACGTCACCCGCGTGCAACTCACAGGGTCCTTGAATCTTGGTGCCGTTGACGCGCACGCCGTTTTGGCTACCCAGATCCTCAATCACAATCTGCGTGGGGCTGACCCACAGCCGTGCGTGTCGGCGCGAGACCGCCGGGTCGTTGATCGCCAACTCACAGTCGGGGCTGCGCCCGAGATACAGCTTGCCTTCGCGTAGCGTGATCAACGCTTGACGATAGCGAAGCTTCATCGCCACAGCTTCACCGACGAAGCGTTGTTCGCTTACCGGATCCGCTTGGTCCGGGTAGGGTGTGTGTTCGGTGCGAGCCACTCAGCTAAAAACCTTGATCGCGCCAGCATTGCACTGCCCTTCCGCTGGCCACAACGAGACTTTGCGGGCGGCCATCGATCACACCGGTTTGTAAGCATTGCGCGCGGAACCGCGAAAGGCCGCCCTCGTTAGTTAAGTGGGTATCGACTCCGCCTCAGCCTGCCGTTGGGTGCTTCTGCCGGCCCAACGTGCACACGACGCGCGCAAAGTGCGCAGCTGGTGCGTTCCAAGACCTCTCAAAAATTGCAGCCAGCTCCGAGCGCATCGACACCGCGCCGATTTAGGAATCTGGCACTAGTTTTGAGCCACTTTGGGGCGCTGCACGCTTCAGGGCGGGCTCGCTTCAACGGGATCGCGCGCAGCCCGGCAGAGCCCTGCGCGCGGCAGCTATTCCCACCACTTGGACAGGCGAGAATGGGACTTTGCCGGACGAGCGGCGTAGTGCGAAGTGTCGTTGTAGACGACCAAGCGCACGCGAACCGGGTCTTTGAAGTCGAGCGCGTTGAGGCATGCCGGTGATTGGTCCAGGCGATCGCGATAGCCGCGCGCATCGATACCCAGCAGGCTGCACAGCACCAGCCGAATTGTCGCCTTGTGCGAGACGACCGCGACAGTCTTGCCTTCGTGCGCGACGACGATGCGTCGCAGCACGGGTAGCGCGCGCGCCATCACGCTGAGCCCCGACTCACCCGCTTCGGGTGCGAACGTGAACGGGTCTGCTTCCCAGTTGGAATATTCCTCTGGAAAGCGTGCTTCTACGTCTCGACGCGTGAGTTGCTCCCAGTGTCCGTGGTCAATCTCGCGCAGTCCTGCGTCCG